>CAYHNK010000091.1:0-14566 GCA_964357695.1 uncultured Bdellovibrionales bacterium | reverse complement strand
GGGCAACGACGAGCTCGCGCGCGCGGCGTGGCGGCGCGTATTTGCAGTTCTCAAGCGAGGGGAAGGTCCCGAGCCGACCGTAAGCCCATGGCTCGCGAATGAGGACCCCGCCAATCCCGACAACGTCACGAGGGCGATCTACGGTTTTTCCTCCACGCAGGAAGAGGAAATTGCACGCGCGCAGGCGACACGACTGCTTTTGCGACGGGGCGACCTGGCTACGGCACGCACCTACGACGCACGACGCCTGGCGCTACTTTTCGAGGAAGCGGACGACGCGCGCCTAGGACCCCGCATCGCGGTGGAGCTCTTGCACGGCTTGCACGAGAGCGCGCTTTTGGCCGCGCGCGCTGGAGACGTAGCGCATGTGCGGCGCCGCTGGGAGCAAGCCATCGCTCTAGCGCATGCACGTCGTTGGTGGCCCGCCCTCGCCACATGCCTCGAGAGCCTCTTACAGGCGCGCGTGCGTCTGAAAGACGATGAAGCGCTCTCGACACCGGTATGGCTTGCAGCCACGAGCGCGCTCGAAGCCACGAGCAAAAGCCAGCCCGATCTCAGTCGCCAGGTGGCGGGACTGCTCGCACTCGCACACCTGTCAATGGCCGTGCGAGAGGTCCCGGTCGGCGACACGACGCGCCGGGGGCGGTGGCTGGAGAACCGCCTGCGCGCTCTGGATGGTGCTGTGTCGGAGGCGGCGCTCGCGCGCGACTACGCCCACCTGGCGCTGCGCCCTGAGCTCGCGGCACCGTTTGCCGGCGACCGCACGCTACCCGCAGCACGCGCTGACGGTTGGCGAGCTAGCTTCGGCAACGCTCTCGTTGCGCGTGACCGGGGCGATGAAGGTGCGTACGAGCGTGCACTGGCGCAGGCGACCACAGCGTTCGAACAGGCGCCGACCGCTGCGCGGGCACCCGAGCTCGATGCGTTCGTAGCGCTTGCGGCACGTCAGCTCATGGCCGCCGGGGACGCCGAGCATGCCTGGCGACTACTCGAGCGTCATCGGCTATTGGACTTGCAGCCGGACGAGGCGCGTGTGCGTGGGAGCAGCATCGGCGCCGCCTGGCAGGCGTTGCAGCCAAGCCGTGCAGCTCCGGCGCAATTTTTCGCCGAGGCCGCCAAGGGCCCCATGCTGCTGCGCGCTGTCGTCGCTGCACCGATCACGGCGGTCGAGTTGCGAAGCCGGCTCGCGCCACAGACGGGGCTCTTGCAGCTGTTTCGCCCAGCAGGCGACTCGAGCTTTGGCTTTGTCTGCACACAAGACGGTCTGCGCGGGGTGCTATCGGAGGGCAGTGGCACCGAAAGTGTCGCCTTGCTCGTTGCCGAGGCCCACGAGCAAGGAGTCCGGCGGCTGTACGTCGATCTCGGTGAGACGTGGGCAGACACTCCCGCTTCGTGGTCCCTCGGCGGCGCGCCACTCGGCACACAATTCGTCGTCAACGAGGTCCTCTCCGCAACCTACTTTGCCGCGACGCTGCAAGCGCGCAGTCTGAGTCGCGGCGGCCTGCTCATCTTCGGTGGCGACCGCGTCGTGCCCGAAGCCTTGGCCATTCCTAGACGACTCGCGACACCTACGAGCTTTCGCCGCGCGCTGGGCGATCAGGCGCTCATTTACCTTCGATTGCCGCTGCGTGTGGAAGCCTCTCCCCTCGAGCGCGCTGGGCGCACCCAGATCGTCATGCGCGGGGGCGGAGCCGACAGCTGCGTCGCGCTCGATCTCGACTGGCTGGCGCACGAGGACCTCCGTGCCGCGCTCCTCTTGGTCGAGGCACCCGTCGCCCCCAGCCGCGGCCGCCGTGCTCTCTTGCAGGCAGCGCTGCTCGCGGGCATTCCCACAGTTCTCTTCGATGTCGCTGGCGAGGGAGCCCCACCACTGCTCACACGGGTGAGTCGCGAGCTCGACCATGAGAGTCTGGATGCGATTCTTACCGCGGCACGCGCCGACGGCATCGTCACGCAGGCCACCGTCGGCGGCGACGGCGGCTTCGATTTTGCCGCGCGTGTCACCGTGGCCGTCGAGGCGTACAGGCGCCTCGCGACGGAAGCCATTGCTGCGTTCAAGACCGCACAAGGGGCGCCCTCTCCTCTCACCTGGCGGGTTGCGCAGCGACGTTTTCGTCAGCTGCTCGATGCTATGGTGTTTCTCACCGAGCCCGCGAGCGTCGCGCTGCTCACGCGCTCGGACGATGCGGTGACACGCTCACTGCCTGTGTCGCTGCCCAAGCGCGAGGGGGCCATTCGCTCGATTCTCGCGCAAACGCACCTCGCTCTCGGCGAAATCGAGGACGCCGCCGCTCTCCAAGAAGAGCTGGTGGCCGACTACCGTCGCCAAGGCAACGCCGCCGGCGTGCTCAAGACCACAGCGGAGCTCGGCAAAACGCTCGCGCACGGTGACGAGCACGCGCGCGCCGCCGACGCCCTCGAGCGCTGCACGCGACTTGCCGCCGAGCTGCGTGATGCGGAAACGGAGGCGGACTGCCAGTCCCGCCTCGGCACTGAGCGGCGTGCGCTGTTCGAGCTACCGGCCGCGGTGCGAGCCTACCAAAAGGCCATCTTGGCCTACGCCACGAAGGGCTCGCGCAACGAGATCTATCCCCGCCGCTACCTCGGATTCCTCTACGAAAGCGGCCTCAATAACTTCGATAAGGCGCTCGAGCAGTTCCAGGCCGCGCAGGCGGTGGCTTCTCGTCTTGCACTGCATGATATTGAGGCCGAGCTGCTCCTCGATGCGGCGCGCATCTACCGTCAGGTCGCAAGCTACGACGATGCGGTCGAGTATGCCGAGCGCGCGGCGCGCCTCGCCGAGGAGCAAGCACCCACGGTGCGGGGTCAAGCGAGTCTCGAGCTCGCGAAGATCGAGTGGTACCGTGGCAACTATCGTCGCGCGCGCGCGCACGAGACAACCGCGCTGATGCTCGCTCGTACACGCGCCGATGTGTTTCTCGAGATTCAGTCGCTCAGCCTCGAGGGTCTCATCGCGGTGAACCAAGGCGATTTTGTCGCCGCTGAGCGGTCCATCGAAGCCGCCCTGTCGCTTGCTCGTCGCAGCGGTCGCCGCTCGGAAGAGGCGGCACAGCTGAATAACTTGGGCTTTGTGCGCCGCGAGAGTGGCAAGCTCGTTGCCGCCGCCCTCGACTTTCGCTCCGCCCTCGTGATCGACGAGTCGCTCGGCAGCGACGAGGGTCGCGCCTACGATCTGCGCAACTTGGCGATCGCGCTCGCACGACAGGGCGATGCCTCACAGGCCCTCGCTCATCTTGAGCAGGCCCTTGTTCTCAGCCGAAAGACGAGCAGTCGCTACAACGAGCTGCAGTCGCTCTTGGCGCGGGCCCAGATCTTCGAATCGCTCGCCGACGCTCGTGCCACCGAAGACTATCAAGCGTCACTCGCGCTCTCACGATCCTTGCAGGTTCCAGAAGTCGAATGGAGCGCGCTCTATGGCCTTGCGCGCGTGAGTGAAGGTGCCGGGAATCGCGGCGCGGCGCGACGGTTGGCAGGCGAAGCCCTCGTCGTCGCGGAGCAGCTCGGACGAAGTCGTGACAGCGAAGAGGCCGAGCACACACGGCGCGACCTCTACGCCGACGCGGTGCGACTCGCCCTCGCAGAAGACGACACGCGCACCGCGTTTACTCTCGCCGAGCGGGCACGAAGTCGACGGCTGCTCGACGTGCTCGGGAGCGGCTCGGTGTCGCTGCCTTCGCTCGAAGCAGGCGAGCTGCTCGAGCAGGAAGCTCGAACGCGCGAGGCACTTGCCCGTGTCCGTCGTCAGGAGGCGAACGACACGGCGGCGCGGTCGATTGCGGCGAGTCAACACGACCAGGCCCTTTCAGCACTCGTGCAACGCTATCCGCGTCTCGCTCGCGTTTTCACGGTCGGTGCGCCGGCGCTCGCCGAGCTGCAGGAGGTGTTGCCGAGTGAGACCGTGGTGCTCAGCTACTACATCGCCCGGGACACCTTGTTCTTGTTCGCCACAGGGTCGTCATCGCAGACGGCGGTGGTGGTACCTGTGACTCGCACGCAGCTGCGAACGCACGTGCGCGATCTCGTCGAGGGTATCACGGCGTTGGGGGCGGTGGACGATACCCTCACCGAGCTGTCGCAGCTGCTCATTGCCCCGGTGGCCGAGGTTTTGCGTGGCGCCGAGCATGTCGTCATCGTCGCCGACGGCGCGTTGCAGCAGGTGCCGTTTGCCGCGCTGTCACTCGATGGCGCCGCGTTGCTCGAGCATTTTAGCCTCTCGTACGCACCGACGCTTGGGCTGCTCTTCGATCTCCTGTCGGCACGACGGGCGACTCGCCCGCGCTCGTTCGCCAGCTTTGCTGCCTCCGCGGACCTACCGTACGCGCGGCTCGAGGCGCTGGCCGTGGGGGGGAGTGCGGCGCGGCTCGGTGCCCAGGCGAGCGAAACTGCCTTGCGGTCGGTGAGCGCCGATGCCGTCGATGTGGCGACGCATGCTGAGCTCGATGCCGATGATCCGCTCGGCAGTGCTCTGGTGCTTGCCGCGACGAGCGCTGACGACGGGCGGCTCGAGACACGCGAAATCTTCGGTTTGCACGCACCGCCGGCCCTCGTCGCACTCAGTGCCTGCCAAACCGCTGGGCAACCGCTCGCGACCGAGGCCTGGGTGAGTCTGGCGAGCGCGTATCTGACAGCGGGCACTCGAACGGTTGTCGCGAGTCGCCAGCGCGTGGCCGACCTCGCCACCGGGGTGACGATGAAGCGCTTCTTTCGCCGCCTAGCAACGGACTCGCCGGCGAACGCCTTGCGTCGAGCGATGCTCGAAACGAGGAGTCGCTTTGCGCATCCGGCGCACTGGGCAGGGCTGGCGCTCATCGGCGACTTTCGCTGACGCCTGTGGGGCGCGCAGCGCGGCGAGGAACACCCGACGACAGCTTGTCGGCGTAGAGCACATGGAGCTTCCCGTCGTCACCCCGCAACATCACTTCTCCGACCGCGCGTGACGATTCGTCTCAAGGCACCGGTAACAGGCCCGTTCGACGCGGCGAATGACCACCGAAACTTGCGTTGCCGCGCGGACATGTTCGTGGTTGAGTGAGCAGCATTCCGTCCGGCCACGCGTCGGTAGCCGACGGAGAGAACCGACCCCTGATGGGGTCCACAGCGCATGGAGAAAACGTATGAAGCATGCTTCGAGCTTGGTCGTCCTGCTTGCGAGCCTCTTGGCGTCCTCGATGGCCCTGGCGCAGGGAACGCGCGATGGGTTCTTCCTTCAGGCCACAGGCGGCCTGGGGCACTACAGCTCATCCGCTGAAGTGTCCGGGATCAAGACCTCATACGGCGGCACCACCATCGCAACGTCGCTTCTCTTGGGCGGCACTATCATGGAAGGGCTCGCGATTGGCGGCGGTCTACTCCTCGACTACGGCATGAGTCCCACCTACCAGGTGAACGACCAGGAAGTCGCTAGTGTAACCGACTTCTCGCAATACGTGATGGGCTTGACGGCGTTCGCCGACTACTATCTCTCGCAACTGCCCGGTGCGCACGTGCAGGGAATGATCGGATGGGGTGGCCTCGAGACATCGGTGAACGGCAACGCTGGTGGCAGCGACCCCACCGGCATGGTGCTCGCCCTTGGCGGCGGCTACGAGTGGTGGATGTCGCAGGAGTGGTCGATCGGTGTGCTCGCACGCGTTGCCTACGGCAAGTTCAGCCTCAACAGCGTCGGCTACGGTACGCTCGCTCCGGCGCTTGTCGCTTCGCTCACGTACTACTAGGCAAGATCGCGTCCGCTGGCGGCGCTCCGGATCACTCAGAGTTGCCGCCAGCTGCTCCCCCGAACGGCACATGCACGCCCAGTCCGACGTGGAAGGGCAGCGACACCGGTGCGCCATCGGTGATCGAAGTCAGCGGCAAGCGCAGCCCCACCTGCAGCTCCAGCTTGACCGCACGCACACCGAGGCGGACGAACCCGAGCGGCTCGAGATTTGCGACGGTCGCTGCGCTGGGCAACGAGCGTAGGCGTGGGCCGCTCGTCCAAAAGTCGTCACGGTAGGTGCCGCGGAGATTTCGCATGTGGTCGAGTGTCAGGCGGCCGACGAATCCCACCTCGAACACGTCCCCTACCCGCGCCACCGCCGCCTGTGCGAAGGCACGATAGAGATGGCCCGCGGCGCAGACGTCCGTGGAGAATGGATCGCCGAGCGTGAAGGCAGCGCCGATGGGCCCGACCGGATAGGCGCCACAGAGACGAAAACCGCCGTAGCCCCCGCCCCCGCTAAGAGACATGCGCCGTTGGCCCGCGGCGCGGTAGCGACCGAAGCCGAGCTCGCCGTACGCGTGTCGATAGCGATCGCCGCCCAAGGCGCCCGAAGCGGCCGCGGTGAGTGCGACGTCGTCGCTGAGGGCATACGCCGCTTGGAGATCACCGCCGTTGGTCCCCAGGACACCACGTACGTGCCCCTCGGCGCGCCGTGCCAAGAGCGGCGCGTTGGCTGCGGAGCTCACATAGACGGCAGTGCAACCCGTCATCACCACGGCAAGGAGGACCGCGGAGGCAGCATGGCGGCAGCGCGATAACGAGCGACGGTGGGTCATCGCCGTATTCTACTCGTCATCGCGTATCGCGCCAGGTGACGTCGAACTCGCACGATGTGGCGCCGTCGGCCGCGCAGTGCGGATGGCGCACGACGACTTCCTTGCCCCCGGTCACCTCGACGACGCGCCGGAAGTAGCCAACGAGGCGACGGCAATAGACGCCGCCAGGGCGCGCGAAGGCCTTGAGGTGCAGCACGATGTGATTCGGCTCAGCGAGGACGACTTCGAGCTCGCCGCTGGAATTGAAGTGGCGCCACATGCCGGCGGCGCGGCGTACCATGCCGAGGGGGTTCGAGATCTTCATAAAGAGCTTGAAGACAGTGGCGAGACTCTCGTAGGCGGAGTAGCGCCCGGCCTCTTCGCACAGGCTGAGATCGCCGTGGCCGAGGATCTCATCGGCCTTCCCGATGTAGGCGATCAGGCTGTCCAGCGGCAGCTGCGCGCTGCTGATGATGGCGCCGCCGAGATTCGCGGCGTGCTCGCCTGGTAGCGCGCCGAGCACCCGCTCGTGGTCCGCATCGCCAAAGCGCTCGCGGATGAACTTCATCGTGGCGAGCACTGCTGTGCCCTTGATCGTCGCTTGCGCCGTCGCTACCGCTGCTGCTGCTGCTGCCATGGTGTCCTGCCTTGCGCGTGCACCGGGCACATCGCGTCGCTCAATAGACCCGATCGCGGTGGCGCACACAACATCGAGGACGCGCGGCGCGTCAGGGCGGGTCGTGCACGAGCACGTCGTCGACGGCATTGGTGTCCGATGCCGCCAAGTTGGTGGCGCTCGAGACAAAGCCCACGTAGGTACCGTCGGCGCTGATGGCGGGGGCGGCGCTGGCCGCATCGGCCTCGGTGCCGAGCGAGTCGACGCTCACCCGCATGGTGGCGACGGCGCCGGCCTCGTCGAAGAGGCCATCGGTATCGGTGTCGCGATCGTGCAGGAAGATGTCTTGCACGCCATTGGTGTCACTCGCGACGAGATTGCTTGCGAGTGACTGGAAGGTAACGCGCCGTCCGTCGCTGCTCATGTCGAACGCGTAGCTCTGCCCGCCGCCCTCGCCGCCATTCGATGCCACGCTCACTCGCACGGTCGTACCGTTCACAGCATCGCGCACGAACACGTCGGTGACGCCATTGCCGTCAGAGGCGACGAGGTTCGTGGCATTGGAGGTGAACGCCACGTAGCGGCCATCGTCACTGACCGCCGGCAGATCGCTCGCGTCGTTTGCCTCGCTCTCGTCGTCGCCAAGGCTGGCACGGACGGTGCTGATGGCACCCGCCTCGTCGAAGAGGCCATCGGCATCGGTGTCGCGATCGTGCAGAAAGACGTCGGTGCGCGCGTTGGCATCGGTGCCGATGAGATTCGTGGCGCTGGAGATGAACGCCACGAAGCGACCATCGTTGGAGATGGTCGGGGCGAGACTCGCGCCATCGCCTTCGCTGCCGTCCGAGGCGACGCTGACGCGCACCGTACTGATGGCCGCCGGCTCGTCGAAGATGCCGTCGCCATCGACGTCCCGATCGTGCACGAAGATGTCGACGGTGCCGTTACCATCGCTGCCGATGAGGTTGCCTGCTTGGGAAGCGAAGGCGACGAAGCGGCCGGTGCCGCTCGGCGCCGCCTGTAAGCACAGCGCGTCGGCCTCGACTCCTGCCGAGGATACGCTCACCCGCACCGTGGCCACGCCGCCGACTTCGTCGGGAATGCCGTTGCCGTCCGTGTCGCGATCGCGCACGAAGATATCCTGCACGGCGTTGCCATCACCTGAGACGAGGTTCGTTGCGAGCGAGGAGAAGACCACGTGGCGGCCGTTGCGGCTCATGCGCGGAAAGTAGCTGTCGCCGTCGCTCTCGATGCCCGCGGTGCTGACGCTGACGCGCACGGTGGTGATGGCGCCGGCCTCGTCGGGGATGCCGTCGAAATCGGCGTCGCGATCGTGGATGAAGACGTCCGTTGCCGCGTTGGTATCGCCCGCAACGAGATTTGTGGCGTCGGACGCCAAGGCCACGTGTCCACCATCGCTGGCGAGCGCCACGTGCCCGCTGTCGCCATTTGTCTCGGCCCCCGCCGACGAGACGCTCACCCGTGTCGTCGTGCTGGTGCCCGAGACTGACAGGCCGATGCCGTAGATGCTAAAGCTCGAGATGGTGCCGCGCACGATGTGCAGCTCGGTGTCGACCGAGCTCCCCGGCAAGACGCGCCAGCCCTCGGCATGGAGCTTGAAGAGGCGCAGGCGCCGCGGATCGCCTTGCACGAGGTCGGGATCGTAGGAGATACGCAGCTCGATTGGTTCTTGAAACTGAGTGCCGTCGGGTCCGAAGTCGAAGACGCGACCCGCGAGCATCGGGACATTGCTCGCGTACTCGGTGATCGGTGCGACGCTGATTTCGAGTGGCGCAGCGACCGCGGCGGCCGGTACCGCTATGGCGAGCGCACCCGGTAGGACATCGAGGGAGCCGCCGGCCGGGTCAAGCGTGACGCGGGTGACCCCATCATCGACCGGCGGTGGTGCGCCAGAGCCCGGCGCACGAGCACCGTCGCAGGCAGCCAAGACGACACCGAGAAGCAGCCAACGGTTGAGACGCGAGTGCACCGGCGGTCTCCTTTCGCGCCACCCAACTCTTCGAGTGTAGCGTAGCACACAGCACACGACACGCTCATGCGTGCGCGGTGTCGATCGTGGTCTTGAAGCGCCGCGGTGGTCTACGCCGACACCGATTAGGAGTGCGGCGCGCCTTCGATGAGCGGCTCGTCGGCCTGCTCGGGGCGCATCGTCGGCAGGTCGATGAAGTGACCGGAGCGGCGCGCTTTGGTCTCGAGATAGAAGCGATTGTGCTCGTTGGGCGGCATGACGTGCGGCAAGCGATCGGCGACGCGCACGCCGTACTCTTCGAGCTGGCGCACCTTCTGGGGGTTGTTGGTCATCAGGCGCACCGAAGTGATGCCGAGACTCGTGAGCATGTGCGCGGCGATGGCGTAGTCGCGCTCGTCGTCGCGAAAGCCCAGGGCGCGGTTCGCTTCCACGGTGTCGAGGCCGGAATCTTGGAGACTGTAGGCGCGGATCTTGTTGATGAGCCCGATGCCACGGCCCTCTTGACGTAGGTAGAGCACCGCACCGCGCTCCATGGCGCCAATCTTGCGCAGCGCGTGCTCCAGCTGATCGCGGCAATCGCAGCGCAAAGAGCCAATGACGTCGCCGGTGAGACACTCCGAGTGCAGCCGCACGGGGACCTGCTCCTGGCCGATGACGTCGCCATGGACGAGCGCCACGTGCTCTTTGGCGTCGCGGTTGTTCCAGAAGGCAACGATGTGGAAGTCACCAAAGCGACTCGGCAGGCGCGCGACCGCCACGGCCTTGACGCAGATCTGATCGGGCCCGACTCCGGCGCAGGCGTGCGTGCGATCGTGCTCGACGAGCGCCTCGAGACCCGCAAGAATATCACTCATGGTCATTCCTTACTGTGCAAGATGCGCTGCGCGAGCTCGTGGCCAGAGAGCCACGCCGCTTCGACGCCGGCTCCGCGGGCGAGCAGCTCGCCGGTGATCCCGAGCTTCGCGCCGCCCGGCAGGCGCACAAACAGCGGATGGGACAGCTCTTCGCCGAGATCCGTGCGCGCGTAGCGCCAACGATGCGGGCGCGTCCACTGCGGCTCGCCCACCCAGCTCCCGAGCAAGCGCGCACCCTCGTCGAGCAGTGCGCGGCTCCATACCTCGGCTGGCTCGTCGAGACGCAACTGCGACCACGCCGGTCGCGCCTGCAAGACCAGCGTCGGCACGCCGACGTGCGGACGCTTGCTTGATTCCACCGAGACGAGCTGCAACACGCCGGAGCTCTCCGGGTACAGCATCTGCCAGTCGGGCAGCGGGGCGTTGCCGGCGTAGGTGGCCGCGACTGTGAGCGAGCTCAGACTCGGAAGCATGCGCAGAAGATGGCGTGCGCTGACGAGCTCGGCAACCTCCAGCTTCAATTGCGCGAGCAGCGCTAGACTCTCTTCGCTCGGCATGGCGAGCACGAGGGTCGGCGTCGCCCGCTCTGGCTGCCCGTCAGCATCGATGACGAAGTGGTCGCCCTCGACGCGGATCCCCGTGACGCGCGTCTCGCGACGGACTTCGAGAGTGCGTGCAATAGCCTTGGGCCAGTGTGAGACCCCTTGCGCCCAGGCAAAGCGGCGCTCGCGTGGCGCGAAGGCCCGTGGCTGACAGGGCGAGCCCTTGCCCGCAACGCGTTCGGGCCAACCGTCCAAGCGCCCCTCAGGCAGTGCTTCGAGCTCGCGCACCAGCTCCGGGTGGGAGCCGTGAACAAAGAGTGCGCCGTAGTCGATGGCCATGGCGGCGTGACGCCACGTGGCGAGACGTCCGCCGATGCCGCGGCCGCGCTCGAGCACCTGCACGCCCCGGCCACCCTCTTGCAACGCCCGCGCGCAGACGAGACCCGAGATGCCGGCGCCGACGACGATGACCGTCTCGCCAAGGTGCTTGGGTGAGCGCATGGCGCGACCTAGAAGTAGTAGCGCCCGCCCAAGGCGACGAGCACGTTGGGGAAAGGCTCCGGTGCGAGACGCAGCACGGGCACGACCTCGGCGTACAGCTCAAAATGGGCCCGTGTAAACACCAGGGATGCGCCGATGGGTACGCGCACTTCGGCTGTGGCACCGCCAGCGACGTAGTAGTCGTGACCGAGCGCGTCGTAGTAGTGCCCGGCGGGCATTTCTCCGACACCACCCCCGACGCCCAGATGCCCACCGATGGCCACCGTGCGCGAGCGGGAGACGAGCCTGCGAAAGTGATGCACCCAGTCGATGCTGAGGTAGGGAAAATCGAAAGTCGGTTGGTAGTAGTAGCGACCATTAATATACACCGGGTCGCGAATCGAGGTGCGCCAGCCGAGTGTGCCCTGGAGCGCGCTACTACTCGAAAGCCAAAGCTTCGCTGTCGGCCCGGTGGGGTCACCGACCTGCCAGCCGATGCCAATGGGGCTCGTGCTGCTTTGCGCGGCGGCAGGGGCGGGACCCAGGAGCAACGTAGCGGCGGCAAGCAGCAGCAAGCGAGCGGTGTAGCGGTGCGACAAGGCGGTTCTCCTCAGTGGGACGTCGAAGGCTTGCAGGGTGACGAAAAGCACCGGCGGAGTCAACGACCCGCGCGTGCGCCCGCTCAGCCCTCCGAGAGCGCGTCGGCGATCGGCAGGTAGGCTGCGCGCAGCGCCGGCCACAGCGCCCCGCCGCAGGCGGCCACGATGGCTGCGGCAAGCGCCAAGAGATCGACCCAAGTCGGCAGCAGGATGAGTGTCGGCGGCACGAGCGGCAACCGCGCGGTGAGCGCGCCGAGAGCTTGATGCGCCCCGGCGGCGAGCAGATGGGCGAGCACGAGCCCCGCGGCGCCCCCGGCCGTGCCGAGCAACGCTGCCTCGAGCAGCACCATGGCGACGAGATCCCGGCGTCGTGCACCGACGGCCCGCAGAATGCCGAGCTCGTGCCGTCGTTCGGAGAGTTGTGCGAGAAAGCTGTGCGCGATGCTCAGCGCTGCGAGCCCAAGTGCCAAAAGCCCGACGAGCGAGGCCATGAGGGTCGCCCCATCGACGAGCAGCGCCACACGCTTGGCGGTCTCGTCCACGGCCAAGCCAAGCGCTTCGACCGCCGCGACGATGTTGCCGACGAGCTCGGGAGAACGCGCGCGCAAGAGCACCGCATCGTAGCGCTCGCCCTCGCTGCTCGACGTGCCATAGGTCGCGATGAGGCGTCGAGCCGTCTCGATGGGCACGGTGGCGCCGAGGCGCAGGGCGTAGCGCGAGACGCCGACGAGTCGCGCCTTTTCGCTGCCAACGCGTGCGGCGCCACGCTGGCCGAGCATCATCGAGTGGCCGATGATGAGATCGAAAGAGAAGCCAACGAGCGTGCTCGTCGTCAGTCGCGGCGTGCCGAGTGAGGCGGCGACCGAGGCATTGTAGACGTCGATGAGCTGGTCTGAGATGACGACGGGCACGACGTCTTCGCGGTCGACGAACGCCTCGCCGACTTCTGCGAGGAGGAGCTCGCGTGGCACACCCTGCATGAACAAATCGGTGTAGAGCGCCCGCCCGAACAGGCCCTGGCCGCCGCGAGCACCGAGGGGCAGCGGCACGCGCAGCTTGGGGTACACGGCGTCGACTCCGGAGATGGCCTCGAGCGCTTTGAGTGCCGAGGCATCGAGCACCCGGCCGCCGAGCCAGTTGCTCGTACCGAGGCGAAAGAGCCCCAGGTCGATGGTCTTGGGGACGACTTCCACCATGTCGCTCGGCAGCGTGCGTAGCACCTGGGTCAGGAGCAGGTGCCGCGCACTAAGGCCCATCCCGAGGATGGTGACGAGCACGGCCACCCCCGCGGCGATGCCGGCTGCCGAGACGATAGCCCGAGCGCGGGCGGCCACGAGATCGTGCAGCGCTAAATCGAGTAGGCTGCGCGCGTTCATTGCAGCCTCCCGCCATCGAGGCGCAACACGCGGTGCGCCGCGGTGGCAATCTGCGCGTCGTGGGTGGCGATCAGCAGAGCCACGCCCTCATCGCTCAAGCGGGTAAAGAGGGCGAGGATCTCTTGGGCGGTCTTGCCATCGAGGTTGCCGGTGGGCTCGTCACAAAGGACGAGCCGCGGTCGATGATAGAGCGCTCGTGCGATGGCGACGCGCTGCCGTTCGCCTCCCGAGAGCGCGCGGGGCCGACGATGGGCCTTGTCGCGAAGGCCCACGACCTCGAGGACCTCGCGACCGCGGCGCCAATCCGGCCGCCCGCCACCAAAGCGCGCGGGCAGCATCACGTTCTCGAGCGCGCCCAGATGCGCGAGTAGATTGTACGACTGAAAGACAAAGCCGAGCTTGCGATTGCGCAACGTCGCGAGAGCGGCGTCTCCGAGTGACGCGAGCGGCTGTCCATCGAGCTCCACGCGGCCGCTGTATTCTGAATCGAGCGCTCCGAGGATGTGCAGCAAGGTGCTCTTTCCCGAGCCGGAGGCCCCGAGCAGCGCCACCCGCTCGCCCGCAGCGAGGTGGAGCGAAACGTCATCGAGGATGAGCACGCGGCGCTCCCCGTCACGCACTTCTTTGGTGACCGCGTCGGCGACGAGCATTGTGCTGCCCGTCATGGCAGTGCCTCATGGACGCGCAGCCGCAGACCTTCAGGCTCAGCCTGCACGGCGACGCCCACGTCACCGAGGGCCGTCACGAGGCGTATGACTGCATCGAGCGCCGTGCCAAGGGTCGGTTCCGTCGCAGCGGCGCCGCCGAGAAGATTGCCGAGCCGCTCGCCGAGCGCCGTGCCGCGTACGACGACCATGCTCGTGCCTTCGTGGGCCAGCCAGTCGCGCAGCACGTTGTCGTCCACGTGGGGTCCTTGCTCGTCCGTCGAGCCCGCGCGCAGCCTGGCGAGGCGATCGAGGGTCGCGCGCAGCCGTCCACTCCCGGCGCCGTAGACGTACCTATCGCCCCAGACGGCCCAGCCGAGCTTGGCACGCGCCGGATCACCCGGCACAAACAGCTGGGCCTCCTGGCCGCCGAAGGACTCGCGGATCTCGCGCACCGCGATGTGGCGCTCGGCGAGCAGCTTTTGCGATCGGCGCAAGAGCGTCAGCATGGCGGTGGGGTCACGCAAGCGCGCGACGATGGCCACGTGCACGACATCGAGCGACAGGCGCGCCGGCCGCGCGCGTTGCAGCATCGAGCCGACGACCTGGGGATCGCCGAGATACACCGCCGCGCTGAGCGGCCCGGCCAACAGTGGCAGAACCTCACGCTCGGGGTCGAGGCCGGACGCGTTGGCAAACTGGCCGAGCAGGCGGCTCCCGACGGCAGCAGCGCTGGGCAGCGCGTGTAACGCGGTCCAGACATCGGCCCGCGCGACCGGCGTGAGCGCAAAGAGCAAGGCGTCGCTGCCCACCTCGGGTAGGAGGCTGACAGGAGATGACCCCGCCAGCAGGGCGACCCCCTGCGCGTCTGCGAGCTTGACGAAGCCGTCGATATCCAAGCCGCTGGCACCGAGGGTCATCGTCGCCGAGC
>CAYHNK010000090.1:0-14680 GCA_964357695.1 uncultured Bdellovibrionales bacterium | reverse complement strand
GTCCTGCACAACGAGCGGGCGGCGACCATTCGCCGCGTCACACCCATGGCGGCCTTGGCGTGGTCATGGCGCTAGCCACGCGCGAAAAAAGTGTTTAGCCGTTCGGCGCGGTCGTGCGACTGTAGCCTGCAATGGCAACGACACCCATGCGGTGGTGCGTGATTGGCGCGATGGGATGCCTCGCAGCGTGCACCGCACGCACCTTCTTGTTCTTTCCTGACTCGCCAGGCGGCGACTGCCCCGATGGCGCAGGAACCGTGTGTGCGACCGGCCTCGAGGGCTTTGGCGCCGATACAGCAGGCGGCGAGGGTGGTATCGAGGTGCACGTCACGACGCTCGCGGACAGCGGACCAGGGTCTCTGCGCGAAGCCCTCGCTGGCAGCGGGCGAACCGTGCGTTTCGATGTCGCCGGCACGATTGCGCTCGACTCTACGGTCGTCATCTCCGGCGCGGACATCACGGTCGATGGCTTCTCCGCGCCCTTGCCTGGCATCACCCTCACCGGCGCCTCGTTGGCCATTGTCGGCAACAGCGCCAGCGCGGACACGACGGCCTCCAACATCATCATTCGCGGACTTCGGTTCCGCTCCGTACCCGACGATGCCCTGCGGGTGACCATCAATGCTCACGACGTCGTCATCGACCACAACTCCTTCTACGATTCGCAAGATGGCGAGGTGGACGTGACCGAAGGGGCCTACAATGTCACGATCTCGTACAACATCTTCGCGAACAACACGGCGGCGGGCACCTCTCTGCTCGCATTCGATGCGGGGCACGTCACTTACCACCACAACATCTTCTTCGAGAATCCTCAAAGCAACCCCAGCATCGTGGGCACGACTTCGCGCTTCTATTCCAGTGGCGCGGCGCACGAGGACCCGGTCGCCGACGTGCGCTACAACATTCTCTGGGAATACGGCATGGGGATCTACGTCAGCTCGGAAGGCGGCGTCATCGGTACCGCCAACGTCGTCAGCAACCTGCTCTTTACCGCTGGTGGCAACCCCGCCAATGGCGTCGTGCGCGACACGCTCGATGGGACACCGCGGGGTGACGCCTACGTCGCGGGCAACGCTGCCATCCATGATGTGAACGGCTGTGCGTTTTCGGTCTACGGCACGCCGCCGTGCTACAGCGTGGCGACGGCCAACGCCATGAATAGCCACGTCCCGTTCCCCGCGTCGACAATCTCTGGCCCGGCGCCCGACGACGACCAAGGTCGCCTCGACGTGTGGCAGGCCGTGCTCGATCACGCCGGCGTCATCGATGGCTTTGCCGACGACGCCATCGACAGCAACGTGCGCGCAGGTGTCATCCTGCCCACCCTCGCCATCTTCAACGAGCCCTGGAATGACTAGCCGGCCGCGCCGTCACCTGCCCGCGTGTTAGCCAGAATGAGTGGTCACGCGACTGTAGAGTGGGACCGAACGTGAGCGGTCAGGCAATGGACGACCGCATCGTCCGTGGCGCACGGGGAGATCGCGCTGCACAGACGGAGATCCTCAAGGAGCAGGCTCCCATGGCCCGTCGCACACTCTACCGCTTGCTCGGTCCCATCGACGATATCGAGGACCTCGAACAAACGGTCTTGTGTCGCCTGCTCGAGAGCCTCGGCCGCTTTCGCGGCGACGCGGACCTCGGTAGCTTCGTACGTGGCATCTGCGTGCACGTGGCACGCGACCACTTGCGCAGGAAGAAGGTGCGTTCCGTGGTGCAGCCGGTGGCAGACGTCGAGCGCCTATCGAGCACGCGCGAGGGCGAACGCCACGCCGATGTGACCATGGGCCAACGACAGAGTGGCATGAGGTTGCGTGAGTGCCTCGAGACGCTCCCCCCCAATCAGCGCATCGCCCTCATTCTGCGCCTCGTCGAGGGCTATGCGGTCGACGAGATTGCCCGCTTGATGAAATGCGCGCGATCCACCACCCGCCTGCGCTTGTATCACGGCCGCAAAGCGCTCGTGCGAGCCCTCGAGCGACGCATCGGTGTGCGCGAAGTCGCGACCCTTCGGGAGCTCGCATGAGGCGATGCCAGCACATCCGCCCGCGCCTCGTGGCGCTCGTTGCCGGGGATGCGGATACCCACGAGAGTGCGGTGCTTGAGGAGCACCTCAATCAGTGCGTGCCGTGCCAAGAAATCTACCGCGTATTGTGGGCGGGCACCGTCGAGCTGCGCGAATTCGAGCCCTCGGCGCGCAGCGATTCGGAGCTCTCCCGCGTGGTCTCTCGTGCCGTGGCCATCCACGCGCAGCGTCGACACCGCTCGCCCTGGGTGCCCGCGCTCCTTGCCGCAGGGGCCCTGGCAAGCGGTATGGCGCTGTTCGGTTGGCTGGATCCGCTCGGGCACGACCACGTTTTCGACGCAGGCGTGGCCATAACAGTTGAGGACGGGCGGGCGATGTCGTTCGCGCACAGCTATGAGCGCGGCGCGCATTTCGATCCCGAGGACGCGGTGCTGCTGACCTTCCCGGTCGACAGCAAATTGCGCCTCGGTGACGGGTCCCGCGTTGCGCTGGGTGCCGCCACGCGCGTGCGTGTTGTCCGCGCCGGCTGGCGACTCGAGCTCGAGCGCGGAAGCGTCGATCTCGAGGTCACGCCGCGGGGCGCCGAGAACCCGACGGTCGTTACCGCAGAGCTTTCTGTCTACGTCGTGGGCACTCGGTTTCGCGTTGCGTGCGACGCGCTGGGCACGCACATCGAGGTGAGCCGCGGGGCCGTGGACGTGCAGCTGCGAGGCCAGTCCGAGCGCCGGCGCCTCGGCGTTGATGAGAGACTCGACGCCCCCGTCGTTGTGGCCGCGTCGCCCCCGCCCCCGCCGCCGCGTCGTCCCCAGCATGCGCCTGCGCCGCGCGGCACCGAAATCGACGACATTCGGCAAGTGCTTCGCACCGGGGACACCTCGCGTGCCGAAGGACTCATCGCTGGTGCGCGCCGGCGCGCTGTGGGCAACGACATCCTGCTGGCCGAGCTTGGTCTGCTAGAAGCCGAGGCGCTGCTGACCAGTGGCCGCCTGAGCGCAGCGGTCGACGCCTATGTGCAAATCAGCAGCCGCTATGCTCACCTGCCCCAGGGCGAGACGAGTCTGTTTGCCGCCGCCCAGGTGGCCGCCGATCGGTTACACGACGCCGCCCGCGCGCGCTCTCTCGCGACCACGTACCAGCAGAAGTACCCCACCGGCCTGTTTGTCGACGAGGCACGGCGCATACTCGGGCATGAGACTGGGCCGGGACGGCGCCCGCACGGACCCTAGGGCTTACGGTGATGGATCTCAGCCGCGTCAGTCCGACCAGGGCTCACTGAAGATACTGAGCGCGGGCACCGTGATGGCCGCGCGGATCGCCGCATCGTTGGCGTCGTCCGGGAAGTGCGAAATCACTCCCGCACCATCGAGCACCGCCTGCCAAGTGTCGAGCCGACCTTGCTGCTCCGTCACCGCGGGGCCGGTCACGGCGGGCGCTGCAAAGGCCGCTGATTGATTGTTCATCGCGTTGGCCGACGTCACGTCGTAGCACGGCGTCGCGGCGTTGTACGAGTAGGCGCAGCCGCGGGCGTCATGCACCGTGACGTTGCCCGCCACATACGCATCACCGCGCGTGGCCGAGCCGAACGCGGCGCGCACGATGTGGTTGCTCGGGTGACCATCGTCGTTGAAGTAGAGGTTCGATACGACGTTGGCCGTCGAGATCGTTGCGCCGCTCGAGATGACATACGTGCCCATCGTGTAGAGCCACATGATGTTGTAGCGCACGTCGGCCACCGGGTCGCTGTGCGCCGGGCCGTCCGAGTAGTTGCGCGTGGTCGTGCCGGTGACGATCGGATTGCGGTCGCCAGCGTTGTAGAAGATGTTGTGGTGGTACGTCACGTGCCCCGCGTCGTAGGACAGCAGCGAAATACCTGGCCCGTTGTTGTTGCCGAAGATGTTGTACGAGATGGTGATGTTGTAGGCGCCCTCGGTAGCATCGACCTCGCCATCTTGCGATTCGGTAAACGAGTTGTGGTCGATGACCACGTCGTGGGCGTTGTAAGCGATGCGGATGGCGTCGTCGGGCACACCGCGAAAGCGCAAGCCGCGCACGATGATGTTGGAGCCCTGGGTCGTTGGCCCGCCGTACGCATTGCCGCCAATCTCGATGGACGCGCCGGTGATGGTGACACCGGGTGACGGGGCGGAAAAGCCATCGAGGGTGACGCCGGGGCCGGCGATGTAGAGCGTCGAGCCCAAATTGATGGTACCCGAGACTGCAAATTCGATGAGGCGGTTGCTGCCCCCCACCGCGTCGCGCAACGAGCCGGCGCCGCTGTTGGCGAGCGTGGTGACTGTATAAATCGTACCGCCTTCACCGCCGGAGGCGCCAGCGCCAAAGCCTTCGTACGCCTGCGCACACGCGTGGATGCCCGCGTCATTGTCGTCGCAATCGCCACCCACGGTCGCGTAGCCCGAAGGGAGCGCGGCGCCGGCACAAAGATCGGTGGGCGTGCCTGTCCCATAGCTGTCACCGTCGCCGTCGATGTAGCCCGAGAGGAGCTGATAATGAGCCGTGGCGCCATCGTCGCAGTCTCCCGCTTGTGACACATAGCCGGCAGGCAGAGTCGCCCCGGCGCACAGGCTCGCGGTCGCTCCGGCGCCGACGCCATCGCCATCCAAGTCTGCGTAACCGTCGAGCCATTGGTGGACGTCGCCATCGCCGTCATCACAGTCGCTGCCAAGCGCGCAGCCCTCGCCGTAGTCATCGCCGTCGACGTCGGTGCAGGTCACGCCGTTGGTGACGCATGTCAATCCGACTGCGTGGTAGCTCTCATCGCAGGCGCAGAGCGCGGCGTCGTTGGCGACTGCGCAGGTGCCAAGATTCGAGCACGCAATACCGGCACAGGGATCGGAGGGCGTCGTGACGCATGCGCCATCGACGCATTGCAGCTGGACATCGCATCCGCCGCTGGGCAAACATGGCCCGCCTTCGGTACCCGCGGTTGGGTCCACGATGTCGCCAGTCGCGGTACCGGAGCACGCGACGCACCCCACCACGACACCAAGTAGCCATCCCTTGCGACCTATGACTGACAGCGAGGGTGTTGATCCCAAAAGCGATTTCTTCATGTTGTCACCTTGATCGGGGCAAGTCTCATGCGCGCCCCAATCACAGTCGCATGAGCGTGCGGGGTGGCTAACGAAATCTGCAGCGGCAACGCCCATGTCGATGCCGAGGCTCGGCCGCGTTTGACATTTCCCACCGCCATGCGCGAGTAACGAGGCGAGCGTCCATGGATCTGTCCCGCCTCAATGAGCCGCAGCAACAAGCCGTGCTCCACGGCGATGCACCGCTCCTCGTGCTCGCGGGGGCCGGCACGGGCAAGACCACGGTCATCACCTATCGTATCGCCGAGCTCATCCGCGAGCGAGGCATCGCGCCACGGCGCCTCTTGGCTGTTACATTCACCAACAAGGCGGCGCGCGAGATGCGTGACCGCGCCGCTCTCTTGACTGGGTGCGATTCGCGCGAGCTCGCTATCGCGACGTTCCACGCCACTTGCGGCAAGATCTTGCGCCAGTATGGCGAGCGCCTCGGACTGACACCTCACTTTGTCATCTACGACGAAGACGACCAACTGCGCCTCTTGCGACAATGCATGACCGAGCTCAACCTCGACCCGCAAGTCTACGCGCCGCGGGCGCTGCGCCATCGACTCGAGCAATGGAAGAACGAGGGCAAGCTCCCCGACGAGGTCGAGCCCTCAGCCTTCGATCCTTTGGGGCGCGTGGCCCGCGAGGTCTATCGCGTCTATCGCCGCCGTTGCCGCGAGCTTGACGCCGTCGATTTTGGCGATCTGCTGCTGCACACCGTGACGCTCTTGCGCGACGACGAAGGCGTGCGCCAAGAGCTGCGCGCGCGCTGGAGCCACATTCTTGTCGACGAGTATCAGGACACCAACCCCGTACAGTACCAGCTGCTGCGCCAGCTTTGCTCTGAGAGTCATAGTCTCACGGTGGTTGGTGACGATGACCAATCGATCTATCGCTGGCGCGGCGCGGACATCGGCAACATCCTGCGCTTTGAGCGTGATTTCCCCGGTGCGAGCGTCATTCGCTTGGAGCAAAACTATCGCTCGACGCAGACCATCTTGAGTGCCGCCAACGCCGTCATCGCGCACAACGTCGCGCGCAAGGGGAAGACGCTCTTTACCGCCGGGAGCGAAGGCGCTCCTCTCAGACTGCACATGTATGAGAGTGAGCGCGACGAGGGCGAGGCGCTCGCCCAATCGATCGGCGAAGCACTCAGAAACGGCATTGTCGCTGCCGACGTCGGCGTGCTGTATCGCACGAACGCGCAGTCGCGACCCATCGAAGATGCGCTGCGTCGCCAGCGCATTCCCTATGCCATCTACGGCGGCATGCGTTTCTATGACCGGCACGAGGTCAAAGACGCGCTCGCCTACCTGCGGCTCGTCGTCAATCCGCGCTCTGACATGGATTTCTTGCGCATCGTCAATGCCCCCCCGCGCGGTCTCGGCAAGACGTCCATCGAGCGACTCACCGCGCTGGCCATCGATCGCGCCTGTCCCTTGCTCGCCGCGGCGCGGCTTGCGGGCGCGGGCGACGGCGATTTGAAGGGTCGAGCGCGCACCAGTCTCGCGGGGCTCGTCGCGCTCTTTGACGAGCTCGCGCCCACCGCACCCTCTGCCCATCCAGCCCGCCTGCTCGAAGAGGTCTTGTCGCGCTCGGGCTATCTCGAAGCGCTGCAACTTCAGGGCACCGAAGAGGCCGACCAGCGGCGCGACAACCTACAGGAGCTCGTCGCCGCCCTCGATGAGTACGTGGCCTTGTCCGCGGCACCGTCCCTCGCCGGTTTCCTCGAAGAGGCGGCGCTCGCCTCCGACCTCGACGGGCACTCGGGGGAGCGCGAGCAGGTGAGCCTGATGACGTTGCACTCGGCCAAGGGTTTGGAGTTTCGTGTGGTCTACCTGCCCGGCCTCGAAGAGGGCCTCTTTCCTCACAGTCGCTCACTCGATGAGCGCGCCGCTCTCGAGGAAGAGCGACGGCTGTGCTACGTCGGCTTGACGCGGGCGAAGGAAACGCTCGTGCTCTCGGCGGCCCGCTATCGCAGCGTCTTTGGTGAAACGCGGCTGTCGCAGCCGTCGCGTTTTCTCGCCGAAATTCCGCGCGAGCTGCTCGATGTGGGACGACCGCGCGCAGCGGTGCCATCGGCTGGCGTGCTGGTCGAGCGGGTCATCGAGGTGCGTCCGAGTGAGAGCTTTCGCTGCGGCAGCCGCGTGTATCACCAGACCTTTGGCGACGGCCTCGTGCTCGAGACCGAAGGCACGGGGCGCGATGAAAGACTCACCATCGAGTTCCCGGATGTCGGCCGCAAAGTCGTCGTTGCCCGCTTTGTCGAGCGGCGCTAGCACCGCGCAAATCTTGCACAACCCGGGGAATCCTGTTTGACTGCGGTGCGTTGACGCCCAGTCGCGTGGCTTTGGAGGGCACCGATGGAGGTTCGCTGCGAGCGTTGTGCCGCCGGCTATCAGTTCGACGAGTCGCGCGTGCCACCGAGTGGGCTACAGGTCAAATGTAGCAGCTGTGGCCACGTCTTCCGTGTGCACGCCCCCATGGCGGCCACGCCCGCATCGGCGGCGCAGACACCGCCGCAATGGATGGTGCGTCGCGCTAGCGGAGATAACTTTCAGTTTCGTGAGCTGACGACGTTGCAGCGTTGGATCGTCGAGCGCAAGGTGTCGCGCAACGACCAGATCTCGCAGAACGGTCAGGCATGGAAGCGTCTCGGCGACATTGCCGAGCTTGAAGCGTTTTTCCAGGCGGTCGATGGTGCGGCGAAGACGCAGATGCTGCCGACACCCGCGCCCGCCCCGCAACCGTTGCAGGCGCCGACGCCGATCGCGGCCTGGGAGCGCAGCCCTCAACCGATGCCGCAGGCCCCCGTCTCGGGCAACTGGCAGATGGGTGCGCCACAGCCCGCCATGTCAGCACCCGTGGCGTCCATCCACGTGCACCAGGCAAGCGCGGGCGTGAGCGCTGTCGATGATGATGATGACGACTTCGCCGTGCGCCGCGGTGGCAAGGGCAAGTGGATTTTTCTCATCGTGCTGCTCGTCGTCGGTGCGGGCGTCGCCGTGTTCTTCGTGAAGCCCAATCTCATCGACATCGTCAAGCAGCGCTTTGGCGGCGTCGAGGAGCTGGCGGTCAATCACGTCAACGTTGGCATGACGGCGCTCTTGCGCGACACCGGACCGTCGCTCGAAGAGGCCATCGGCAATTTCGACAAGGCGATTTCCATCGATATCCAGTACGCCGACGCCCACGCGGCCCGCGCGCGCGCACTGCTCGCCAAGGCCGATCATCAGCTCGAGCTGGCAGCAGATCTGGCGGCGGCCGCACCGAGTGCAGCCGATGCCGACAAGCTAGCCCTCGGAGAAAAGCTCGGCGCCGTACGTCAGGCCGGCGACGCGCTCGCTGAGCGAGCCTTCGATGCCGCCAAACAAGCCTTGCAGCTGGCCCCGACCGACGTGGCCGCCAATTTGGCGATGGCCGACTACTATCGCGTCAAGGGCTCACCGTCGCAGATGAAACCGCTCGTCGAGCGGGTGCGCACGAGCGATCCAAGCTCCGCCTACCTTGCTTACATTCTCGGCGCGAGTCTCGCGGGCGATGCCACGACGGCGGAACGCGCCGCGCGCTACTTCGATGATGCGATTGACCAGCAGGGCGATATGATGCGTGCCCGCTATGCGCTCGCGCGCACCTACGTGCGCCTGGGCGAGAAAGACAAGGCGCGCATACAGCTCGAGACGCTACTCGCCATGGTCCCCGAGCACGAGCCGGCGCAGGCGCTACTCAAGAGTCTCGCCCCGCCGGTCGCACCGCAGCCGGAACCGGCCGCGGCGGCTGCCCCCAAGGCTGGGCCTTTGACCTTCGATCAGCTGCTGGCACAGGCGGACAGGTTGCGGCAATCCGATCAGGCGCAGCGCGCCGCCGATCTCTACAATCGCGCCGTCGAGATGGATCCGGAGAGCCCCGACGCCTACACCGGCCTTGGGTGGTGCGGCTACGATCTCGAGGAGTACAACGAGGCGGTGCGCTCCTTCAAACGCGCACTGTCGCTCGCGCCACGTTTCTCGGATGCGCACTTTGGTCTCGCTGAATCCTATCGTGCTCTCGGCACGGGCGACGAAGCGATCAAACACTATCGCGCCTATCTCGATATCTTGCCGAGTGGCCCGGACGCCGCGGTCGCACGGCGCATGATCGAGCAGATGGGCGGCGCGCGCTGAGCACGCGACGGTGATGCCCCGCATGGCTGTCACCCGTGACGAAGTGCGACGCATCGCCGACCTGGCACGTATAGGCCTGGCCGACAGCGAGCTCGATGGCCTCGCGCGCGACATGGCGGTGATCCTCACGTACGTCGCCGAGCTCGAGCGTGTCGATGTCGAAGGCGTCGAGCCCACCACCAACCCGACCGACGTGACGATGCGGCTGCGCGAAGACGTGCCGACGCCGAGCCTACCTCGCGACCGCACGGTAGCAGCTGCCCCTGAGCCTCTGGCGGGAGGCTTTGGCGTGCCGAAGGTCATCGAGTGAGCACACGCGCCGCGATTCCCGAGACGTTGGCGGATGCCGCTGCTGCGCTCGGGGCAGGGCAGGTGTCGAGCGTCGAGCTAACTCAGGCAACACTCGCGCACGTGCGTGCGACAGCGGAGCTGGGCGCGTTTTTGCATGTCGATGATGAGGGCGCCATCACGCAAGCTCGCGCCGCCGATGAGCGCCACGCCTGCGGTGCCCGCTTGGGCCCGCTCGACGGCGTGCCGCTCGGGCTCAAGGACAACATCCTCGTGGAGGGGCTGCCGGCCACGTGCGGCTCACAGATGCTGGCGCGCTTTGTCGCGCCCTACGACGCCACCGTGACGAGAAGGCTCAAGGAAGCTGGCGCCGTGCTGGTTGGCAAGCTCAACATGGACGAATTTGCCATGGGCTCTTCCAGCGAGCATTCGGCCTTCGGTGCGGTGCGCAATCCCTGGGATCGCACGCGCGTGCCCGGCGGCTCGTCGGGGGGCTCGGCGGTGGCCGTCGCCAGCGGCACCCTCTTCGGGACCCTCGGCACTGATACCGGTGGCTCGATTCGCCAACCCGCGGCTTTTTGCGGCGTCGTCGGTCTCAAGCCGACGTATGGCCGCGTGTCGCGCTCCGGCGTCATCGCCTTTGCGAGCTCACTCGATCAGGTGGGACCCATGGGCCGCAACGTGCGCGATGTGGCGATGCTGCTCACGACGATTGCAGGCCGTGACGCGCTCGATGCCACCTCCAGCGATCATGCCGTTGACGACTATCTCGCGACGATGGGGCAGGGCGCCCGTGGTCTGCGCCTCGGCGTACCAGAGGAGTATTTCGCGGACGGTCTCGAGAGTGAGGTGCGCGCCGCCATCGAGGCCGCCATCGAGGACTACCGCCGCCTTGGGGCCGCCATCGTCGCGGTGTCCCTGCCCCACACGGACGTTGCAGTCGCCACCTACTATCTCATCGCCACCGCAGAGGCCTCGAGCAACTTGGCCCGCTACGACGGCGTGCGCTTCGGTCTGCGCCGCGACCCGGGCGAGGGCTTGCGCGAGATGTATCGTGCCACGCGCGACGAGGGGTTCGGTGACGAGGTCAAGCGCCGCCTCTTGCTCGGCACCTTTGCGCTCTCTAGCGGCTACTACGACGCCTACTACGGTCGCGCGCAGAAGGTACGCACCCTCATCCGCCGCGACTTTGACGACGTCTTTGCACGCGTCGACGCCATCGTCTCGCCGACGACGCCGGGTACGGCCTTCCGATTGGGAGAACACCTCGCCGATCCTATCGCCATGTACCTTGCGGACGTCGATACCGTGAGCGCGAATCTTGCGGGCCTGCCGGCGCTGTCTTTGCCATGTGGCTTCGATCACAGGGGCTTGCCCATCGGCCTACAGCTCATGGGACCCGCGTGGAGTGAGGCCTGTCTGCTACAGCTCGCGTATGCCTACGAGCGCGAGCACGACTGGCATACGCGGAGACCGCCCGCATGATCTACGAGCCCGTCATGGGTCTCGAGGTGCATGCCCAGCTGCGCACGCAGACCAAGCTCTTTTGTGGTTGCAAGACGACCTTCGGTGCCCAGCCCAACCTGCACACGTGCCCGGTCTGTCTCGGCCTGCCGGGGGCGTTGCCGGTCGTCAATCGCCGTGCGGTCGAGCTTGCGGTGCGGGCTGCCTTGGCACTCGGCTGCACCGTGCACGAGCGCAGCCAGTGGGCGCGCAAGAACTACTTCTATCCGGACCTGCCCAAGGGCTACCAAATCAGTCAGTACGACCGGCCGCTCGCTACGGGTGGTGCCTTGACCATCGATACGGCGAGTGGCCCGAAGCGTGTGTCTCTGACCCGCATGCACATGGAGGAAGATGCGGGGAAAAGTGTGCACGACGACCCGCAGGCACACGGGCGCTCGTACGTCGACTTCAATCGCGGTGGCACGCCGCTCGTCGAGATTGTGAGTGAGCCCGAGCTGCACTCGGCAGAGGAAGCCGCGACTTACATGAAGGCGCTGCGGCAGGTCTTGCGTTATCTCGAGGTCTGCGACGGCAACATGGAAGAAGGCAGCCTGCGCTGCGACGCCAACGTGTCGTTGCGCCCGGTGGGGACGCAGGCCCTCGGGGTACGCACCGAGCTCAAGAACATCAACTCGTTTCGTTTCGTGCAGCAAGCGCTCGCTTATGAAATCGCGCGCCAGACGGCCGTGCTCGAGAGTGGTGGCACGGTCGTGCAGGAGACGCGTCTCTGGGACAGCGACAAGAAGGTGACCCGGGCCATGCGTGGCAAAGAGGAGGCGCACGACTATCGCTACTTCCCCGATCCCGATCTACCCGAGCTGATCCTGCCCGCTCATCTACTGACGCGCGTGCGCGCGGAGCTGCCCGAGCTGCCCTTTGCCAAGCGCGGGCGCTACGTCGCCGCGCTCGGGCTCTCTGACTACGACGCGGCGCTGCTCACCGAAGATGCCACCCTCGCACGCTTTTTTGAGGCCGCCTTGGCACGCCACACGAACGCCAAGGGGATTGCCAACTGGGTCACGAGCGAGCTCCTGCGCGAGCTGAAAGACCGCGACATCGCGACGCTGCCCTTTTCTGGCGAGGCCGTCGGCGTGCTCGTGGCGCTCATCGATGACGGCACCATCTCGGGAAAAATCGCCAAGGATGTGTTTGCCGAAATGCTCGTCACGGGCGGCGACCCAGCGGCCATCGTCGAAGCGAAAGGTCTGCGACAGGTGAGTGACACCGGCGCCCTCGAGGCGGCGATCGACGCGGTCATGACGCAGCAGCCCGACAGCGTCACGAGCTATCGCGCGGGCAATGAGAAGGTGCTCGGCTTTCTCGTCGGACAAGTGATGAAGGCGACGGGCGGCAAGGCCAACCCGAAGCTCGTCAACGAGCTGCTACGCCGCAAGCTTCGGTGACAGGTCGCGCGAGATCGTATGCATTTTGTGGGAACATCGGGCGCAAGACCGCCGATACGCTTGCAGCGAGGGCTCGGGCGAACATGACGACAGATGTCACAGAGATGCTCGACAGCGGTTTTGGCGCACCGAGTCGGCGCAACCACCGCCTTGGCTGCGCCCTGGGCAAGCGCATTGGTTTCTTGGTCACGCAACCGTACCAGGGCTACTGGGAGCTCGACCTTGCGGCAGGACCGGACGCGGCGGTGCGGAGCATCGCACCCACCGAGCGTCCGGCGGTGTGTTTCACCATCACGTCCGAGTTCTTGCCGACGTTTCTGTCGGGGAAGTTCTCGGGCCAGCGAGCCAGCGAAGAGGGCAAGATGCGCATCGAGGGCTGCGAAGCGACGTTCCGGCGCTTCTTGCGCGTCCTCGAGTCCCCCAAGGCGGCCTCCATCGACGCTCAGGCTCGCATGATCCCAAGCGCCGTGGAGTCGGGGCTGGCGCCGCGCGGTCTCGGGCCGCGTGGAGCATCGTTGCGCAACCGCGTCAGGTCTGGGCGGACCGCTACTAACAAGTGATCGCAAAAGGAGCAGTGAGTCATGGCACGTCTAGGAAATGTGGAGCTATTTGAGTTCAGTAAGAAGACCTTGCAGGCGACCGGGCACTTCGGCAGCGAGACTGGCGAGGCGCTTGCGGAGGGCGAAGTCGGCGGCGCGGTGCTGAGCGCTACCGCAACCGCTGTCTTCGCCGTCGCTACGCCGGTGGCACTTGTCGCCGACGTTTTTCTGGGTATTCCGATCGCGGCGGTTTCCGAGATCGTCAACAGCCTGAACGGTACGAAGGTGACGCCACACAACAAAGACGAGCAGTGGCCGCCGCAGTATTGAGCTCGTCAACGAGCTGCTACGCCGCAAGCTTCGGTGACAGATCGCGCGAGATGGCCATCGCCGCGATGGTGCCGTCGGCGACCGCGGTGGTCATCTGGCGGTATTTCTTGTTGCGTACGTCTCCGGCGGCAAAGACATGCGGGCGATTCGTGCGCATCTCGTCATCCGCCGCGATGTAGCCATACTCATCCCGCGTAAAGGCCTCGGCGACGCCGTCGAGATTCGGCTGCATGCCGGCAAAGACAAAGACGCCGTCACACGCGAGCGTGTGGCGCTCATGCGTCTTCATGTTCTCGAGCAGCACGGCGTCGACCGTGCCGTTGTGCGCGACAAATTCGCGCGGCTCGTGCGATAAGACGATCTCGATGTTCGGTTGCAGGCGCGCAATTTCGACCAGCTCGCGCGTCGCCTGCAAGACGTCGAACTGATGCACGATGGTGACCTTGGAGGCGAACTTGGCGATGAGCAACGATTCGCCGATGGCCGAATTGCCGCCACCGATGACCACCGCGTGCTTGCCTTCAAAGTACTTGGCATCGCAGGTGGCGCAGTAGGAGACGCCCTTGCCCTTGTACTCGAGCTCACCACGCACACCGAGGGGACGGGGCGACGAGCCGGTGGCGACGATGATCTTCTTGGCGCTGATACTCTCGACGCCATCGAGGGTGACCCGCAAACGCGATAGGTCGATGGCGGTCAGATCCACCGCCTCGCGCAGCTCCACGCCGGCCTTGCGTGCATGCTCGGCCATCTGGTGCGCGAGCTGGTAGCCGGGCTGTGGCTCGGGAAAGCCGGGATAGTTCGACACGCGATGGGTAATAGCGAGGTTGCCACCGGCAAGTGCGCGATCGACGATGACGGTGCGCAGCTTCGCCTGCGCGGTGTAGATGCCAGCGGTGAGGCCGGCAGGACCCGCACCGAGAATGAGCACGTCCACCTCGCGCTCGGTGAGCGGGGTCTGCGCGCGCAACGCGGCAAAACGCTCCGCGGGGATGAGCTCGGCGAGATTCTTCTCGATGGCGGCGCGCTTGATGCCCCCGGTCAATTGCTCGCCGACGAGCTTGCCGTCGCGGTAAAAGAGCACGGTCGGCGACGAGCGCACGTTGAGCTTGTCGGCAAGGGCGCGATTCTCTTGCCGGAAGATCTTCACGAACTTGATGTCGTTGCCGTACAGCGTGGCGAGGGCCTCGTACTTCTGCGCGAGCGCCTCGCACGGCGGACACTCGGTGGAGGAGAAGTCGACGACCACGGGTTGCTTGCTGTCTAAGACCTCCGCCTCGTACTGCGTCGCGTCGATGTAGCTGATGTTGTGACTCATGATGATGTTTCC
>CAYHNK010000089.1:0-14730 GCA_964357695.1 uncultured Bdellovibrionales bacterium | reverse complement strand
ACGAGTGTCTGCCGCCAGCGTAGCACGGCGGCAACGGTCGGGTCACGCGGTGCGCAGAGCTTCGGATTGCACAGCGTGCGACCGCATCGACAGGCGTGTGAAATAGGCTTACCTTGCAGCGGGGGAGCCGGTGCAAAGCCGGTAGCGAATCGGAGGACGGCATGACGTGCTCTCGACGGGCGGCGCTGTGCGCTCAGCTTTCCCTACTCTTGGCCATCGCGTTGAGCGCCTCGTGTGGCGGCTCGGATGGGGGCGACGACCACCGGTCGCCTGACGACGGCGCGAGCTACGCCATCGTTCCTACGACAACGAAATATCTCGATGCTGCCACGTTGGCGCTCTTGACCTCGACCTCGCAAGACGGTGCCACGCTCACCTTCGGCGGCAGCAATGCGCTGCTCGATTCCATTGACGTCGGTGACGTCGTCGTCGCGGGGCCCAGCACGCGGATGCCGTGGGGCTTTTTGCGTCAGGTCGAAGCCAAAGACAGCGCAAGCGGCGAGGTGGTGCTCGACACCCGCCAGGCAACTCTCGAAGACGCCGTAGAAGAGGGGCACTTCGAAACAGCGACGACGCTACAGACCGGTGACGTGCAATTGCTCCAGGGTGCCACCGGAGTTGTGCTTCGCCCGGCGAAACTTGTCGAAGGCATGGCGGCGCTGCCCGAGAGGCGTTTCGCTATCGCCCTCACGGACGTGGTGCTCTACGACGAGGACGGCGATGACGCGACCACCGACGATCAGGTGACGGTGGGCGGCGAGATCTCCTTCGATACGGATCTCAATCTCGTCATCGACATCACCAACTTTGTGCTCGAGACCTTCGAGCTGACACAAACGACGGCCTTTCGTTCGGAGCTGCACTTTGCTTCGGGTGTGGCTCTCGACGACGAACGCAAGATCGAGCTGGCGCGCACCGAGTTTGCACCCATCGTCGTGCCCGCGGGACCCATTGATCTCGTCTTTGTTCCGGTGCTGACGCTCAACGTCGGGCTCGACGGCAGCATCGATGCGGGCATCGCCTTCGAGGGGACGCAAGATGCCACCTTGCAGGCCGGCGTGACCTACGATGGCACCTGGCATCCAGTGGACGAGCTCTCCTCCAGCTTCGAGCTCACGACGCCGACCGTGGGAGCGAACTGCGCAGTGCAGGGCTACATCGGTCCCGAGCTCAGCGTGCTGCTCTACGGGGTCGTCGGTCCCTACGCCAGCATCCGTGGGTATCTCGAGCTCGGTGCCTCGGGACAAGAGACGGCGAGCCCGGCGTGGGCGCTCTACGCAGGCCTGCGCTTTGGTCTTGGCGTCGAGATCGAGGTGCTGGGCGCGAGCCTTGGCTCCTGGGAGAAGGACGACATCATCGACTACCGCACCCTGTTGGCATCCAGCGACGCCAACGTGGCCGAGGGGTGGACTGTGGAGCGCGTGGAGTCCTGCACGGTGTATGGCGGCTCGCCGTCCATGACCCTCGACGCCAACGCTCACCCCCATATCGCCTACTGGTGCCGCGACACCGAGACCTACGAGTGGGAGCTGCGCTATGCGACGCTGGCAGATGGCCTCTGGTCCTTTGAGACTTTGCTAGAGCAAGGAGAGCCGTTCGCCGGCACCGCCCTGGCGCTAGACAGTCAGGGCCACCCGGCCATGGCATTCACCGCGCGCGCGGACAACATCGTCTTCGACGACGCCACGCTGCGCTGGGCTCATTGGACGGGCACCGAGTGGCACGTGGAGAACATCGATACCGTCGCCGGCAACATCATCGGCATCACGGCCTCCGGGTTGGGCTTCGACGCCGACGACGAAGCGCATCTCGTCTATGGGGTCGCCTTCGACGAGGACAATGGCCAGCTCCGCTACGCCCGTCGTGGCACGAGCGGCTGGACGGTGGCGACGCTGGTGGATGCCACCGACGTCAAGGTCTCAGGCGCGGCGCTGGTGCTCGATGCCAGCGGCGACCCACACGTGAGCTACTTGTATTACGACGCAGGCACCGCTGACATCGCGCTGCACTATGCAAGCGCCTCGGGTGGCACTTGGCAGACCGAGACCGCCGATACCGAAAGCTACGTGTGGCTAGGCAACGCCGACACGTCGCTGGTGCTCGACGCTGATGAGCTGGCGCACATCCTCTACAAGACCAACGACGAAGATCTCACCTACGTGCGCGAAACCTCAGGCGGCTGGACGGTCGACACCAACATCGAATTCGAGACCGATCCCAGCATCAGCGGTGAGAACACCCTGGCGCTGCGCAGCGACGGCACGCCGGTCGTCGCTTACTTCGACCTCGCGGTCAGCGGGTATCCATCAACGTATGAGGTCAAGTATGCCCTTTGGGGCGAGAGCGGTTGGACGCGCGTCGTCGTCGATTCGTTTGCGCCGCCCATCGTGGGGCCGAGCTTTCCGACGCTCGCGTTTGGCGTCGGCGACGTGCCGCATCTGGTCTACTTCGATTCGGTCAACGTGCGCTACGCGACGCGCGGTGAGCCGTGATCCCAGCCGCATGCACCGGCCGCGCTACTGCCAGCTGAGCTCGTAGACCGCGCGCCCCTCGGCAGGCACCTGCTGTGCGAGTACCACTTGGCCGTGCGTGCCCGTGGCCTCGAAGAAGGCTTCAAAGACACCGACCATGCCGAGAAAGAACGTGCCACTCGTGGCGAGTGCCAGCGGGAAGTTGCGCAAGCTCAAGCGTGCGGACTGCTCGCCGCTCTGCGCCTCGAACAGCAGATCTCCGGCATCGCGGGAAATCAGACCCCAGGCCGTCGGGGTCAGCCTGGCGAACGTGCGCGGCGAGAGCCCGAAGACGCGTACCCCGCCGTCGACGATTGGTTTGAGGAGCGGCTGCTGGAAAGTGCGCAACATCGTGCGGCGCCACACTTCTTGAAAGGCGCGGTCGCCAGCGACCTTGCGCGCCGCTTCGTTGACGGCACTGTGCTTCTCAAAGGGGAGCCAGCCGATGCCGACGACGGACTCGACCTCACCGCGCAGGTCCGGGTCGAGCTGGCGTAGCACGCTGTCCTTCAGACCCGCCTGCACTTGCTCCAGCGCGGCGATGAAATCGCGGGTCATCGCTCCGCGTATCGCAGTGCCTTTGCCCATGTGCGTTCGTACCCCGTCCCTCGATGTGAGGCAACCTCGACACCGCACCCCTTGACTGCACGTCTTTGAGGTGCGCTAGCTCGACGTCGGACCCGGTGTCCCATGCCGATGCAGCTCGTCGCCGACAGTGGCAGCACCAAGACCGTCTGGCAGTGGATTGCGCCAGGGGGAGCCGTGCACGAGGCGCGCACCGCCGGCATCAATCCGTACTATCTCGGTGCGAGCGACATCGAGGCGATCCTCACGCGTGAGCTCGTCCCCGCCCTCGCCGTCGACGACGTCGCCACGCACGACGTCATGGCGCTCTTTTTCTACGGCGCCGGCTGCTCGCTCGGCGCGCGTCAGGCTCTCGTACGCGAGGCGATGGCGCGCAGCTTTCCACAGGCGAGCATCGCGGTGGAGAGTGATCTGTTAGGCGCGGCGCGGGCGCTGTGCGGCCACAGTGCCGGCATCGTCTGCGTGCTCGGCACCGGCTCGGGCTCCTGTTACTACGACGGCTCGGTGATTGCTGCCACGGTGCCGTCGCTCGGGTTTATCCTCGGCGACGAAGGCGGCGGCGCGCATATCGGTAAGAAGATCGTGACCGCGTTCTTGCGCGGCGAGCTACCGCCCGCGGTCGCCTGGCGCCTACAGGACGACCTCGCGATCACCAAGGAGGTCGTACTCGATCGGGTCAATCGGGGACCGATGCCGAGTCGCTATCTCGCCGGGTTTGCGCGCTTTGCTTCCGAGCAGCAAGACGACCCGTACGTCCGCAAGGTCATCTACGATAGCTTCAGCGAGTTCGTCGAGCACTACGTCATGCGCTACGACGGCAAGAGCCGCCTGCCGGTGCACGTCGTCGGGTCGGTCGCCTTTCACAACCTCGCCATTTTGCAGGCCGTGGCGCGTGACCGCGGCTTTGTCTTGGGCAACGTGCTCGCGAGTCCGATCGACGCGCTGCGTGCCTTCCATCAGCCGGGAGCCTAACAGACCCATGAGCCGCTCGACTACCGAAGCACGCTCGGCCTACGCGCAGCTCGAGACGCTGTCGGTCGGCGAGCTCCTCTCCGGCATCAACCACGAGGATCACGCGGTGGCGCCGGCAGTCGCTCGCTCGCTCGGTGCCATTGCGACGCTAGTCGTGGCAACGGCGCAGGCGCTGCGCGCAGGCGGGCGCCTGTTCTACATCGGTGCGGGCACGAGCGGTCGCCTCGGGATCCTCGATGCCTCGGAATGTCCGCCGACCTTTGGTGTGTCGCACGACACGGTGATCGGCATCATCGCTGGGGGAGATGGTGCCATCCGCCGCGCGGTCGAAGGCGCCGAGGACCACCGCGAGCAGGGCTGGAAAGATCTTCAGGCACATGGCGTCGCGGCGCGGGACGTGGTCGTCGGCATCAGCGCTTCGGGGCGCACGCCGTACGTCGTCGGCGCCGTCACGGCGGCGCGGGCCAACGGTATCGTCACCGGCTGCGTCGTCTGCAATGAGGCAAGCGAGCTGGCGCACGCGGTCGACTATCCGGTCGAGGTCGTCGTCGGCCCGGAGCTGCTCACCGGTAGTACGCGCATGAAGGCCGGCACGGCGCAAAAGCTCGTCCTCAACATGATCACCACCGCCGTCATGGTGCAGCTTGGCCACGTACGCGGCAATGAGATGATCGACATGCAACCGACGAACGCCAAGCTACGCGAGCGCGGCGCCCGCATGCTGATGGAGGCCCTCGGTATCGAGCGCCCGCGTGCCCTCGAGCTGCTCGACCGATATGGCTCGGTGCGCCGGGCGTTGGATGCCGCGCGCTAACGCTCGAGCTGTCGGATCTTGAGCCACAATAGCACGGCGATGAGCACCATGATGCCGATGGCCACCACGAGGCCATTGCGGCGGAACTGGAACTCTTCGTAGGCCCCGAGCACGAGTTGCCCAACCGTGGCAATCGACTCGCGCCCGGGCGTCACCACTTGCTCGAAGTCCGAGCGATCGAACGTATGGATGTGCGAGCGTGCCTGTCGCAGCGACTCATCGAGCGTGCCGAGAGCGCCCGTCAGCGGCTCGACGTCAAGTCCGCGCTCCGCGAGCTCCATCTTCTCTTCGGTGAAATGCTCGAGCTCGCTCGACAGGTGCACGATGGTGTCGTGAAAGTAGACCGCGGTCTCGATGCAGGAGCTGTTGTCGGCCGCGTACTTCACGTGGCAATCGTGACACAGGCCGCCCGGCGCTGTCGCGAGCATGGCGTCGTTGGTCTTCTGGATGGCGTGATTGGTGTGACAGGTGCCGCACTCGGGCCAGCCGTGGGCATCGAAGGCCTTCTTGTGGCGGCTGCCGTCAAAGAGCGCGCCGTTGCCCGCGTGGCAGGTGCGACAGATCTGCGACACGCTGCCCACCTCGGGAGGTTGTGCCGCGTGGTTGCCGTGACAATCGTTGCAGGCCGGGGCGCCCAGATCACCGCGCTCGAGCAAGGCGCGACCGTGCACGCTTTCTTTGTACTGCGCGAGCTGGTGGGTCGGCAGCGGCGACCCGTCGGACTTTTTGTAGCCCGCCATGTAGGCGGCGTCCGCATGACACTGACCACACGTCTCGGGCACGCGCTGCGGGTGCACTTTGGAGCCGCGATTCTTGGCGCTCTGAATGCCGTGGTTGCCGTGGCAGCTAACGCACTGCGCTGCTTTGGAGTCGTGCTGTGAAAGCAGCAGCTCACCGTGGCGGCTGTAACGATATTTTGCCAGCTGGTCGGTCGCGAGCGCCGGGTTGAATTGGCGCATCAAGCCGGGGTCCGCGTGACAGCGCGCGCAAAACTCCGGGATCCAGGTGCGGTCCTCGTGGCGTGCCGGCGCTTTGGGCCAGCGCTGATAGATCTCGTCGACCATCTCCTCGTTGGTCGGTGCGCCGCCATGGCAGCCGGAGCACGATAGCCCCCGCCGCAAGTGAATGTCGGAGGCAAAGGCGCGCAAATCCAGATGGGCGGGCGCGCCGTGCGCTGTCGGGTCCAAGGTGAACAGCGTCTCGTCTGACTGCGCATCGGGATTCGTGTGGCACAAGACGCAGTTGTCTTCGAGCAGGAGCTCAAGCTTCTCGGGCGCCAGATCGAGCGATAGTAGAGCCCGCAGCTGTGCCACGCCGCCCAACAGACCGCGCTCGGCGGCGCTGTCAAACAGCCGCTGGGCATGCGCGGGCAAGGCATCGAAGACATCGCGCTGCGGCTGGGTCAGGCCACCCTCGTCCCCGACCTTGAGCAGCGTCTGCAGGTTGTCGCCGAACGACGCCGGGGCCACAGGGGCCGCGACCAGCCACATCGCCATCCAAGCTGCGCTGCCGATCATGGCGTTGCCCCCTGTGCGCGCGCCTTGGGCGGGCCCGCGCGCTTGATGCTGACCAAGACGCCGATGGCGCCGAGCGTCGCGGCAATCGCCCCGGCGAGCAGGTACGAGAGGCCGACGATGCCGTGCAAGAGCACATGGAGGAGCGCGGCGGCGCTGAGGATCTGCCAGCGTGCACGCTCCCAGACATAGCGCAAAGCGGCGACGAGAGCGCCGCCGCCGAGCACGATCCAGCCCACCATCCAAGCCACCTGTGCGGGCGCTTCGGGTGCTTGCGGATCCGCGGCGCCGATGTCCCACGCCTTGAGCGTCAAGAAGGACAGGAAGATGATCGCTGCCACACCCATGTCGGTAAAGGCGGGGGAATTCTCGTTGCGCGCGGCGCGACGATCGAGCCAGGGAATGAGCGCCCAGATGATCATCAGCACGGTCACGACCGCCAGCGCAGCCTGTGGCCCTTCCATGCCGAGGATGTGCGGTGGGAACTCCTTGAGCAGCTGATAGACCCAGAGAAAATACCACTCGGGCTTGATGCCGGGATAGGCGGGCGCGAGCGGATCGGCTTTGCGGCCAAGCTCCCACTCGACGCCGGGAATGCCTGGCCCATAGGGGAAAAAGACTGCGAGGCTGACGAGCACGATGAGCGCGATGAGCCACAGCAACAGATCGCGCATCATGAAGTCGGGGAAGAACTTCATGCCGCGAAACACCTTGATTTGCCCGACCGGCATGGCCATGCCCTGGCGCTGAATGGCGAGCAGATGCGTCGAGACGATGGCGACGATGGCGAGCGGCAAGATGACCACGTGCAGCGCGAAGAAGCGATACAACGTGTTGATGGTGACGTCGGGACCGCCGCGCATCACCTGCAACAGCCACTCGCCGACAAGCGGCACGGATTTGACCGAATCAGTGCCCACCGAGGTGGCAAAAAAGGCGAGCTCATTCCAGGGCAAGAGATAGCCGGAGAAGCCAAAGCCGAGCGCGATGGCAAAGAGCAAAAAGCCTGTCACCCAGGTGAGCTCGCGCGGCGGCCGGTAGGCTTTCAGCATCATCGTGCTGAGCATGTGCACGATGAGCGAGATGATCATAAAGTGCGCGCTCCAGCAGTGTACCGAGCGCACGAGCCAACCGAAGGGCACCTTGGTGGTGATAAAGAGAATGCTCTCGTACGAGGTCTCGGCGCCCGCTTGGTAGTACATGAGCAGCAGCACGCCGGAGAGGATTTGCGCGACGAAGAAGAACAGCGTCGCGCCGCCAAGGTAGTACCACACCATCGAGTGATGGCCGATGGGCACTTCCTTGTGCTTGAGGAACTCGATGAGGGGCGAGAAGCCGTAACGCTCGTCGAGCCAGCCAAAGAGCCCGCGTTTGCTGCCGGTGGTGTCGGTCATGCTTGCTCCGGCGCGATGCTGATATTGCCATCATTGTCGCGCTGCACCTTGAAGGGGACAAGGGGGCGAGGTGGCGGACCCGCGAGCACGCGGCCGTCGAGATCGAAGCGACCGTTGTGGCAGGCGCACCAAATCACTGACTCACCCGCCGAGTACTGCACGGTGCAGCCTTCATGGGTGCACTTGGCGCTCAAGGCGCGCACCTTCGATTGCGCGTCCTGAAAGACAATCGCGCGCTTGCTGCCCATCGGCACGATGACAAAACCTGCGCTCTCGAGCTTGCCGACCTCCGCCCGCGTCAGCCGGGTGGGCCCCGAGGGTCCTGACTGCGGCAAGGGCTTCAGAAAGCGAATGACCGGGTAGAAGATGCTCGCGGCCCACGCGGCCAGGCTCCCTCCCAGCAGGATGTTGAGAAATCGCCTGCGCGTCGGCGTCGTGGCCGCAGCCGCATGGTTCATCTGCGTCTCCTCTAGATGCGACGTAACTGTATTCGCAGGACCACGCGCCGCGCGATCCGATTCAGCGCGGCATCTTTATCGAGAGATGGCAGGTTGGGTCCAGTAGATTTGCGTTGCGCGGCGACCGAGTTCGGGGGAAATAGCGGCACCATGAGTGACACACCGACCCAAACGCCCACCCCGCAGAGCGTGAGCACGCAGACGCGACGCTATCCGAAGCTCGTCTACAACCCCATCAGCCTATTTGGCGCGGCGCTGGCGACGGCGATCCTGTTTGCCATCCTGCTGCTCTTCGGCATGGACGTGACCTCCGATACGTCCAATCCCTATCTCGGCGTCATCGGTTTCGCCATGCTACCCGTGCCGCTCGTCATCGGCCTGTTGATGATCCCGGCGGGTATGTACGTCGAGTGGCGACGCGAGCAGCGTCAGGGCGCCGTGCGGCGCTTCCCGACGCTGGATATGAACCGTACCGAGCACCGGCGCGCGCTCGTGACCTTTGTGACGGGCACGGTCATCTTCTTGTTCCTCACCGCTGGCGGCTCCTACAAGGTCTACGAGTACACCGAATCGGTGGCTTTTTGCGGCACCATGTGTCACCAGGTGATGGAGCCCGAGCACACCACCTACCTCAATGGCCCGCACGCGCGCGTGGCTTGCGTCGCCTGTCACATCGGCACGGGGGCCGAGTGGTACGCACGCTCCAAGCTCTCGGGCAGCTACCAGGTCTACAGCGTGCTCTTTCACAAGTACTCACAGCCGATCCCGACGCCCGTCGAGAACCTGCGTCCTGCGCGCGAGACGTGCGAGCAGTGCCACTGGCCGCAGAAGTTCCACGGCGATCAGATGTGGGAGGTGGGCCGCTTTCTGCCCGACGAGCAGAACACCCGCTGGGCCCTGCGTATGGCCATGCGCACGGGCGGTGCCCACACCGAGACGGGTCAGGTGCACGGCATCCATTGGCACATCGCCCAGAAGGTCGAATACGTCTCGACCGACAAGGCGCGCCAAGAGATCCGTGAGGTACGCTTCCATCAGCCCGACGGCACGGTGGAGATCTATCACGAGACGAGTAGACCCCTCTCCGACGAGGAGCGCGCCGCGCTGACGCCCGAGCAGACACGCACGCTCGATTGCATGGACTGTCACAACCGCCCGTCGCATCAGTACCTCTCGCCCAACCACGCCATGGACAAAGCGCTCGATGCCAAGCTCGTGCCGACCGACCTGCCGTACATCAAGCGTGAGGGCGCCAATCTCTTGGCGGTAAAGTACGAGACGCGCGAGCAGGGTGTTCTCGCCATCAAGAGCAACTTGCAGGCCTTCTACGCCAACAACTACCCCGAGGTGGCCAAGGCCCGCGCCGCCGACGTCGAGCGCGCCGTCGAGGGTGTGACGCACGAATTCAACACCTACTTCTTTCCGTACATGAAGGCCCGTTGGGACGTCTACCCGTCGAACATCGGTCACCTCGAGTACCCGGGATGCTTTCGCTGCCACAACGGCAACATGACGACCGCCGCGGGCAAAGTCATTCGGCACGAGTGCGACCTGTGTCACGCCATCTTGGCGCAGGGCCCCGGGGCACCCGAGATCGCCACCCAGAGCGCCGCCGGCGTCGAGTTCACGCATCCGGTCGATATCGGGGACGCTTGGCGTGACACGGCGTGCAACGATTGCCACACGGGCACGCCGCAGTAGTCGGCGACCCGCGCCACGTACTTGGCCTGCCGCCCGCGACGCGCTATCCTGCGTTGGACGTCTCCGACGCCCGGACCTACAGGATGGACATGAGCGATGAGTGAGCAGGACAAGAGCCCCTTTAAGCGCGAGGCATTGCCTCAAGACATCGACGCGTACAGCGACGAAGCGGCACGCGAGACCCGCGAGCTGTTCGAGCAGCGCCGGCCGTACCCGTTTCTGCTGTACTCGCGCAGCAAGCTGTGGGATCCGAAGCTGCTCGCCGAGGCGGGCAAGAAGGGCGACTTTGACGGCAAGACGCGCATGGTCACCTATGAGTTCTTGCAGGGCGGCCGCGCTTTTCTGCACCCCATTCGCAAGCGGCAGACCGATCCCAAGGACGCTCGCGTGTTTCTCGGCCGCTCGACGCGCCAGGATCTGATCGTGCCGGTCTCCTCGGTGTCGAGCGCGCATCTGACCTTCGCCCCGCCGACGCTCACGGAGGCGGAGCCACTGTGGAAGGTGACCGACCTCGGCTCGAGCAACGGCACCTGGATCAACGAGGACAAGCTCCCCGCCAGCGCGCCGCGGCCGATTCGCGACGGCGATCCCATGCGACTCGGTGGTAACCTCATCGCTTGGTTCCTGTACCCCGGTCACCTGTGGTTTCTCTTGTCGAGCCCTGCGGAGCTGAAAAAGCTCACCGACCTGTAGGTGGCTCGACGACGGAGGGTTCCATGTCGCGTACCCGCTCCTATTTGCCGCTCGTCTTGGTGCTCGGTCTCGTTGGCGCCACCGATGCGCACGCCGCCGATCTCGCCGGTGCTTGGCAAGTGCAATCGATGGGCAGTGATCGCGCCCTCTCCATCGAGCAGCAAGGTGAGCGAGTCGTCATTCATCGCGTCATGTGGCCGCAGTTCGAGGGGCAACGCTACCGGCTCGAGCACCTGTATCGCGGCACCATCGAGGGCACGAAGGTGCGCGGTGATCTGCTGGTCAAAGAAGAAGGGCTCGCCGAGTTCGAGGTGTTGCGTACCTTTGACGGCATCATCCGCTCGCCCGATGCCATGGTGCTCGACGGCATGTCGGTCGAGCGCACGGACAACGTGACGAAACCCGCACCCAAGCGCCAACCGTCAGAGCCGGTGGTGGCGCCCACGGCACCGACGACCCCCGCCGTCGCCGCAGTGCCTCCCGCAACAACGGACGATCCTGGGGTCGCTCTCTACGGCAACATCATGGGCGGGGCCGCCGGCAATTTGTTCAAGATCTCGGCCACCGTGCGCATTCCCGACGAGACGCGCGAGCTCACCGGCGCCGGCGATGTGCTGTACGCCCAAGGCAAGATCGCCGCGGCGCTGGTGAAATACCAAGAGGCGGCCAAAGACGCTGCCGGCGCGCGTGTCGAGCTGCTCCACCGCATGGGCCGCTGCCACTTGAAGCTCAACCACAACGAAGAGGCGCGTGCCATGCTCGGTCGGGCGCTGCGCCTCGACCCGGGCAACGGCGACATCAAGCGCGACTACAAAGCCGCGAAGCGGCACAGCCGCGGGCGCAGCGACCACTGAAGGGTCTCGCCGCGTAGATCTGGTGCAGAGCTAGTAGTGGTATGAGAGTCCGAAGTTGACGTCGAAGAGCCCTTCCCCGAGGTCGACGCCAGCGGCGCGGTATTGTTCCGCGACGCCGCGATTGGTCATCGCCCGCAGTCCAAGGTTTGCCTCAACGTTCTTCGTCACGTAGCCGGTAACGCCAGCGCCGACGCGAACGCCAATCCCCGACCCGACGGGCGCGAGGCCCATCTCCACGTACGTTCCTGACCTGCCGAACCGTTCCGTATGGCGCACGCTGACGCCGCTGGTCGAGACATCGTGGCCGTCCTGCCACAAGAACTTCTGGTCGCCGTCACGGCCCGCCGAGGGATGAACGGTGCCGGTGAAGACGGAGAAGAGCAAGGAACGGTCGCTGGCGCCCGGCAGGTGCTTTTCCACGCCGACGCTGACCTCCTTGCCGAGCATGCCCATGCTCACACCAAGGACCGGGTGGATGGTGTTGTCGCTTGCCATAGATGTCTCCCATTGTTCGAGTCGTTAGCCTACTATCGACCCTCGCCGCGGGAAGTTGCTTGTCGATCTTCGCCGGGGTGCTCAAATTGGGCGTGCACCCTCACCTCGCATACGACGCAACGTTGCGCACGCTTTGCCGACAATCGTGGCGCCGGTCACAGGGTTTCTGGATCGGCAACGTAACGACCTGACCTGTGCTCAGCTCGAGAGGTGAAGACATGATCGACAAGACGCAAGCCGAGAAGCTCTACGCGACATCCGCACTGCCCGCGGGGATCGATGCACCGACAGCCAAGTCCGAGGCCAAGGGCGCCAATGCGCCCGGGGACATTGTGGGCATCAGCGACGCCGCGCATGCCAAGGCCATCCAAGGGCCCGGACAGTCGCAACTGACGCTGTCCAAACCGGCAGTCAGAGGCTCAAGCGCCGTCGGGGCAGCCGTGAGCGCGAGCTCGGAGCGCCGTCCCCCCGCCATCGAGACAAAGCCGGCCACCAAGGATCAGGCAGCCGGACCGAGCACGACGCAGGTAGTCAAAAAGACGCTGCTGGGTGCCTTCATCGGCGTCCTCTTTGCTACCTTCTTCTTGTCGGCGGCGCCGTTCGCGCTGCTGTTCACCGCGGTGGCTGGCGGGCTGATGGGGTATGTCACGAGCCGGCCAGCGCCGAGTGACGACACCCGCCCTCGCCATCCTCGCCCTGATCGCCCCGAGCGCTGGTATCGCTACGAGCGCTGGTAGAGCAGGGAGCTTCACGACGGCGTAAGCGGCATCGAGCCGTTGTGTCGCTCACCACCCGATCACCTCCACCGGCGCGAACCTGTCGTATACCGTGCCGTCGCCCACCTGCCCATATTGGTTGTAGCCCCAGCACCAAACGCTGCCATCTCGTCGGATCACACAGGCATGCTCCATGCCGACGCTCAGGCGAACGGCGTCATCGATGCCGCTCACGTCGACCGGGACCAGGCTGTCGCCGGCCGAGTCCTTGCCGAGCTCGCCATTGATGTTGAGACCCCAACAGTGCACGGTGCCGTTGGTGTGCAAGGCGCAGGTATGCCCGTAGCCACACGAGATGTAGTCCACGCCGGACAGGCCGCTCACGGGGACCAGCCCGGATGGCGTCGTCGACGTGGCGTTGTTGCCGAGCTGTCCGTAGGTATTCAAGCCCCAGCATTGCACCGTTCCGTCGACCAAGGTCGCGCAAGAATGCAGGTAGCCCGCGGAGATTTGCGCCGCCGACAGCCCACCGCCGACCGCGACCGGCAACGGTCTGTCGACCGTCGAGCCATCGCCCAACTGACCGGCGCTGTTCTCGCCCCAGCACAGCGCTGCGCCATCGCTTTGCAGCACACACGCGTGAGACGAGCCGCTGCCCGACATGCTGACGACGTCGGTGGCCGAGCTGGCCACGGGAGTGGTTCTGATTTCGGTCGTCCCGTCGCCGAGCTCGCCGCTGTTGTTGAGGCCCCAGCAGGCGACGGAACCATCGTGACGGTACGCGCAGCTATGACAACTGCCGGCGACAATGCCGGCGACATCACTCAGGCCCGCGATAGCGTCGGGGTAATTGTCGTCAATGTACGTGCCATCACCGAGCTGACCGCAGCCGTTGTAGCCCCAACACTTGGCGGTCCCGTTGGCCTTGACGACGCACACGTGCCAGAAGCCGACCGAGACGCCGACGTTCGAGCCACCGATCTGCGACGGCGCGCCTCTGGTGCCCCAGCACCGCAGCTGGCCGCCGTGGCGCACCGCGCACGTGGCGTCATCGCCAGCACTGATGATGGTCGCGCATGGGCCGCCGGGGGCGCAGCAATAGCCCGCGCCGCACGCGAGCGAGGCGCATTCGCTGTCGACACTGCACGCCACCGCCGTTGATTTCAGACACGAGCCGGCGCCGGCGCATTCAGTGTCGGGGGCGCACTCGGCGTCGAGCGCCGCATCATAGGCGCACGTGAACGAGTCACCACTGCCCTGACAGCTCGTGCACACGGTGGCGCCGCTCGCTGGGCACAGACCCTCGTCGGCGGTGCACCCGAACTGGGACCCGTTCCACACGCACGTCGCACAGTCACCCGTGCAAGCAACGTCGCAGCAGATGCCATCCACGCAGTGATCGCTGACGCAATCACTCGCCGCCTGGCACGCCCGTCCACTCGCCAGCTTGCACAGGGGTGCGATTGTGCCCGCGACACACACGCCGTCGTCGGGGACGACAACTTCGCATAGCCGACCGATGTTCACGGTAAGGTCATACGAGCAGCGACCGGCGACGCAGTAGTCAGCGGTGCATGCCTCTGCGTCGGCACAGTCCAAGTCGGCGAGACATTGCACGCACGCGCCGTCATGCGTGCACATACCGGTCCAATGCTCGTCACCGTCTTCGGTACGATTGTCGTTGGTATCATCGCTGCCCCTCGGGCATTCAGGGGCGCCGAGCGGGCTCGCCGCCGGCCAGAGAGGCAAGTACACGCAGCGCCCGCCGTCGCAGCGAACGCCGCTTGCCACCTGGCACGTTGTTGGGCTGTCGCATTGCGCGTCCAAGGCGCACTCCCCCGCGCCCGCCGCACAGACACCGTCAATACAGGCTTGCGCCGGGTCGCAGTCGTGGTTGGTGATGCAGGCGCGCACACATTCGCCGTCGACGCAGAGCAAGTCCGCGCCACACGGGTTGGCAGCCACGTCGCAGCCGTCACTGTTCTTCGTCGATGGGCAGCCCGCGGCGGCGACGATGGCGAGCG
>CAYHNK010000088.1:0-14759 GCA_964357695.1 uncultured Bdellovibrionales bacterium | reverse complement strand
CGAGCGGGCCCGATCCGAGCCAGCGCAACGTCGGCCGCGCCATGGGCAGGGGAAAGCTGGCGGCTGGGCTGTAGAAGGGCAGGCCTAGGTCGTTGTAGCCGCTGACACTGACGTACACGGTGTACTCGCCGTCGACAGGCGTGTAGCCACCGGCGGCCGTGAGCTGGAACCATAATCGCGCGGTGCTGGTGTTCGTCAGCGTCGCGACGGCGGGCATGCTGGTACCGTAGGTGCCCGTGAATACCGTGGTCGCCTGGTCCGGCGCGACGACGTAGGTGCTCGTCAACTGAATTGTGACATTGGACAGGTCGGCGCCGGTGGTGTTGATGACGTCGACCGCGAGGAGCAGAGAGTAGGAGCTCGGGTCTGGCGTTGTTGGAAATGCGCTGACGCCAATGACATCGAGCTGCCCCGCGGCGCTCGCGCGTAGCGTCGCGGCTGTGTTGGCGGCGTTGCCCGCGAGGTCGGCATGGGTCACTTGCACGGCCAGCGTAGGCGCGTTGGTCTGGATCCAGCTCGAGATCTGCAACGGGCATTCGAAGTGCGTCGCGGACGTCCACGCGCCGCCGTTGCACACGACGGTTGCTTGGTCGGACCCCACGGTGGGGGAGTTGCCAGCGAGCTCTTCGTTGCCGTCGAGGGTCAGCACCGCTGTCGTCGTCGGTCCCGTGACGTAGCTCGGAGTGATGCTGGCGCGCAGCACGGGGGGCGTTAGATCGCGATGGACGAGACTCGAAGCGACGACGCCCGGGATCTCGACGTAGCGCGCGCACACTTCGTAGGGACGCTCCTGGTCGAGCGGCACGGGCGTGCCGCAATCGCGCCAGATGAGTGCCGCAGCGCACGTCGCGGCGGCGGTGCACTCGGTGGTGTACGGCGGCGTGACGCTCAGGCCGAGCGCACTGGCTGGGATGATCTCATCGAGGTTGGTGTACGCGACCGGCGTGTCGAACGACAGCGCCGGCCCAGTGCCGAGCGGGATCGCGGTGTCGTCGGTGGGACGTCCATCGAGGACCGTGTCCCAGGAATAGCTCTGGCTGTCGTCGGGACGCACGACGCGAAACTGCGCCGCCCGGTGGGCCGGGTACGCGAACGTCTGCCCGGTCAAGAACGCGTCTGGCTGCACAAACCCTGTGACTCGGTCGACGACCTCGATGTGTAAGGCTTCGACGAACGGTGTGCCATCTTCAAAGCGCCCGGCAAACGTGGCGGCCGCGCTCGCAGTGGCTTGGAGCTCGACCGCGACGTCGTTGGTGCCGGGCTGTGGTGTCAAGAGATGCGTCGCTTCGTAGCTGTACCAGCCCGGCGCGTCACCATCGACGAAGGTAAACACCGTCGCTTCGATGCGCGCGGGCATGCCCGCGTACAGTTGTAGCACGCCGCTGGCCTGCCCCGTGACGATGACCCGCGTGGTCGTGTCGCCTTGTGTAGCGCTGATCTCGGCGTAGTCGGCCTCCGCGGCGGTGAGCGGCAGCCGCATCGCGAGATGAAGGTCGACGGCCGGGCCTTGCGTGCCGCAGCCCAGCATGGCCAGGGCGATGCTCAGCACGGTCCCGCGCGTTGGCGACATCACGTGTGCGCTTGCTCGTGTCTTCATGTGTGTTCCCCACTGCGTGCGGCCAAGACAGGCCGCTGCGCGTCTGACGTCATAGTACGGCTGGCCATTCAATGACCAGTGCAAAAGCCGCGAGTTGCCCACGCGCCACGGCGTCTGCTAGGTCTAGCCCATGCCGAAAAAGCCGCGCATCGTACCGCCGCCCCCTTCTGAGCCAGCGGCGCTCGTCGACTTCATGATGCGCTCGTGGCGTCGACCGAAGCCGCCTTCGAGTCGGCCGTTGTCAAATCTCGACGAGCTGCGCGGGCGCCGCGCGCGTCTCTCGCGCCGCTACCGCGGTCAGGCGGTCGTCATTCCTACGGGCCGCGAGAAGTTTCGCGTCGCGGACACCACCTTTCGCTTTCGCGCTGGCAGCGACTTCTTCTATCTCACCGGCAACCCGGAGCCCGATTGCGTGCTCGTGCTCTTGCCCAAGGGAGAGCGCGGTCACGAGACGGTACTCTTTGTCGAGCCCAACCCGGGGCGATCTGATCGCACCTTCTTCACCGATCGTCACAAGGGCGAGCTGTGGGTGGGGCCGCGGCTCGGTCTCGAGGAGAGTCGCCGGCGCTACGGCGTCGATAGGACTGCCGCGCTCGCTAGTCTCACGAAGGTCTTGCGCGAGCTGCGCCGTCGGCGAAAGAAAGCGCACGTGCTGCGCGGTCTCGCCGCGGAAGTGGATGCTGCGCTCGGACGCGAAACGGATGGGGATCGCGAGCTCGGGATCTTTCTCGGCGAGCAGCGGCTGAAAAAGTCTCCGAGCGAGGTACGCTCACTCGTGCGCGCGGTGCACGCCACCCAGCGTGGCTTTGACGACGTCATCCGCGCGCTGCCGTCGGCTAAGACCGAGCGCGATGTCGAGGGGGTGTTCAACGCACGCGCGCGCGCCGAGGGGAACGATGTCGGCTACGGTACTATCGCCGCCGCGGGAGCGCACGCCTGCATTCTCCACTGGACGCGCAATGACGGGCCGCTGCGTGCGCGTGATCTCTTGCTCGTTGATGCCGGCATCGAAGGTCACGATCTCTACACCGCCGATGTGACCCGCACGCTGCCGATCGGCGGTCGCTTCAGTCCGGCGCAGCGGCTTGTCTACGATCTCGTGATCGAGGCACTGCTCGTGGCGACGCGCGCCGTGCGTCCCGGGGCGGACTTTCTCGCGCCGCATCGGGCGGCCTCCCATGTGTTAGCTCATGGGCTCGAGCGACTCGGGATCTTGCCCATGTCGGCCGATGTGGCACTGCGTGACGAGAACCAATTCTACAAACGCTATTCGCTGCACGGCACCTCGCACATGTTGGGACTCGACGTCCATGATTGCGACCGCGCGCGTCCCGAGCACTACCGCTACGGCAAGCTCGCGCCGGGCATGGTGCTCACTGTCGAGCCGGGACTGTATTTCCAGATGGACGATCTCACGGTGCCACAGCGTTTTCGCGGCATCGGCATTCGTGTCGAAGACGACGTGCTGGTCACTGCGCGTGGCCGCCGCGTGCTCACGCGCGACATCCCGCGCACGGCTGTCGATGTGGAAGCGTGGATGCAGGGACTCTGGACGAGGAGGGCAAGCTGATGCGTCGATGGCTCATACTGCTGGGTGTTGCGGGCAGCGCTGCGTGTGGTCAGCACTACATCGCCGAGGTAGCGCTCGCGAGTCTCGGGGAAGTGTGCACCTCCACCGCCGCGTGTGCGGTGCCGCTCGTCTGCGATGCGTCGAGCACGTGCCAGCCGGGTCACGCGGTGCCGCTCGGCGGTATCTGCGTCATCACTGCCGACTGCGCCGCAGATCTGTACTGCGACGAAGGCAGCTGCGCGCCGTCTGGAAATCTCGTCGTCGACGACACCTGCGCGAGCACGGCCGATTGCACCGCCGGCCTCGTGTGCGCGTTTGCCGGCATGGGCGGTCGCTGCGCTGTGGACGGCACAGCGTACGTCGGTGCCAACTGTGCCTCGGGCGCCTGCATGGCGGGCTTGCAGTGTGATCCGTACGCGCAGACGTGCGTCACGCTGTGGCCGCAGCCAAGTGGCGATGGCTGTGATCACGATTCACTGTGTGACACCGAGGTGGGCTTTTTCTGCGATGTCGTCGCCGGCGTGTGTCGCGGGCCCGGGCCCGACGGTATTCCCGTGCCGGGGTGGCCGGGCGCGACGGCGGGCGCGACAGGTGGCAGCTTTCGCGTCTTGTTCGAGGTGCCAGGGAGTGCGACGAGCGACTTCTATCGACTTCCGTATCCGAACGACGCGCGCGTGCAGAACGGTCACATCGATCTGAGTGGCTATCCCGTGCCGACGACGTCGTCGGTGTCCGCACCGATGGTCGAGCGCGTGGTCAGCGCTGTGGAGAGCGAGCTCACGGGCTTTGGCCCCAACGAGACCGCCTTCTTTCGCTTCAGCGAGGCGCCGTTCTTCTGTGCGGCGGATTGCGGGCACGATGGCGGCGCGGCGTGTCCGGACGGCTGCATGGGACGCTATGAGACCAAGCCGTCGGTGTACGCGGTCGATCTCACGGCGGGGCCGCGCTTTGGCTCGCTCAACCCGGTGAGCTTTTCATGGCAGGCCTCGACGGGCCCCCAGCTCTACCTGCCCGCGCCGTGGCTCGCCTATGCGCCCGCAAGTCGCGACCCGTGGGAGCCGGGGCACACCTACGCCGTGCTGGTGCACGCACGCGTGCTCTCGAGCGCTGGCGACGCCATGACTCAGGATGCGGACTTTGTCGCCATGCTGCGCGCAACGGCACCGACGGACGCGCGTCTCGCACGCGCTTATGCCGCCTACGCACCGTTACGCGGCTGGCTGGCGACGAGTCCCGCCGAGGCCGATGCGACGTCGATCGGTGCGAGCGACCTTGGCGCAGCGGCGGTCTTCACGGTGCGCGAGCCGACGGATCTCGGCGCGCGGCTCGTCACCGCGGCCACTGCCGACGGCGTGCCGACCGTATCGTCCGTGACGTTGTGCGCCGCCGCGGGCGCCGAATGCAGCGACCCTGCGAGCGAGGTCTTCTATGAGGTACAGGGCCGAGTATCGTTGCCCATCTTTCAGCGCGGCGAGGCGCCGTACCTCGACGATGGCGGCGACCTCGAACTCGATGCGAGTGGCGACCCGCAAATCGTGCGCCACGAGGACGTGCGCTTTGTGCTGACGCTGCCGAAGACCACGCCACCGGTGACCGGCTGGCCGGTCGTCCTCTACGCGCACGGCACCGGCGGCTCTTGGCGCGAAGCGGTGACTGAAGGCCTAGCCGAAGGCCTGGTGTCCATCGATGTCGTGACGAGCACCACGACCGAGCATTTCGCTGTGCTCACGCTCGAGACCGTGGCCCATGGCGCGCGGCGCGGTGGGAGTGTCGCCGATCCTGCGACATTGTTCTTCAATCTCGCGAATCCGCAAGCAGCCAAGGGCAACTTGGCGCAAGCCGCGGTGGATGAGCTCGGTCTCGTGCGCGCGTTGGCGCCCATCGAGGTTGCGTTGGCCGGCGTGGCGACGCTCCCGACCACCACGCTCGATGTCAGTCGGGTCGCCATCGTTGGGCGCACGGGCGGCGCGCTGGCGGCGGTGCTGGGCCTCGTGCATGCGGGTGCCCCGGACGTCGCGGTGCTCGCGGGGGTTGACGCTCTCCTCGTACAATATCTCACCGCGCGCACGGCGCCTTTTGACTATGCGAACGCGGTGCGACTGCTGCTCGGCGAGCAGGCGACGCCGGCGGCACGTGAGCACCCGGTGCTCAGTCTGCTTCAGGGCTACTGGGATGACGTTGATGCGACCAACTTTGCCCCGCACCTCGTTGGCGATCCCCTCGCCGGGGGCGCGGCCCGTGACCTGCTACAAGTCGTGGGGGTCGGTGATACGTGGGTGCCGAATGCCGCGTCCCTCTTGTTCGCGCGTCGTGCCGGCAGCGACTATCTCGATGACGGCGATAGCGGCATACTGACGGGCGGCGTCGACATCATCGTGACACCTCCAGTCAGCGGTAACGATGTCGGCACCACCAACGTGACGTCGATTCACCCGCCCGAGGCGGGCGCCGCGGCCGATCGGGTTCTCTTTGATCGCACGGCCGACGGCGCGGCCAACCCCGTACCGGCCTACGCACGCATGCGGGAGTTTCTCGGCAGCTGGTGGGCGGCGGCGGGTGGTGCGCCGAGTGTCGCCAACTAGATGCGTCGGGCGGACCTTGTCGCCTGAGGGCACTTCGCGCTAGATCACGAGCTTCCGAACGCCAGCGAGGAATCGAAACCATGGCCCTGTTTGAAGTCTTCATTCCGTCGACCGACCCGGACGGATTTAATATCACCGCGCGCATTCGCGCGGACTCGTGGATGCAGGCTCTGCGCAGTGGGCTCACGCGTCTCGGCGATACCGCGGACGTGCGCAACGTGCTGTGCGACATCAACGAGACCGGCATCGATGTTACCGAGCCCGCGAGTGGTCGCGTGTTTCGCATCCGCGAGCTCGTTGACGGCGCGACCGCCACGCCGGTGATTCCGGCTCCAGCGCCCATCGTCGCTGCCCCGGCGCCCGCAGTACGTGCGACGGTCGCATCGCCAGCGGCGCCCCGTCCGATCGTCGGCGCCCCCCCACGTGCGCCAGCGCCGTTGCCTCAGCCTCCAGTCGCGAAGGTGCCGTCTCCTCGTCCTGTTGTGCCCGCACCGGTGGTGGCGCCGGTTGCCGTGCAGGCGCCGCCGACGCCGCTCTTGCGCCCACGCTTTCAGGCACAGGTCCAAGAAGAGACGGTGACGCAGGAGAAGGCGACCGGCAGCCCGGTGCAAATCGGTCGTGTGGCGACGCCGGAGGAGCGCATCGCGGATCTGCTGTCGGACATGCTCGACGCGACGCAACAGATGTACGACAAGCCCGACCTGCGGGCCGCCGCTGACTACTTGCTCGACCTCGCAGTCAAGGCGGTGCCGAGCGAGTCGGGCGCGGTGTTTATCTCGGACATCAACGCGAGTGATCTCTATTTTGCCGCGGCGCGCGGGCCTAAGGCCACTGAGGTGATGAAGTTTCGCGTGCCGATGGGGCAGGGCATCGTTGGCTTTGCGGCGCAAGAAGGCGTTGCGCTCGCCGTCTCCGATGTTCATCGGGATCCGCGCTTCTACGCCGCCATCTCGAAGGCCATCGGCTACGAGACGCGCTCCATTTTGTGCGCCCCGGCGCAGCTAGAAGGCCGCGTGTTTGGCGCCATCGAGCTCATCAACAAGAGCTCGGGCAGTACGTTCACCGGCCCCGAGGTTGCCGTGGTCGATTTCCTCGCGCACGAGTGGGCGGACTACCTCGTCAACACGGGGCAGACGGGCGACTGATGCGTTGGTGGCTGGCACCGGTGCTGACGCTGGTGTGGTGCGCGGCGCACGCGGCTCCCGCGCGTGCTCAGCCAGCGCTCGTCTTCTACTGGGTGGACGGGCGCGGTGATCTGCACGCGACCGATCGGCTCGGCGATGTGCCCGAGCCGTACTACGGCATGTATGTCGCCAAGCTGGCCGCGTCGGAGGAGGCCCGAGCGAAAGGTGGCGCGCCACCGGCTGTGCATCCAGAGTCGACGGCACCGCTCGACGCGTCCGTACCTGCACCGCCCTCGCAGCCCAGCATCGTCGAGCAGACCATTGCCCAGCGCGAGGGTTGGAAAAAGACTGTGCGCGAGTGGCGACAGGAGCTCGAGCGTGCCACGACGGCCCTTCGTGATGCCACGACCGCGCTCGAGCAGGCGGAGCTCAATCCGATCCTGCGTGAGACTTCGGCCCAGCAGCAGGTGATCGAACGTGCGCGCTCGGAGCAGCAAGCGGCGCTCGTGGGCGTCGAGAAAGCACGACGCATGTTGCTCGAAGACATCCCCAAGCGCGCCCGGGCCGAGCACGTCCCGCCCAAGTGGCTCGAGTAGCGACCGGCCGTGGAGGGAGCGATGGACTGGCACGTGATGGTGACTGAGCTTGCGAGCTTCGGCGGGGCGCTGCTCGGTATGGCTTTTATCTCCTCGGTCGAGACGGCGCTCACCGGCATGACCGAGGCGCAACTCGTGGGTGCGAAAGGGCGCGCCCCGGGAAGCGTCGACGCCATGCGCGCCTGGCTTGCGTCTCCCGGACCGATGCTCGCGTCGCTGCACTTCTTGCGCATTGCCACCGTGCTCGCTGCGGGGATTGCGGGCTATCGCGTAACTCTCGGGTTGGGGTACGCGCACGCGGGAGCAATTTCGGCGGTGGGAGGTGCCGTGGTCGCGCTCGTGCTCGGTCATCTCGTGCCGCGCGCGCTCGCCAAGCGCCACCTCGTGACGTGGGCGCTCGCTACGGTGCGGGTCGTGCGCTTGGTCAGCCTACTGCTCTCGCCCATCGTCTGGCCGCTCTTTGCACTGGCGCGGGCGGTCGCGCGGGCGGTGGGTCTGCCGGCGGCGGCCGGTGCGGCGTTCTGGGTGCCCGGTGAGATCGGCAAGACGCCGAATGGTCTGAGCGACGAAGCGCTCGGCCGTCCCGGCGTGGACCTGCTCCGATCCATCATCGAGTTCTCGGACACGGTGATCCGCGAGATCATGGTGCCTCGCACCGAGATGGTTACCTTGCCTGTGGACGCATCGCGCGAAGACGTGCTGCGCGAAGCGATCAGCGCGGGGCACTCGCGCATCCCGGTGTACGACGACACGGTCGATAACGTGCTGGGGTTGTTGCACCTCAAAGACTTGTTTGCCATCGCGGGTCTCGGTACGCCGAACGGTGAGCCGGCGCCGTTCGAGCTGCGTCAGCTGCTACGCCGCACGTTCTACGTGCCCGAGATCATGCAGATCAGCGAGCTCCTGCGCGAGTTTCAGCGGCGCAAGACGCATATGGCCATCGTCGTCGACGAGTACGGCGGCACCGCCGGCGTGGTGACGCTCGAGGACATCATCGAGGAGATCGTCGGCGACATCCAAGACGAGTACGACGTCGAGGAGAAGCAGTTCCGCGTGCTCAGTGACACCAAGGTGATCGCCGATGGGCGCGTCAGCTTGTGGGATCTCGAGGAGCCGCTCGGCGTCACGTTTCCCGCCGAAGGTGGCTACGAGACGCTCGCCGGATTTCTCATGTTCCGCGCCGGCTATCTGCCCGAGGTGGGCACCGTGCTGACGTGGAAGAACCTGCGCTTTACGGTCAAGGAAGCGAACCAGAAGCAGGTCCGCACCGTGGAAATCGAGCGGCGCAAGGTCGACACAACGACCACCTAGCTCGCTAGAACGCCTCGATGAGACACGTCGGTGTGCAGCCATCGCCGTACGACGTATTCCCGTCGTCACACAGCTCATCGTATGCAGATTGCACGAGGCTGTCGCCACAACGGATGGCCAGCGTGCAGTCCGCGTTGCAGCCGCCGTACGCGCCGTCGTTGTTCACGGTGCCGAGGTCACACTGCTCGTTGTTGGCCACGTCGACGATGCCGTCGCCGCAGACGGCGCCGTAGCCCGAGCAGTCGAACAGGCAGTGCCCGTATGCCCCGGTGTTGTTGGCGGTGCCTTCGTCGCACACCTCGCCGGCACTCACCACCGCGTCACCGCAGCGCGGCAGTGTACAGCTGGGCGTGCAGAGGTCGCCATCTTGCGTGTTGCCGTCATCGCACTCTTCGTGACCGGCCCAGACGGCGTAGTCACCACACACCGGGAAGTGACAACTGTTGGTGCAGTCGTCGGTGTTGTCGGTGTCGCCGTCGTCGCACGCCTCAGGTGGCTCGATGGTCGTGTTGCCGCAGCTCTCGAAGGTGCACAGGCTGGAGCAGCCGTCGCCGTCGGCGGTGTTGTGGTCGTCGCACTCCTCGGGCCACTGCACGACGCCGTCGCCGCAGGGTGGGATTTCGCAGACGCTCGGTGAGCCGGTGCAGTTGTAGTACGGCTCGATGACGCACAGCGAGCTGCAGCCGTCGCCGCTGGTCGTATTGTGGTCGTCGCATTGCTCGCCACCGCGTACGAAGCCGTCCCCACACACCGCGTCGCAGCTCGCCGTGCCGGTGTTGAGAAAGCCCGCCAACGTGAGCCGATAGTTGGAGGCGTTGGTGTGGCGCTCGGCGTGGAAGAAGCTGATCTCGTAGATGCCCTCTTCGAAGATGTCGAAGCGTGGATCGGTGACGATGCCGAGCGAGGGATCGACGGTGCTCGAGAGCTGCACGAAGCCGCTCACGGCCGGGTGCAGGCCGCCGAGATCGACGGCGAGCTGGTTGTTGATGAACACCCAGACGTCATCGTCGCCGGTGAAGTCGAGCCGCTCGCCACCGCTGTAGCGGAAGTAGGCGTGAAATTCGCTCGTAAAGCCATAGTTGCACGCATTCGGTGCGTTGCCGTAGAGCTCACCGTTGATGGGGTAGAAGCGGCCGTTGCAGCTCACCGGCATGGCAGTGGCTGAATTGAACGAGTACTTGGAGAGATCGATGGTGTCCTGCGTCAGCGTCAGGTTCTTGACCGTCGTGCGGTTGATGTTCAGCGTGTCGCGGTACCACTGGTTGAACTCGGCTTCGCTTGTGAGCTGTTGGCCGTAAGGCCCGCCAACGCCGTTCCACAGAAACACGGGCTTCTTGTCGGCGCCGAGGATACTATTGACGAGACCTGTGGTTTGGGCACTGCCGCTGTAGTACTCGAAGTCGTGGTGACCACGGCCGTTGGGATAGCCATCGCCCACGCCGATTTCATTGTAGCCACGAAAATCGCGCACGACGATGGGCACCTGGATGGACGTCGGATTGGGAATGCTGAAGTCGGTGCAGCTGTAGCCCGTCTCGACGGTGCACAACGACGAGCAGCCATCGCCAGAGGTCAGATTGCCGTCGTCGCAGCCCTCCTCGGGGAAGAGTGTGATGCCGTCGCCGCACACCGGGTGGCAGCCGTAGGCATCGCAGACGTAGATGGTCTCGACGCGGCACAGGGGGTCGCAGCCGTCGCCGGCGAGCAGGTTGCCGTCATCACACGCCTCGGCGCCTTCTTCGAGGCCATCGCCGCAGAGGGTCGTGTAGCACGCGCCGCCGGGAGTCGGGCAGGCCCAGCCGGATTCGAGCAAGCACTGGGACGAGCAGCCGTCCCCGTTGGCGACATTGCCGCTGCCTTGGTCACACTGCTCGAGACCCTGGATGAGCCCGTCGCCACACGTCGTGACTACGCAGGCCGCGCCCGGCGTCGGGCAGTACCAACCGAGCTCGAGCGCGCAGGTGGACGAGCAGCCATCGGTGTTGCTGGTGTTGTGGTCGTCGCACTGCTCCAGACCCTGCACGAGGCCGTCACCGCAGACGATGGCCACACACGGCGCGTTGGGCGTGGGGCACGCGTAGCCGACTTCGAGCTGGCAGCGGTAGCTGCAACCATCGCCGCCGAGCGCATTGCCGTCGTCGCAGGCCTCTTCGCCAGCGAGAATGCCGTCCCCACACGAGCGCGCGGCGCAGGGTAGGCCGGGAAGCGGACAGATGTAGCCGTATTCGATCTGCGCACAGTCGGCGCTGCAGCCGTCGCCGCCGTCGCGGTTGCCATCGTCGCACGCTTCACTGGAGGCCACTTCGATGGAGCCGTTGCCGCAGGTGTCGAGCACGCACGGCGCGCCAGGGACGAGGCAGACGTAGCCCGCTTCCACCTGGCAGGTGCCGCTGCAACCGTCGCTCGGCGTGGTGCCGCCGTCGTCGCAGGTCTCGGTGTGCGTCACGAGCGCGTCGCCGCAGTGGTAATAGAGCGTGCACAGGCTGGTGCAACCGCCGTAAACGCCGGTACCGTTGGCGGCGCCAGCGTCACATTGCTCGCCAAAGCCGCCTTGGATGATCTCGTCGCCGCAGCGTGGTTCGAGCATGCACAACGTGGTGCAGCCGCCATAGTCGACACCGGTACCGTTCGCCGCGCCGCTGTCACACTGCTCGCCGTCGCCGCTCTGCGTGAGGGCGTCACCACAGCGTGGCGCGAGCGCGCACGTCGGCGTGCAGGTGCCGTACGACCCGTCGTTGGTGCCGTTGTCGCAGGTCTCGTAGGCGATGTCGCGGTGGGCATCGCCGCAGCGGGCAGCGAGCGTGCAGTCGGCGTTGCAGGTGCCGTAGGCACCACTGTTCGTGCCATCGTCGCAGATCTCAGCGTGATCGGTGGCGATGACGGCATCGCCGCAGTGCGGCGCGAGCGAGCAGTCGACGTTGCAGGTGGCATAGGAGCCGTCGTTGACGCCATCGTCGCAGGTCTCGCCCGCCGCAGTGTCTTCGCTGTTGTCGCCGCAGTACGGGGCAAGCGTGCAATCGGCGTTGCAGGTGCTGTAGGACCCGTCGTTGGTGCCGTTGTCGCAGTCCTCGCCGAATTCGACGAGCGCGTTGCCACAGCTCTGGCCGCTCGAAGCACTGCACGCACCGCCCGCTGACGGACAGGCAAAACCACTCTCCACTGCGCGACAGTCATCGGTACAGCCGTCGCCAGCGACGGTGTTGAAGTCGTCACAGGCCTCGGGGGTCTCGACGACGCCGTTGCCGCACGTCTGCGCGCCTACTTGCACGCACGCGCCGCCAGTCGGTGGACAGACAAAGCCTGCTTCCACCGTGCGACAGTCGCTCGTGCAACCGTCATCGCTGGCCTCGTTGCCGTCGTCGCAGAGCTCGGTGCCAACAACGAGCCCGTCGCCGCAGTCGATCTCGCAGGGCACGCCGACCGTCGGACACGAGTAACCCGTATCGAGGGTGAGGCAGTCGGCAGCGCAGCCATCGTCGGCATTGGCATTGTGGTCGTCGCAGACTTCAGGCGGCGTGATCGAGCCATCCCCGCACGTGGGGCCCATCTCGATGAGCGTACACTCCCCGCCTTGCGTCGGGCAGTCGTAGCCCACTTCGATGATCAGACAGTCGGCGGTGCAACCATCGCCGGAGACATTGTTGCCGTCGTCACAGACTTCCCCGGCGTTGATGTGGCCGTTGCCGCACGACGGATTGACACCATGCTCGATGCGCACTGCGCCACCGGTGCAGGCCGTGAGCCACGAGCTTGCAGCGGCAAGGAAAAGCGCGGCCCCAAGCTGCCATGTTGAGCGATTCATGATGCCTCCACCGACGGTCAACCCCAGCCAGCAAGAAGGGTAGCACACGCGCGCGGTCTACGCTCGCGTGGTCCGCAACGCGTCATTTCGTAAGTAGCGCGTCGAGCCCGCCGGCCTCTCGCAGTGCTTCGAGGTCGGCGTCCGTGCGTGCAAGGGCCGCGAAGTCGCGCCCGCCCAGGAGCAGCGCCTGGCGCAACGCCTCGCGAGCACGATCGAGACGACCGCTGAGTGAGTACACGCAAGCGAGGTTGTAGTGATGATCGCCGACGGTTGGGTCGAGCTCGGCGGCTCGCTGCCACGCGACGATGGCCTCGTCCCATTGCTCGCGCAGGTATGCTTGGTAGGCGACCGCCGCCGCGAGTCGTGCCGCGATCGGCCGCAGGAGCAGCACGTAGGGCGAGACCACCTGGGGCACGCCGTGATAATCGACTTCGAGCACGGCGGCGCGGTGTTGGGGGTCGACAAGCCAGCGCCAGCCCGTCGGCGCAACGCTGGGGGGAAGCTGCTCGGCGACGACGCGCAGCTCACCGTCTGTCAGTACGGCTGCGCCGTCCGTGAGCGACAACGTGCCGAGAGGCGTCGCCAGCTCGGCGCCCTCGGCAAGCGCGGCAAAGCGATAGCCTTCGGCTAAGAGCGCCTGTCCGGTCGCGCTTGCGCGCACGAGCGTCCGTACTGCGTCATGCGTCGGCCACACGCCGGCCAGATCCGCTGCGAGCCCGGCGTCGTCGATAGGCGTTGCGGTCACGTCGCCGCGCTCGACGTCGAGTCGCACGAGAGACAGCGTGCGGCTAGGTCCCTCGCGTCGTTCGAGAAAGACGATGCGTCCGCCCGTGCCGGCAAAGCCGAGTGCGTAGCGGGCGTGCAGGCCCGGGTCGACGGCGGCCGGCCGCGCCGGGGGGAGGCACGCTGCGACCACGAGCAACATCCAGCTGAAGCTCTTCGCGTCCATCGTCGACGGGACGCTACCTCGCTGCTTGCGCGATGTCGAGTCGCGTCGGGCGCGATTGCGCCCGCCCCGCGAATGAGGTGAAATGTCGGTATGGCAGTGCGTACCACGGATCTTCGTCCCGGTGACGTCGTGCGCATCGTCGCCCCCTCGAGCCCGTTTGCGCGCGACCGGTTTGATGCTGGCGTCGCGCTCCTCGAAGCGGCCGGCTTGCGACCGCGTTACGAGCAGGATCTTTTCGCCGCGTCACGATTTCTTGCTGGCGATGACGCGCGGCGCCACGGCGAGCTCGCGCGGGCGCTCGCTGACGAGGAGGCCAAGGCCATTTGGATCGCGCGAGGTGGCTATGGCGCCACGCGCCTCCTGCCGCAGCTCGATGTCGATGCGGTGCGGCGCGCAGGCAAGTGGCTCGTCGGCTTTTCCGACACCACGGCGCTGCATGCGCTCTGGGCGCGGGCGGGCGTGCAGAGCGTGCACGGTGCCAACGTGACGACGCTCGCGGATTGGAGCGCCGCGGCGAGGAGCGAGCTCTTCGCCTGGCTGGCCGGCGAGGCGTCGCTGCGGCTCGCGGGGCGCACGCTGGGGTCCAGTGCGCGCGTACGCGGGCCACTCACCGGGGGCAACCTCACCGTGCTCGCGGCGATGGCGGGCACCTCGTATCGGGCGCCCGCGCGTGGGTGCATCATGTTACTCGAAGACATCGGCGAACGACCGTATCGGCTCGATCGCGCCATCACCCAACTACGTCAGGCCGGGTACTTCGATGGTGTCGCCGGCATGGTCATCGGTCAGCTCACCGACTGCGAGGAGCGCGCCGAGAGCAATGGCTGGTCGTCGCTCGATGTCGTCGCCGATGCGCTCGTGCCGCTTGCCGTCCCGGTTGTAGGAGGGCTTCCCGTCGGCCACGAAAATTCATCGCGCGCGCTGCCCTTCGGGGCCATGGCCGAGCTCGATGGGGACGCCGGCACGCTCACACTGCCGGTATCGGCCTAGCGACGGTCTCGCCGAGCTGACCGCAGGCGGCGGCGATCTCCTGGCCCCGTGCTGTGCGCCGCAGGGTGGTGATCCCGGCGCGCCGTAGCACATCCTGAAACTTGTCGACCTGCGCCGGGTCGGGCGGCGCAAATTCGGTGCGCTCGTGCGGATTGAGCGGTAGCAGATTCACTTTCACCGGCATGCCCGCGAGCAGCTTGGGCAGGCGTTTTGCGTCCTCGACGCTGTCGTTGACGCC
>CAYHNK010000087.1:3429-14886 GCA_964357695.1 uncultured Bdellovibrionales bacterium | reverse complement strand
ACCGAGCCCCCTCGTCCGACTAGCCCCCGCTGCGAAGCCGTTCGCGCGACTGAACTTCACTGCACGCACGCCAAGTTGCGGGTGGCTCAACGTGATCTGCGTCTCGGTCTCGCGGACGACATCGGCATCAATGTCTGGTAGCGTGTGGTAACCTGGTCCAATAAAGGTCAAGCGTACTCGTCGCATCATCCGACCCTCCGCAGCAAGAACGCGCCGCCGACCGCGGTACCGCACACCAGTGCCGCTAATGCTGCCTTCTTCCAGGTCGGCCACGCGTCGTCAGGGACGTAAGGCGGCGCGCCAGGCACTCCGGGCGCAACGCCCTTCTCTCTTGCCTCCTCGGCACCGCGGGCGAGACCCGCCTTCAGCATCTCGATCATCTTCCTGATCGCGATGCGGAGTTCGCTGTCTGGACCGACCTCGCGAACGACCGACACGCGCCTCGCATTGGCCGTCGCTTTGGCCGCCTGCCACTGCTTGTCGATGTCGACGATCTTCGGCGCCAGGTCCCTCGGCCACCCTGCCTTCTCGGCGAGTAGTTTCATCTCCTGGAACTCGGCCTCGACGGTGCGCGCGTACTCGTCCGTCAGACGCGTGTCGCCACCCGCATCCACCCCGAGCGCGGCGACGCGCACACCGAGTATGTGAAGCCCGCTCACGGCAACCACCTCGTCGCTACCACGGAGGAAGACCTGCGGCTCGGCGTCTAACACCACGACGTAGACAGGCGTCCTGACCGGCGTGCGCGAGTCAAAGATGATCCTGGATCCATCCTGGCGCACGATCGTGACGGAGCGCGGCGTGTCGAACCTCCAGGAAGTGTTGTCGAATCGCTTACCCTGCGCGCCGCGAACAATCACCTCGCGGGGGGTCGGCACGTCGGTCGAGGTGAAACCTACGGGTGGGTTCACGATCACCCTCTTCGGACGATTGAAGACGGTACGCGGGTCAATCGCCTCGCCGCGATACCGACCGAGCGCGCGAAGTCCAGTCATCGAGACCTCACCAGCAGCGCGGCGCCAATCGCGAGAACCGCCGCACCGCCGGCGACGTACCACACGGTGTTCGACTCCTCCCTCGGGAGAGGCGGCGGAGGGGGCGGTGTGGACGGTGGCGGCTGCTGCCTCGTCGCGTCGATGATCGAACTGACGATCTGTCCAGCCGACTCCGCATACGGCGCGTATGACGCTGCATTTGAATCGCGGGGAAGGGCGGTGCTCGGCGCGTCATCTGGAACGACCTTCGCCGCGCCGAGGATGGCGGTGCGCCGACCGAGCATGAGAAGACCGCCGCTCGTCGCAACCTCACCATCGCGCCCCGCCGACAGCGCTCCGCGTCCGTAGCCGAGTCGGTACTCGCGACGCCCGAAGAACCAGGGTGGATCGTATCTTCGCCCGGCGATCCCATCACTCCAGCCGCGCCCGTATTCTTCCCTGTCGTCGATTCGTTCGTCGTCGCTCACGTCCGTGTCTTCCTTTCCGTGCCGCTCACCCGCGCGACCTCAGTAGCAGCGCGATGACGACCGCGAGGATCGCCGCGCCGCTGGCGACGTACCACACGGTGTTCGACTCCTCCACGGGAGGCGGTGGAGGAGGTAAAGGCGCCGTCGCGCCGCCGTCCGCGCGCTGTCGGGTCGCACCTTGTGCGAAGCCCTCGGCGAGGGACGACAACACGGCCGACGCCATGCGCTTATCGTCGTAGCCGAGTATGTGGAGTCCTCGGCTCACCCGCGCGACCTCATCAGCAGCGCGACGACAACCGCGAGGACCGCCGCGCCACCGGCGACGTACCACACGGTGTGATCGGGTGGGGGCGGCGGCGGAGGTGGCGGGGGCTGCTGCCTCGTCGCATCGATAATCGAACTGATGACCTTTCCAGCCGCCTCCGCGTACGGCGCGTAGTCCTTCGCGTCAGCGCCAAGCAGGTGAAGTCCGCGTCTCATGTTTGGCCTCTCACTCCCGCCTGTCGTAGTAGGCGGTCATTACGCGCCTCGTGCCGCCCGACGTCTCGTACTCGACGGTGAAGCAGCAGCCATCGATCTCGAGCAGTTTGTCGAGGTCGTTCTGATTCCCTTCGGGAACGAACGGGTACTGCTTCATGCGATTTACGACCTTCGTGATCGCCCCTGCCTTGTTGGAGTACTTGCCTCGGCAGCCGCACGCACAGCCAGACCTCCCTGTGTAGACCTGCCCGATCATCTTGCCTTGAATCGTCGCCATCAAAAACCCCACTTTCCGCGAAGAAGCCGCCAGAGGATCACCCCGACGCCTGCGCCGCCAGCCACGACACCCCAGCCTGGGACGGGGCCGACGAGCGGCTCGGTCCAGAAACTGATTTTTTGTTCCGCCCTCGGGACACCCGCATCATCTGGCACCTGCCTGACGATCTGCTGCCCGGACGCCTTGTTGTACGTTGCCTGCGCAGCGTCCGCCATGCTCTTGGCGAAAACCTCTCCGTGCTTCCCTTTCATCGTGCGCAGCCTCACCTCGGCATCGTCGAACACCTTCCTGGCAGCGGCGACGCGGGCCGGGATCTGCTCGGTGGACAGCCGGGCGCCGGCCGCGTCCTGCGCGGCCACCTGCGCTGCGGCGGTCGCCGCGTCAGCAGCAGCGCTCGGTCGACGCATCTGTGCCGACCAGCGGGCCTGCGCATTCGCCTGTGTGGCCGAGGCGTCGGCCGCGATGCTCGCTGCAAGACGAGTTGCCGCCGTTGCAGCGTCCGCCTTCTCCTGGTCGTCCCGTTGCGACTCAGCGATCCCTGCGTGTGCGGCTGAAGTGATGGCACTCAGCGCACCGCTCGCGAAGTCGCCCCAGTCACCGACGCGCGACTCCGTGCGCGTACGCGGCGCGATGCCGTACTTCCTCGCGAACGTGTGCAGGCCGCTGCGGCTCATCTCTTTTTTCTCGCTGGAACAACCCTCGCTATCTGCGTCTGCGAGTCGAACTCGATCGTGATGTACTCGTTATGCGCGACGTACCTTTCCCACACGTCGACTCGATCGGCCGCCCCCCATTCCAGGTCGGCGTCGGGGCCGGGAGTCGGATTCCTGAACGTGACGCGAAACTTCATCGTCGACCTCCTACCAGACGTCCGACCAGTTTCCAAATCGCGAGCGCGCTACCACCGAGCGCGGCCCCGACCACAAGGCCGCCCCAGAACTCCGACGGACCGCGAGTAGGGCTGACGCCCGCGGTGATGGTCGCGTCGACGCCGATCTTTGCAAGCTCGCCCCGAATGAGCGGAATGGCCGCATCGATGGCGGCCTTCGGCTTCCAGTCGGCGAAGTCGAACGCGAGGTCGATCGCGCTATCGTGCCTCTCGCCGCTGAGTTCGCCGATCTTTCCTTTGAGTCTGGCAAGGTCGACGCGTTCGACGCGCGCGACGACGGTCTGTCCTTTGAGACCGTCACCGGCAGCGCCGAGTATGTGGAGGCCACGCATCTCCGCAGGTTGTGCACGAGCGCGGTTATCTAACGCCAGACGCGTTCCCACGCCTGCTTTGCTTCTTCGACCTGGCTCTTCGCGAGTCCAGCAGGAGCTGCTCTGTGTGCCCGGCCACTAATCGTCACCACGTAGTTCTTGTAGCCGGGCATGCCGACACTTCGCGCTGTTCCACCACCGACGCGCATGTGAAGCGCCTTCGCGATACTACGAGAAAGCCCGCCTTCCTCGAGCACATCGCGCACGTCGCTGGCCGCCCCGGTCTTGTTCTTCGACGTGATGTGTACCCTGAAACTGGTGCGCTTGCTCATCTCGATCTCCTATTCTGTTGGCCGCGAGCCACATCACCAGCCGTACAATTGGCCCACGTCGAAGGACCCGGGGAGCTGCGCCGGATCGAACTGCGCCCAGGGGTCGCCCTGCGGCTGCGGCTGCGCCCAGGGATCACCCTGCGACGGATCGACGCCCTGCGGCTGCATCAGCATCAGGAGCATCTCCAGCGACGGATCGACGCCCTGCGGCGGCTGCGGCTGCTGCGACTGCATCAGCATCTGGAGCATCGCCTGCTGCACCTGCGCGTCCATCTGCATCTGCATCGGCGCCGCCTGCGCTTCCATCTGCTGTTGTGCCAGCGCATACTGCGCTTCCATCTGCTGCTGCGCCAGCGCATACTGCGCTTCCGTCTGCTGCTGCGACAGCGCGTACTGCTGCTCGAACTTCGCCTGTCGCTCATCCTGCTCATGCTGCAGGCGCTGCATCTCCGCCTCGAACTGCGCCTGTCGCGTCCTCTCGTCCGCCTCCTTCTGCGCAGCTTCGCGATCGGCCTTCTCCTTGTCGCGCCGATCTTCCTCGTCCGTCTCGATCTTCTTCTCGTCCGTCTTCGACTGCGTGTGCTCCTTGTCTTTGACGTCCTGCTCTTCCCTGAGCGCGTTGGCCGCGTCCTGCTTGATCTTCGCCTCGGCGAACGCCTTCACCTTCTGCATGGTCTCCGTGTTGGCGGCCACGATGATCGCGTTGTCGGTGTTCAACGTCGCGATGTTGGCCTCGACGAGGGCCGCGTTCGTCGGAGTGAGCGCAGAAGCAGGCGCGTAGTCGACGCTCTGCCAGAACCACGTACCGGCCAGGACCGCGTACTGCAGGCCACGAAGGTTGCCCTTCGGGTTTCCGATGAGAGGTCCCTGCCCGTTCTTTTTCGACTGCGCAGCCGCGTCTCGCCAGCCCCAGCTTTCGGGCGCGAACCGCACATCTTGCTGGTACCCGGGGCGCCTGTCGAGACGGATGATGATCCCGCCCTCATCCATCCACCTCCCGGGCGCGAAAGCGTTGTGCTTGACGATGATCTCCCCGACGCGCCACCAGTCGAGGCCGACGCCGTCTTTATCCGCGCCCCACAAGTAGCCGTTCCCGTTACCGTAGAAAACGTTCCACGAACCGACGCTGTCCTTCGGGAGATCCCCAGTGTACGTAATGCCGCCCGGGGGCACGTGATCGAACCACGCGTTTGCGAGATCCTTCGGGAGATCCTTGCCGCCCGTCGGCAGCACCGTCAGATTCGGATCGGGGTTGTCGCCGTCGAAGTCGGTGAAGAGCGGCTGCAAGGGCGGCAGTTTCCAGTACGCGGGATCGTAGAGATCCGCGTAGAGATCCGCGCCCCCGCCGAACTGCGGCGAATCCGGATCAGTCGTCGGGTCGTATCCGGGCTGACCGGGCGAGAGTCCAGCCGCGTCCACCCCGACAAACGGGTGAGACCAGTCGGGGATCGGAGCCTCCAGCGCAGCCTCCTCGACGTAGCCGAGGATCCCGTGAACACCCACCTTCTTCCCTGCGGCGAGCTTGTCAAACACGGGCTTCACTTTCTTGGCGACGACGCTTGCCTTCTTCCCCTCGGCGAGGGCTTTGTTACCCGCCTTGATCGACGCCGTCGCGGCAGCGCGGGTGAGATTGATTGCGCGGTTGTGCGCCGCGACAATCGCGCTCTGCTTCGCCGACAGGTTCCTGGGACTGACGCCGAGAACGGAGTCATGGACGATGCCAATGATGCCGTGGACACCCTTGCCGGTGACGACCACGAGCGGCTTGTGGTCGCTCGGGCGGTACGCAGAGCCCGTCGCCACGACCCGCGCCCCGATCTTCTTGGCGAAATCGGCTGCGCCACTCACATTCTCGAGTCCCCGCGCATACGGGGACTGCTTCTTGCCGTCCTTGTTCTTGTAGTCGGGTGTCTGGACGCGTTTGTTCTTGTTCTTGTTCGGCGTCTTGTCGCGCACCGTCTGCGTCTGCACACCGGGTTGCGCGCCGAGCAGCGCACCCAGGAGCGCCTGCTCCTGGATCTGCTGCTCCATCGCCGCTTCGTACGCAGCGGCACCCAGGAGCGCCTGCTCCTGGATCTGCTGTGCCATCGCCGCTTCGAGGAACTCCTGCTCGTCGAGATCCGACCAGAGCATCTCATCGACGCTGTTGGTTCCGAGCACCTCGCCGACGTTGTTGGTTCCGATCATGTTGTCCATCTGATTCTCCTATGCAGCGATCTGAAACGGCACCTGAAACAACACCGTCGCAAGGCTGTCGTTGTCGATCACGAACTGGTAGGCGCCCAAAGGAAGCGGGACCGATGCCACGATGTTGCCCGCCGCGAAATCAAACACGTCGAGGTCAGTGCCAGAAACGTCCTGAATGTGACAAGTCCCCAGTGCGGACGCGCTCGAGCACCTGATCGGCATCAACTGCTTGGCACGCGTCGGGATGATCATCGCCGCCGACGAACTTCCGGCAACAATCGCCCCAGTGCGCCGTGTTCGCTTCACGGGCGCAAGCGACGTCCCGGCGAACAACCCGACGAAAGCGCCAAGGGTCATCGTGCCAGCCGCGTAACCGGCCAGCGCGGCATCCATACCGAGGCTGAGCGCGATGTTTCGACCAGGGACCACGATTCTGGCTCCTGTATCGATATCTACTTCAAACGACTCGCCGCCGACTTCGCCGCCACCGGGCGTCACGATCGCGTACGGCGCGTAGTCATAAGGGTAGCCTACCAAGGAGAGACCGGCCGGAACGATCGCCTGTGGATACGACGTCGGCGCACCGTTTTGCATCTGGACGATGAAGTCGATCGTCCAGACCATCTCGTCGCCTGGAAGCCCATTCCAGTTGCCGGCAGGAGCAACCTGACCCGAAGACACTGTCTTCCAGAGACCAGTCGACGCCCTCTCGATCGAGTCTGGCACAATCCTGGTAGCGCGGCGCGCGGGCTCGACGTTCCACCGCACCGCCTGCTCCAGCAAAGCAGCCATCAAGCGATTGCTCTCGACCTGCTGCTCAAATGCGGCCTCGAGCGCAGCCTGTCGCTCCGCTTGGTGGTGCAACTCCGACATGACGTAGTCGGTGTAGTACTGCTGTGGCATCATGCCTGCACCACTCGTACTGACCCGCGCAGGATGGCCGCGATCACCGCACTGCCTCCGCCGCATCGTTCATCGCGGACACCACGTTGCTCGCGCCGAGCCGCTCGGCCGCGTCGCCCACCGCGTCCCACTCAGCCATCGCGTCTTCGTCACCATCGGCGCAGCACGAGGCGAGCACGAGGATGGCCCGCGCGCTCGGGCGCAGCGCCGGCTGAACCCTGGCAAGCACTGGCCCGTTCCACGACGATGCGCGCATCGACTCGTCGAGCACCAGCACGTCTGGCGCGCCAGCGCAAACGGTCGAGATCACGCGTCCGGCGCCGAGCACATTGCAGAGGTGACCCGCGCCGCCGAGTACATCAACCGGAGCCACGCCCGACGCATCCACGTACTGCGCGAGTCGGGCGGCCTCCGACGCGATAGGCGTCGTTCCCGTGAGGTAACGGACACCGCCATCGATGGAGGGGAAGCAGAGCGTGACGCAGACGTGGTCACCGCAGCACCACGGCATGATCTTGGAAGCGCTCTCTGGCGGCAGTCGTGCCTGGATGGTGGACCGCGCCGCCACATCACCGAGCCTCGCCGATGCGCCGAGGACCGCCTCAGCGGCACGCGCCACCTTGCGGTGTGCATTCGGATCGGTGATGTGCGCCATCATCGTCGCTTCGAGGGCAGCGATCCGACCGCGGAGATCGGTGAACTCCGCGTTCACCGACGCGATGAAGTCTGGGTACGAGACGGCCGTGTCGGACCGAACCAGGCTGGTCCTGTCGTCGACGCCGCCCGAAGCCGCGTAGAGGCTGAGTGCCCGCTGCGGCTGGCCCGCGTCGAGCAGAACCGCCTCGAACTCGCCGTCGAGTATTCGGTCCGGCAGCGGCGCATCGACCGACACCGCCGTCATGGGCGGAGGAGGAAGGCGAAGGGCCTGCGCTGCGCTGATCACCTTGTGGTGCGCGCCGAGGATTTGGTCGTGGTATCCGATCACTTTGTCGACCTCCACCAGTCGATGTAGTCCTTCTTCAGCTCCGACGCGGAGACATCGCGCTCGAGCACCTGATCGGCGAGGGCGCGCCCGACACGCGAGTCGAGGAAATCGCGGCACGCCTCGGAAGACAGCCCTGCCTTGATGCAGCGGCGAGACATCTTCTGCCACTCGCGCTCAGCCGCGACCCAGTCGTGATGATCCGCCACCGTGCCGTAGAACCCAAACGCGCAGTTCTGCGAAGGAAGGATCGTCGTCTTCGCGCGCCTTCGCATCAGAAGCACTCCTTCGCGCGCCCGTACACCTCGCGTGTGTCGGAGAACAGCTCTGGATACGCGGCCAGCGCACCTCGCCCGCCGCGCTGAAGGATCGCGAGTGCGCCTGCGCGCGAGACGCCGTCGGGGGCGGTCAGGCGGCCGTCGCGGATGTCGTCCGCGTAGGTCGCGACCGACTTTGCGAATGCTTTGTAGCACTCCTCGAAGGTGGTCGGGTTCGCGAGGCCGAGTTCCGCAAGCCGACGCGGGCGAAGATCGAAGCAGCCAAACCCCTTCGAATCTAGCGCGTCGACGGCGGGTCGCACGGTCATGGCCGCGACGAACACGCGCCAGGCGTCGTCGGCGACGCCTGTGATCGGGGAGGTGAGCGCGACGGCCGTCATTACCGACTCACGTAGAAACCGTTGCGATCGACGGAGAACACCGCGCCACCGCGGATGGCAGCGCAACGCAGCACGCCATCCTCCACCGAGACGACACGACAGTGCTGTCTTTCGCGTTGGCCCGGCGGCACCAGCATGAGCCTCGAGCCAGTGCGGGCAGTCGCAAGTGTTGCTGTTTGTCGTCTCATGCTGCCAGTCTCCCTTCGCAGGAGAAGTCGATCCACCGCTGCAGCCGGTCCGGCAAGATTGGAACGAAGCCGCACATCTGGATCCGCCGTCCGACCGACGGGCCGTCACCGCCAAAGACGCCAAGGACGGCAGCGGCGCTCCCGCACATCGCCTGCACGCGCTCGACGTTTCGGCGCATCTCCTCGCGCATCGGGCCAGCACCGCTCATGCCAAGGATCACCGACGGGTCCTCGATCGAGGGCTGTGGGACGCCATCCACCTCGGCGATGCCGGACATCGGCGGGATCTCAAGTTGCGCATGGTAATAGTTGATGCCATCCGCACTGGTCTTCTTGACCATGACCGCTTTGGCTGGGATCCCGACGCGGCGAAGCTCTGCGATGCGCGTCGGGACCAGGATGTTGCAGTCGCCTCGACCCTCTTCGTAGAGGCGGGGCGTGTCGTAGAAGGTCTCCACGCCGTCGAGGAAGTCCATCGTCGAACGTATCTTGCTCTCGCTTGCGCCGGCTTTTCGTAGGATCCTGGCGATCTGCGCCTTGGCCGCGCTCGAGATGGGCCTCTTCAGTTGCTCTGGGAGGTCGTAGACGACGTTGGTGTCGTAGAGAAGGGGTGCTTCAGGATGGCGCTCGAGCCACTTGAGGTTATCGTCGGCAACCTGCTCCATCTTCCAGAGGAGATAGTTCTCGCTGTCCGTCGGCTGGCCGTCCGCTCGCGCGTCGGAGCCGTCGAACAGGCTTCCGTATTCCTCATGGATGTGCCGCATTGATCCTCGCTTGTTCGTGGGCGCGCGAGGCCCCCTCGCCGAACCAGGATGCGAAAATCGGCGAGGGAGCGTCGCGGGACTGCTTACTGCAGGTTGTCGCCGAAGAAGGTGAGGAAGACGCGGGCGGACGTGATGTACAGCGTGGCCCCCGCCGCGATCGTGAACAGCGGCGCGATCGACGGCTGCACGAGCAAGGGGCACTTCACCACCTGCCCGATCTTGCCCGGCAGCATGTCGATGCCGTTGCCGAGCCCGTTCGAGGGGTAGGCGCCGAGCGAGACGCCGCCGTCGGTGATCCCGGTGCCCGGAGGCAGCGGCTGCGCGTTGTAGCCGCCGACGAACACGCCCTGGAGCAGGACGTCGGAGGCGGTGCCTCCCGTCTGCGACCCGTAGACGAGCACGTTCGTGCCGCCGCCCGAGGGGGTGTAGTAGCCGCTATAGATCGCGCTGGCGCTCAGCTTGAGACCGTGGAACTCGCTCTGCAGCGTCTGCGTCGCCGAGCCGGCCACGCCCGCGGCGGGGAAGTTCGCGACGGTGTAGCCGCCGGTGAGACCGCCGAAGGTGCCAGCGTTGAACGCGATCTCGACGTTCACGCCGAGCGAGTTGCCGCTCTTGCGAGCGGGCTGCTGCGTCACCATCTGCGGGTAGGTCGCGGCGGCCTGGCGCTGGATCATCTGCGCGAGCAGCGGATTGACCTGCGGGCGGAACTGCTGCGCCTGCTGCGCCTGCTGCGCCCGCTGCATCATCGCCATCGCCATCGGGTTGGGCGGAATCGCCGTCGTGCCTGCGCCGAGGTACGGGTCGCCGTACATGGCGCCGCCCTGGCTGATGAGACCGCGGCTGGCTTCGCTCACGCCGATGTAGGGCGCGAGCGCATCCAGTCCGAGGAGCGCGTAAGGATTGGGGGAACCCCCCAGGAAGTTCGGGTGCATGGACCTCTCCTTTTGGACGCACGAAGCGCGCGCCCGTCTTTGTCTGCGTGATCCGCACGGACTAACCCGCGTAGACCTCTGACCAGGCCGCGACCACCGCGGCCTTTCCTGCGAGTCGACCGCACTCATTGCGGTCTGTGTTCACGGGGGCGCTCGCCTCATGCAAGGCGTCCCCAGAGTGATCTTCTACTACCGTCCAGTCGCGAAGCGACGCCGCTCGGCCTCGGAGATCGTCATCGCGTTGGCGCTGACGGGCGGCACGTAGCCGAGCGCCGCGGACAGGCCGTGCACGCCAGCCTTGGCCGGCAACTGCTTCGGCGCCGCGTTCTGCTTCTCCTCGAGGTACTCGGCGAGTCTGATGCCGTACTTCGCCGAGGTGAGCACCATGCCCGGCGAGGCGATGACGCCGCCGACGATGTCGGTGAGCCAGCTCTCGGAACCGCCGAAGCCGCGCACCAGCGCCAGCGCGATCTTGCCCACGCCGGCTGCGATCTCGGGCGCGTACTCACCGTACCAGCGGTCCTTGTACCTGGCATGGACGAAGCCGAGACCGCTGCCGCCGACGACTTCGGAGACAGACCCGACTGCGACGTGACCGACTGCGAGACCTACCGACTTGGCCGTCCGGGCGAGCGAGAGTCCTGAAGACATGCTGGCGTACTCCTTTTTCCGTGTTCTGCGTGGTTAGAAAGACATTACCCGCGCAGAGCGCACGCGGCCACGGCGTGGTTGCTCTGGCCAAAAGCGACTCAGACACCGACGAAGAGGCTGATTTTGGGGACATCGGCTGGATATTGTTCAACGAGTCCTTTATATCGTTCTCGTCCAATGGGATTCTCGGCCACCGAGCGAACCACACACTTGTCGAAGCACATTCGATTCACGATGTCTCAGGACAAGCGACTCGAAGAGGCATGCACCTACCTGGGCTGCACGATCCAGAACTTCATTCACGAAGCGACACTGGAACGGCTCGCGAAAACCGAGGCAGAGCAACGCGCGGACAAAGAGTACCGAGCGAAATCGAAGAAGGAGTCTCATCGAAAACGCGAAGTACGCGGCCTCGGGCTGAGAACGGCACAAGCCGAAGCG
>CAYHNK010000087.1:0-3419 GCA_964357695.1 uncultured Bdellovibrionales bacterium | reverse complement strand
CCGCCCCCACCACACAAGTGATTGTCCAGGTCCCTGCAACAACGTCACCAGGTGCAAGTGATGTGTCGATGCTGGCCGCCTTCGTGGCGAGCGGGTCGATCCTCGGGCGGGATATGCGGCTCGAGCGGGCCCGCGAAATACTCGCAGCATCCCTCGACGACGACGCGCTCGAAGCGGCGAAGAAAGCGCTCGACAACGCCGTCAGCACGATCACGCAAAACCAGTCGCTCGAGCGACCAAAGGCCGGCGGCGGCGTCCTCGACTGGTTCAAGCGATGATCAAGTACCGCTGCAGAGGTTGCCTCGGACCACCTGTATCTGAAGCCGAGTCGAAGGGGTGGATTGAGCGCGGGCGCGCGATGTCGCCGTGCCCACACTGCGGAGGTTTCTACCGCGCAGAGATCGTTCGAGTCCGAAACGGCGATGACTCGAGCCCGATGGTCGTCGGCGACTCGAGTGTAGTATCGTTCGGAGACGCTCAGAAAGTCGTTGCGGCGCGCGAGGGTGACGCGCCGCAGCGCATCGAAACAGGAATGCCGGGTGTGGACTACGTCCTCGGCGGTGGCATCAAAACGCGCTCGGCGGTCCTCATCTGTGGCGACGAGGGTGCCGGAAAGAGCACGCTGATCATTGAACTCTTCCGCCATCTCGCGAAGCGCAAGGTCAAGACGCTCTACATCAACGCCGAGCAGGGAATGGAGGCGCTGTGTGAGCAACACGAGCGCCTCGGAAAGCTCGACGATAAGTACCAGTTACTGCTTTGCGAGTCGCGATGGCCAAAGATCCTCTCGGCGCTCGAGAAGGAAGACCCTGCCGTGGCCGCCATCGACTCTCTCCACGCCGTCGAAGAAGTCGAAGACGACGACGGCGAGTTGTACGCGACAGGGCACGAATCGGCCATCGGGCGCCTCGGACGCGACATCAAAAAGTACGTCGACGAATCGCGCTGCGCGATCTTCGCCGTCGGGCATCTGAACGCCGACGGATCAATGGCCGGCGGGCGCCTAGTCCGATACATGCTCGACGGCAAACTGCGTTTCCGTCGCGGGCGCAACATGCAAGACCCGTTTCGATACTTCGAAACCGACGGGAAGTTGCGCCACGGGCGCGATGGACGCCGGTGCAAGATGAAGATGCTGGACTCTGGTCTCGTCGACTGCGGCCCGCTCCCATTCGGACACACAGAGGACGATGTCGCGCCTGATGGCGGCGATCACTTCCGTCGCATGGGAGGGCACACATAGTGGCACGCGAATCAGACAAGAAGAAGCAAGGCGGTGAAGCAGCCCGCACCGGGACGACCGACCCGGCAGACCGGCGCCTCGCAGAATGGATCGTGAGGCAGTGGCGACACGACGAGCAACCTACGCGGATCGAAGCGTGCCGCATGTCGAAGGTGAAGCGGATGTGGGTCCGCGAAGGGGTGGCCGCCTACAGCCGCACGTTCAAGAACAGTGAGAAGATGGACGTCGACATCGCCGGGAAGTTGGCGAACGACATCACGGGCGACTGCCAGGCGCACTGCGACGCCCACCCGTCGAAGGCGCCGGGGCCCATCACGTACGTCGTTTACATGAGCGATCCGGGACGCAGCGCGAACGCCCGCAACGAGGTGGTCGAGCGTCCCATCCTCCTCTACCCGCAGCGCATCATCTTCCAGCCGACCGAAGCGTCCGCTCGCGCCAGTGGCAGTGACGATGACGACGAGGACGGTGACGACGGCACCGCAAACGGCGCACTGCGAAAAACGCTCTCGGTCATGGCCGAGCGCGAGCAATGGCGCGTCGAGACCGAGAACACTGTGGTGGGAGACGTCGTCACAATGGCGACAGCGCAATGGCGCGAGATCCACAAGGCGTACATGGAACTCACAAAGGAGCACGTGGCACTCCTCCACAAGACGCGTGAGTTGGACATCATCGACAAAGACCGCGAGCCCGACCGCGTCTACGCGATGGCCAAGGCTACGCTCGTCAAGGAGGGCGTAGGGGCGCTCTCCGAAGGCGTGAAAGTCATCAAGTACCTCGTCATGGGCGCGAAGACGGGCGACGACACGAAAGCGATCGGCCCGGGCCCGACGCGGCTCCAGGCACTCGTCACCGAGTTCCTCGCCGACTGCGAGAAAGAGAAAGTCGACGAGAAACTGTTCGGCAAGGTCGATGACGGTAAACTCATCGAGGAAGGTATCTTCACCCAGAATCAAGTGCGCCTACTGGTTGAAGTAAGTGAGAAAAGGCGTCTCGATACCGATCTCGAAAAGCTGCTCCCGGACTCTGGGGACGTGTTATCCATCACACCAGAGCAGTACCTGAAAGCGAGCCCTGTACTCGAAAGGGCTGGACTGAGTGACGCGATCAAGATCGTGTTCGGTTTCTGCATCAAGGCGCGAAAAGCGCGAATGGAGAAAGAGACAAATGCAGCAGCTCAATGACCTGAATGCGATCGTCGGCGAGTGCGACCGCGTCGTCAACGGAATGCTCGACGGATCAATCACGCGCGACGACGGCCTGTTCGCCACAGCGGCCACGCTCCGGAAGGTCGGGAGCGAGTTCGCGCAGTTCGTGGCCTACGCGCTGCCGATCCTCCATACGATCGACCAGGCCATGCGCGCGGCGCAGGCACAGGTGGCGCAGGCACAGGCGCAAGAGGCGATGGAGGCGCAAATGCCCCAGACGCCGCAAGCGACAGCGCCGCGGCAGCAGGCGCCGCAGGCGTTCGCGCCGCCGCAGGGCCAGCCGCAGGCGTTCGCGCCGACACAAGACACGCCCCCCGCGAACGTAGTGCCAATCAACGCTGGGACGAGCACCGAAATCCAGAAGGTGGACGGGGCCCCCGGGGCGCGACGATGAAGCCGACAGACGCGCTACGCCTGCCGAGAGCGCGCCTCACCGAGGAACAGCGTCGATCGGTCATCAAGGCGCTCGAGATACTCGAGGGCCTCTACGAGCTACACATGACGCGAGCCGGAATATCCATCAACATGCAGTGCGACGAACCTGTCGTGCTGCACGAGGTGGATCTTCGGTGCAAGCGTGAAGGGTGGATCACCCAGGTTCTTCCTGACTGGGAGCCTCCGCGCATCAGAGGTGGAGCACCGACGCTCAAGGGCTTCAAGATGCTCCTCACACCGCCGCAGGGCGCTTACGACGAAGTTGACGCGGAGAGCAAGTCGTAGATGGCCCGCGGCGACGTCCACATCATCGGAGACTGGGGAGAGGCGCTCTGCGGTGAGGGAGGTCCGCCGACGACGCGGCGCCAATGCCAAGAATGTGTATTGGCTAAAGACGCATCAGATCAGATCCAGACTGCCATACCAACGAATGTGGCAGAGTGGGTTTCGTACATGGCGACCCCGCCACGAATATCCCTGCTCGTCGGGCTGCGCCCAGACGATGACCGTCGACAAATCAACTCGTCTTA
>CAYHNK010000086.1:0-15063 GCA_964357695.1 uncultured Bdellovibrionales bacterium | reverse complement strand
GCCGGTCGCGTCGAGGCGCGGCCCGCCTTCGTAGGCGACACGCTCGAGGCCCATGGCCACGACGAGATGCGCGTCCGACTGGAGCTGCGGCGCAAAGCCCGCCGGCGTCATGCCGGGATCGGCGAAGAAGCCGTCGAGGGTCGAGACCGACAACGCCGGGTTGTAGTAGCCGCTGCCGCCGGCGCCGTAGAAGTAGTAGCTCGGTGGGTGCGCCGTGGCGACGAAGTTGCCGCCCAGGTTGCCATAGTACTCGAGCATCATCTTCGCGGCCGGAGCCAAGACCCGCGTCGGCGCGCCGAGCTGGGTCATGAGCACGGGACGAATGCGTGTCATCATCGCGGCATCGCCGAGCACGGAGCGGAAGATATTACTGATCTCGACCCCACGCTTGGCGATGTTGCGCCAGCACATCGTGTAGTCCCAGTCGCCAGGCGCCGCCTGATTGTACGTCGTGCCGTTCCACGTGCCGTCCCAGTTGAGCGACGAGGCGCCGGCCGTGCTCACGAGCGCGTCGCTTGCCGCGCTACAATTGTCGTGAAACTGACTGAACGCGCTCGCCGAGTTCCACAGCTCGTTGCTGTGCTCGACGTAGATCTTGAGGTTGGCGTTGAGCGGCGGATACACCGGATTCGCCTGCGGGCTCGTGTAGGGGTTGACGCCGTCGCTGCCATAGGCGAGCAGGCGCGCAACGTTGAGCACGTAGGCGTCCGTCGCCTTCGCGGGCAAGTTGACCCAGGCGTCCTTGCCCACCTCGTTCATCAGTAGAACGGCGTGCTCCCACGGCCCGCCGATCCCCTGCCATCCGTAGCCGTCCGTCGAGGTCATGCGGTTGAAGGATGCCCATGAGGGCAGCGGGCGATCGCTCCAGTTGACCTGCTGATTCGAGTTGGTCGCCAAGAAATCCATCAGGCGAACCACGCTGAACTTCGCGATGAGCGCTTTGATGGGATCGGTGAACAGCGTCGAGGGCGGGTAGGTCTCGGTGCCACCCGGCGTAAGCGGACGCATGAGCTTGATGTCGGTGACCCCCGAGCCGAGCGCGCTCGCGCTCGTGCGCTTGGTGCCGGTCAAGGCGAGCGTGAGCGTGCCGGTCGACGTCGCGAACGGGAACGTCCCGGTGCTCATATTCGTGCCCGCATCGTAGGAAATGGGGATGCTTCCCCCAGGGTTTCCCGAGACGCTGGTGGCCTGTCCGCGAAACGAGAGCGCATAGGTGCCCTCTTTGTTGCTGCCGCTGCCCCAGATGTAGAACGCGAAGTCGACCGTCGGCCAACCATCCGCATCGACCGGCGCCAGGGTGGCGCTGTTCGCGTCCGAGCCGCTGCGGAAAGTGCGCGACATCGAGATGGCGTTCGCATAGAGGCGATCGATCTCGTAGTCGAGAGGTGCCGCAATATTGATCCCCATCTTGTTGGCGTCACCGTCGGCGGGGGGGACGCAGGGGGAGCCACAGCTCGCCACGGTGCGCGAGGTGCCACAGTTGTCATTGGCGGTGCGACTACCGCACTGCGCAGCGAGCCGCGTGCAGAAGTCTACGTCGGATTCGGGGACGCAAGAGGCCGCACTCACCGTGAAGAACACGCTCGGGCCGTCGTGCCACACCGTGTCCGCGGCGGTCTCGTACGTGGCATAGGCTTCCCACTGGCCAACGGTATCGGCGGCCGAGAACGTCCGCGACGCGGTCACAACCAAGCTCGCCCCCGCGGCGATGCTCGTCACCCCCGTCGACGGCGTCAGATCCAAGTACGGGCCCCCCGCATGCGTGCCGCCCGGGGGTCGCGCCGCGATGACGATGTCGGCAAGATCGATTGCCGCATCGGAAGTGTTCTCGTAAGTAACGGTGCCGGTGAGAGTGTCACCTTGGCTCAACGCGTAGCTGTCGAATGTCAGAGGCACGGAGATGATGAGCCCACCCGGGACGCCGCAAACGCCTTCCCCACCGCCCCCGCAGGATTCGTTCAGACCCACACAGCTGCCGCAGCTCGGCACCGTACGTGAGACATCGCAGTTGTCATCGGCGATGGCCGGGCCGCAGTTGCGGCCGACGCGACCACAGAAGACCGCATCGGACTCCGGCTCACAGGTGGTCGGGTCATTGGGGTCGTGAAAAGTCCCGTCGGCGGAGCCGGATGCGCAGCCGGCTTGGAGCAAGGCGGCCGCGGCCAGGGCAGAAAACATGAGGCCGCGGATCCTCATCCGTCGAGCGGTGGAGTGCATACTCATCAGTGAGCTCCTGCGTCGGCGTGGCTGGTCATGATGAGCCAGCACCAGTTCCCGAACGACGCCGGAATTCTTTCCTCGGAGACTATCGCAGCGTCGGAAAACCAGTCGACGCTTGGCTCTGCCAGACGGTGCCGAAGTCCCAGCTGGCAAGGGGCGCGTTGGCGGAATCATAGAAGTAGCTCGTGGGACTGGCTGCCGTGCCCAGCGTCACTGTGCAGTTGACGCAGGTCTTGCTGCTGTCGAAGAACACGCCCACCGGAGCCAACCCCGATATGGACATGGCTCGCCCGCCGCCGTTGGCCGCGACCACGTCGTTCGAGGCGAAGGAGTCGACGATTACGGTGTTGCTCCGGTGGATGAGTCCCGCCAACTAGGTTTGCGCCGGCAATCGATCGGCCGGCCTGTTTCCATCAGCGCCTGCTTCCCGCAATGGGGGTCATGCTCACGTCCATATCGAGGTAGAGCTTTGACCCGGTGGTGCTTGCGTGGCTCCACGTGCTCCACATTTCCAGCGGGGTCGGCCAGTCTCGGGGGTAGCTCTTCTCGTCGAACTCCATGTCGTTCTGGTGCAGCAGAGAGAGTGTCGTGAGCGTGGCGCGGTTGGACGCAAAGGAGGACCCGATGTCGACACCCTCGACTTCGTAGACGCCATCGGAGGCATTGTCGAGAATCAGTTGTCGACCGTCGGGGAGCCACACTGCGGTGACAGCGTGCCCGCCTTGCCCCTTGCTCGGATCGTTGAACCGCATGTGAACGGTGAGCAGCGTCATCTTCGTTGCCGGCACACCGATGGCCCGCAGCACCGCGTAGTACGCGATCGCGTAGTCATCGCAGTCGCCTGCGCCGCGTAGCATTGTGGTCAGAAGCGGCTGCCAGCGGTCCGGGATGCCGAGGGCGTCCGATTCGAAAGTGACATGCGCCTCGACGAAATCGCGCACCGCTGCAAGGAGCTGTGAGCTCAGCGCCTCACCCGTGTGCTCACGTACGAATGCGGCGAGATCAGTGAACGCCTTGCGAGCACCGGGGCGATACGCTTCGACCTGAGCCAGCAATCCGGGATTGAATCGAAGATCGTTCCCCTCGCGGGTGACACGCTCCGCAAGTGCCCGATCGAACGCGAGCATCTCCGCCAGGTCGCGCACTGGCTTGTCCAGACTCGTGCCCTGCGGCGACGCCACAGGCACGCCCGGGGCCGTGCCCATGTTGGCCTTGGCTGCAATGCTCGCGATCTTTTCTGGCGTCAGGCCGCCACTCGCGTCGAGCTCAGCAATGAGCTCCTTCTGGATGGGTCGAAGGCTCGTGGCGCTCATGGTCGCCGCCTTGACCCACGATTGCCTGATGAGCGGGGGCAGCGTCCGAAGCTGTTGACCCGCGCGTGGTGACGAATTTACGTGCCGCGGAAGAGCGGGCGGCAGTGCGTCGGCAAACAGGCTATCTTCATTCGTGCAGTCGACGGCAGCACGCGGATCCTCTTGCGATTGCGCCGGAGCGTCTGACGCGCGTGCAGATGGGATTGCGCTCGGCGTCGGTTCTCTCGGAGCGGGTGGTGCAGAAATCACATTGCTCATACAGGTCACCATACCACACGGACCGCGAGGTAGCGGGTCAGTCGCGCGATTCGCTCTCGGACACCAATCCAAGCTTCTTGGCTATCCAGCATGGTCGTTGTCCGTGAACACCGTCGCGCACCAACGGGGCCGGCCCAGTGAGCGCGGCTGTGGGCGTCCTGTTGGCGGCGAGATTTGCGGATTTGTGCACGTTGACAAACGGGCGAACGATGACCGAAATCGCGCGGACTACCGCGGCTCTGTCATGACCGGATGTGCCGAGAAGCAATCAGGGCTGCGTCGTATGCGAGCGGTGGGACGTGAGCGCGTCAGCGCGCGTCAAATCGGCGGCGGCTGAAAGTGCCAACTGCCGGTGAGCCTCTCGATGTCATGCGCCGCGTCCGGATGTGACTCGCTACCGAAGAACAGGAAGTTGCCGCAATCCACCGTTCCACGGATGAGCTCCGAGCCGACCTCGGTCACCGACACCTGACAATCGGGCAACGCCCCATACACGCCGGGCGCGATCTCCAATGTCTGCGTCGTCCAGGTACCGAGCACCACCCCGTCGGGGGAATGTTCGATCCAGATCGAGCAGTACGGGTACTCGATTGAGCTGACATTGACCTCGGTGCCGCAGGGATACTCTCCAACGCCGGCGTAGATTGTGCTTGGCACAAGGAGGTGCACCATCAGCGAAGAATCCCCATCCTCGTGATAGAATTGCACGTCCACGGGCTGATTGCGTCCGAGCACGCCAACGCCGTTAAAGGACGCCGGCCCAGCAAACGAAACCGTTCCACTGAGGGTCATCTCGATGGCACCCCCGGGCGGCGACTGTCACGAGTCGCAGGAAGAGCTGCAGTGATTCTCGACAATCCAAGGTCATGGCCGTACCCCCTCGATGCCGTGACGGGGCTCAGGTCTTTCCGAAGCTCCCCGACGTCACCCCGGTCAGTCGCTTGTCCACACCCTTTTCGATGAGGCCCTTGACCATGGTGGTGATCGCGACTTCGAACGCGCTCTCGAACATCTTGCCGGTTTCCGACACGCTCGTCAGCGAATACGTTCCCACGGAGGTGTCTGCAAACGAATACGCGTAGTCGTCGGCCTTGGCTGGACGCATGGCAAAGGCCCACGTGATCTGTCCAAAAACTTGGGCCGCGATGTACTGGGCGTTGGTGTCGCTTGCCTTGTTGACCGCCATCGCCACACTATCGATGCGGACGTCCGCAACCCAACAGGGGCGCGACGGCGGGACAAAATCCGGTCCGACGACCTCGACCGTCTTGAAGAACGCCGCCATCGCGTTCTTCAAGTCTCGCCTGACGAAAGTCTGCATCTCGTAGACGTCCAATGGCTTCAGCTCTCCACCGGGGATCACGACCTGGTCCGGTACCTTCGCCGGGTCGAGCACGATGTACAGAGGCTGGTTGGACTTCTTGGCGACCATCAAGACCGGCGGGGCCACCTTGAGTTGCGACACGTAGACCGGCGCCATGGGCATACAACCGGCCAGGGCGAGTGAAACAAGAGCCAGACCGGCTACGGTGAAACTGCCAACGCGCATCCATCGCATGACGTTCTCCTATGCCACTGGAAGAGGGTCAGGAGCGACACGCTCCTGTCGCGCCACCATGCAATCAACAACGCTTTGAGTCAACCGGGCCTCAAAGCGCAACGCACCACACTTGCACTGGGTGTGATCCAGACTGATCGGTAGCCACGCCCGTGTGCCTCATGCGGCAGTCCGAGTCGCGCGTTGGTGCCAGCGATCCTGCCACCAGCTATTGGCGCGTAGCACGCGCATTGCCGACATCGAGCAAGCACGTCCGCTGGCGGTTGAGCGAGCACGTGCCGGGATGCCCGTTGGTGTTCTGCTGTCCCATAAGGCGCAGCAGCGCGGCACGCTGCCAGAGCGCCATGAAGGGCGGGTACCATGGGTCAGTCTGATAGCTGTCCTCGTAGCCCGGAAGGGGGGTACGAATATCGCGGATGTGATCACTCGGGTTGGTGTGCTCGATTCGTAGAATGAAGCCACCAACGCCTTTCGTGAACTGCACATGCCCAGACGCCTCGACGACATCTTGCACATCTCCTGTTATCGACAAGGGGAAAGTCGCCCCACTGCCGGTACCCTCGAAGTAGACGTTGTACACGCCAGCAGGGCAGGTAAGCTCGTGGGTGCACATGAGCGCGTCGACGTATTGACCGGCATTCAGTGCCAGCGGGTAGCCCTGCGCATCAACACCCGCGGGCAACGGACCACCCTCACCCCAGCCTGACCCGTCCGCGTTGATGGTCCACTCCCGGGTCCTCTTCATGCATGTCCTTGTAGATAATCTCCTCGTTCCAGTCGGCGTAGACGGCAAGGTTGACCCCAAAGGGTGAGTCGAGATTGTCGAAGTTCGTGCGGGGATCATGATTGCCGTCGCACACGGCCACTTGCCAGATGCCGGCGCAGCAGTAGCCGTCGGCGTACCAGGTGTCGGCGCAGCAGACGCCGTCGGTGCGGCGCGCGGCCTCGCAGACACAGCCGGACGGCGCAACCTCAGAGTCGCCGCAGGACGGACACGCCGCGTCCGTACCGCTGCAGTCCTCGTCGATGGCATTGCCACAGGTGTCCGCAGCGCCAGAATGGATTGCCGCATTGCCTTCGTCACAATCCACTGGGGCGAAGGAGCCGTCACCATCGGTATCCACCGGGGTCTGGGGGTCGCCGCCCTTGACGGTGCCAGCGGCGAGGCGCGGTGAGCGAGACGTAGCCTCGACACTGTCGGGGATCCCTGCGACCATGACAGCTCTCCTTGTGACAGCTTGAGCGGGCGGCACTCAGGGCGCACCCGAGATCCCGAATGAGCGCCAAGAGCTTTCCTCTCCGCGTCGGCGGAGCACGGCGACTAACGCAGCGTCGGGAATCCGCTCGGCGCATGGCTCTGCCACACGTTGGTGAAGTCCCAGCTGGCAAGGGGGGCGTTGGCTGGGTCGAAGAAGTAGCTGGTCGGACTGGCGGCGGTGCCTAGCGTGGCGGTGCAGTTGGAGCAGGTCTTGCTGCTATCGAAGAACATGCCCACCGGAGCCAACCCCGATATGGACATGGCTCGCCCGCCGCCGTTGGCCGCGACCACGTCGTTCGAGGCGAAGGAGTCGACGGTGATGGCGGTGCTTTCGTTGATGAGCCCGGCGCCCGAATAGCCACTGTCGACGGTCGCCGTCGTGTAGCAGTTCGCCACCGCGATATCCGAAAGCCCGATGAGACCGGCGACCCCCGAGGCTCCCGTGACGCTGCCGCTCGTGTACACGTCGACGACGAAGCCCGGCGTATAGAGGCCAGGACGAAACGTTTGACCTATCAGGCCACCCACGAAGGTGCCGCTGCCCTGCACGTTGACGTCCACGACACCGAGGCGCCGCACGACGCCAGCAAAGTTGCCGAAGAGCCCGACGCCATTGGCCACACCGCTCGTGAGTGCGAAGCCCGAGATCGTCTGGCCATTGCCGTCGACAAAGCCCACGAACGGCTCGGTGGCATTGCCGATGGGGAAGGCGCTGGTGTCAAAGCCCGTCAGGTCGAGATCGCCCATAAGGCGAAACGCGTACCAGTGGCTCCAGTAATTGGTGTCGGCAGCCAGCGCGCCGAGTTGTACCACTGAGCAGATGAGGAACGGGTCCTCCAACGTGCCCGTGCCGCCGGCGAAGGGCACATCCGTCGCGTGCCCCGCGCAACTGGTCAGCGTTCCAGCGGCGGCGGACCGCAGCACAGGAAAGTCATTGGCACGCGCGGACCACGCGGAGGAAAAGTTCCACGACGAGAGTGGCGCGGAGCTCGCACTGTAGAACGTAGACAGGTCGGCCACCGCAGTCTCGCCGGCGACCGGTCCGTGGCACGACAGCGGCGCCGTGCAGCTTGCGCCAGCGTACGAGTACGAGCCCGTGATGAGCCACCCACTTGCCCCCCAGGTCCTGCCGACGAGCGCTCCGGCCTCGGTGCAAGCGGCAGACGATGCCGTGACCGAGCCGACGGCGAACGAATCCACGATGACGCCGCCAAGGTTTCCCACCAGGCCCGCCGAGTAGCACTGCGCGGTGACGTCTCCCGCCCCGTACGACGACAGCACGAGTGCCGCATAGGGCGCGCCAGCGACGAGACCTCCCGCGTAGTTTGCTGCGGCCGCCACGTCGCCAGTAGCAAAGGTGTTGGCGAGGATTGACCCCCCGCCGAGCACGGCGAGCAGACCGCCGGCAAACCAGTAGTCGGCGGTGACGGTGGCCGAGGAGCTGGAGGCGCTGACAACGGCGGGAAATGTCCCCACGAACCAGTCGCCGCCGACGACACCGACCAGTCCACCGACGTACTCGTAGCCGCTCGCTGCGCCTGAGGTGCTACACCCGGAGACCGTGGCCGCACGGTCGACCCAGCCCGCGAGGATGCCCACGTGACTGTAGCCCTCGACGACGGCGTCCGACAGCGTCAGATTGCGCACCACCGCGGCCGAGCCGGAGACGCGCCCGAAGAGACCCACGTCGTCTCGCGCCGCGGCGGCAAGATGAAAGCCCGCAACCGCATGGCCATCGCCGTCGAAGACCCCGCCAAAAGGAGCGGCGGCGTCGCCGATGGGGCTCGTCGGTGGATTGCTCGCCTCGGAGTACGCGGTGAGATCGAGGTCGGCGGTCAGACGAAACTGCGCCCGCCACAACGGTGCGCTCTCGGGCTGCATGAGATTGACGAGCTGCTCGGCGGTGCAAAGTAGATACGGCTCGGCTGCCGTGCCCGCACCGACGGCGTCGGGTGCACATGGGATCGTCTGGCCAACGCACGTTGTGGCGCAGAGGTCGAGCTGCTCGTCACAGCCGGGGCCGTGGCATTGGTCGGTCTGAAGCGGCCAACCGGAGCGCGACAGGCACGCCGCGGTCAGAGATAGCGTCGCGAAAAAGGCAAACAGGGAGAAGACGAACAGTGGGCGCGGCCGGGCGTTGACGAAGCTCATGCGGACTATCTCTCACTTACATGCGAGCTCTGAGCGCAAGGCGAGCAGCATCGCGGCGTACTCGCCCGCGGGATACTGACGGAGATCGGTCTCGATCTGCAAACAGGCACGTTGCCGCTCCTTGGTGTGCCGCGCCAAGACGTCACACAGCTCGTAGCTCAGGCGCTCACGCAGCGGTTCGCGCCGCTCCGTCGTCAGCAGTCCTTCGAGTCGCCTCGCGAGGGTGCCATACTCACGACGGATACGAAGGTCTTCGAGCTCGGCAAGAATCTCACGCCGTGCCAACCGCTGTCGATGCTCAGGGCGCGCGGGCGATTCCACGACATCGTGCGGCACCACTTGGGGCGTCGGTAGCGGCCAGCTCAGGCTCTGTCCCGGCGTCAGGTGCACGACCCGACCGTCGCTGGCCACAAACCGAATGTTCCCGCTTGCGAGCGCGACGTCGCCGGCGTTTCGCTGCTGTGTCACCGTAAAGCGTGTGCCGACGACCTCGATGACGCCGTGGGACACGAGCACACGGAGCGGCGCCGCCGGGTCACGCTTGCCGACCGCAAACGTCGCTCGCCCGCGCGCGAGGCGTATGCCAGCCGTTTCTCGACGCAGCTGCGTCCCCGGTGCGGCGACAATGTCCGTGGCGAGCTCGCGCAGTCGCAAGGTGACCGTTGCGTCCCTTACTTCGACCGCGGTGCGGTCGGCGGCCGAGCAGGCGACAGTCCCCGTCGCGCGGGCAACGACCTCGAAGCCACAGACAATCTGCGGCGCCCGCGCGCGCCACATGCCCACCGCCAGCAGCATCACCGCCGTGCTGGCGGCCAACGCGAAGACGAGCGGGCGGTGCCGTCTTCGCGAGGCCAGGCGCTCGCGCAGCCGTGGGTACGAATCACTCGGCAGGCTCGTTGTGGCGATGATCCGCCGGCCCGCCGCGGCGGCGTCCCTCAGTCGCAGCTGCGTGTGTGGCTCAGACATCGTCCACCTCCCAGCCCATCGCGCGCAGGCGCGCGAGACCATGCGTCAGGAGCTTTGACACGTAGCCTTCCGAGCACCCGAGCGCGGCGGCGACGTCCGTTTGTCGCAGGCCGTCGAGGTACTTCATGGCAACGACGGCGCGTTCCTTGTGCGGCAGCTTCGCGAGCGCAGCACGCAGGTGTGCAAAGAGCACGTCGTCGTGATCGCGATGGTGCTCCGGTGGTGCTACCGTCTCGACCTCCGCCGTGACGCCTTCGCGTACCCGATGCCACCACGAATGGTCGCGCCGCATTTTGTCCATGCAAAAGCCATGTGCCACCGTCAGCAACCAACCGACGACCGGCGCCGCCCGGTCCAACCGGGGCGCTTTTTCGAGCAGCCGGATAAAGACGTCGTGGGTCACGTCTTCGGCCCATGTGGCATTGCCGCCGCTCATCGCCAGACACCTCCGAAACACGCGCTCAGCGTGCAGACGGTACTGCTCGGCCACGTAGGCGTCGATTTCACCTCCACCGCGCGCCACGCTATCTCCCGCCGTCCATAGAGATCCCGGATGAGTGCCAAAATGTTTCCATGGTCAGTAGTCGCAAGAAATCTCCAGGCCCACAAAGGGTCGCAACGGCCAGCTGCGCCACAACAGCCGTTGCGTCGTGCGATGGGCATGCTCATAGAGCGTGAAGATGCCACCCGCCTGCCAGCCCAGACGCCACGCCTCGGACAGCTGCGCTGCGAGCGTCAATCGTCCCGCGACGAGCGGGTCGAGGTGGGCGCCGGCATCCGACACGCCCGCCGCATCGGTGTAGCGGTAGCGCGTCTGCCAAAAGCCGAGGTTGAGCTCGGCCTGCAAGTCCAGCCACGACGTCGGTCCGGGGTGGCGCGTACGCAAGCCGCCAAAAAGCCCCCACTCGCGCACGCGTAGCGCCGCCGCGACGCCCAACGGGGCGCTCACAACGCCGCCGACCAGCAGATCAAGGCCGTGCCACCGGGTGCTGCCTGCGAGATCCCACAAGGGACTGCCCCAGCGGTCGCTCCACAGCAACAGTGCGCGGCTCGAGGCCGTGAGCAGCAATGATGGCGACGGTGTCACCGCGGATGCGGGTGGCTCGGGTGCAGTTGCGGGTAGCAGCGCGACACGCGCCTCGCGGACCATCTCCAACACAGCGTGCAGCACGGCGAGCTGGCCGTCCTCATCCCCGCGTGCGGGCAAGGGGACAGTCCGGTCACTTCGGCTGACCGCAGTCGTTACCCCAATCTCGAGCGGACCCCCGACGCGGTGGCGCAGCGTCACGGTGATGTCAGCGGCGGCCGACGCGTCGACGAAGGCGAGCTGGTCTTCGACGAGGCGCACCAGCAGGCTCTTGTACAAGCCGCCCGCAGCAATGGCCTCGTACGCGGTGGCATCGAGCTCGCGCACATCGACCGTGACGGTCACGAGCGCGGGTGGCGTCGCCTGCGCGGCTACGTCGAGGATTACGAGCGTCAGAAGAAGCGGGGACATCCGCGCGATCGTGCTACCAGCCGTAACGCACGGCCATCGAGACGTGACTGTCCCGCTCGAGCGCGCCGTCCCAGCTCTTGCCGACGCCGGCGTCGCCGAACACCGTGATGTTCTTCGCGACGTTGGCGCGGAAGGTGAAACCAAATTCGCCCACCTGCTTCTCTTCGGGCGTGCCGATGTCGTTGGGTCGCAGCTGCGTCGACATACCGACGTACGGGCTGAAGGTGAGTTGCATGGCGTCGAGCTTGACGGCGTCGAGCTTCTGGATGCGCGCGCCGATGGCGTTGACGTCCCAGTTGTCGGGGTTCGTGCGCACATCGAGACGTACATCCCAGGCGCCTTCGCGGCCGGGATTGATGGTGGTCATGATGCGGAAGTTGTCGCCGTAGATGGAGCGCAAGAGCGCCACGTCCGGTCCCAAGAGCTTTTGCCCGAACACCTCGTGGGTCTGGCGATCAAAAACGCGCTGCCCGGTGCGCACGTAGTCGAACGCGGCGCTCGCTGACTCCCAGGTGAGCGACGAGAACAGATCGGCCACGAGCGCCTTCTGTAGCATGTGCTCGTAGGTCACCGTCTTGCCAAAGCGCGCAAAGGAGGTCTGGAGGTTGGACGGGTCGGCGTACGGCCACGGACTTCCGTGGGCGTCTTGGTACGCCGTCAGGGCGATGTAGCCGGTATCGTCGAAGGTCGAGGCGAGAGCCAAAAAAGCCTTGCCGAGCGTCAGCTGGCCGCGGCGCGCGGACTCCTCATGGAGGTAGACGAGGTTGGTTTCCGACTGATTGAGCCCGCCGAGCTGGAAAGTAAGTAGCTGCTGCGGCGTGGCCACGCCTTCCAGCATGGTGACGCCCTCGCCACCGACAAAATCGAAGTACTCGAGGTGGGAGCTCATCCCGACGTTGCGTGCGGCATTGGCATGGCCGTACTCGTGCGCCAACAAGCGCCCACGATTGATGAGCGTAAACTCGGCCGCCGCGAGCCCAAAGCGCGTGGCCTGGCTCAAGAAGTCGCGATTGGCGCCAGCAAGCTTTTCGCTGGCGAGCCCGGTGACACCGTCGACAAAGTCGGTGTACGTCGAGAGCAGCTGATAGTTGGCAAAGGCATCGCCGGTGCCGGAGAGCGGCAGCGACGCACCGTAGGCAGGCTCACGGCGAACGGGTGGACGAAGTGTGTCTAAGCCTGGTTGCGTCATGGCCCCAAGCGTCGTCACCACTGGCGTCCTACTGTCCGGGGCGGCTATCGACTTCGTGTCGTCGCGCACCGCTGCGACGTCTTTGGTCGCGTCATTTTTCGCCTGGTCCGCAACCGGCGGTGTCGCCTTGCTAGGCAGCGTGCTGCTTTTGGGAACGCTCGATTTCGGCTCGCCCGCGACAATCTTATTGCTCACTCGCGCATCATACCCACAAGGCGCGCTGCCGTCGAGGTCCTTGCCACCCTGAACCGCTAATTTCGCCCACAAGCGGGTCGCTACGCCGGAACGATGTCTTTGGTGTCGAGCTTCGCCGGTGCAAAGACACCGAGCAGGCCCTTGAGGCCAAGGCTCATGGCGATGTTGAAGAAGAACGCCAGGAACGCCACGAGCAGCAGCGAGCCCGACACCGCGGCGAGGATCATGAACGTGTTGAACTCACCGTCGATGTACAACGAACGGCGGAGCATGCCCTTGAGACCCGCCATACCCATGAAGGCACCCATGCCGATGCCGCCGAGCAAGTGCGCCCAGAAGTGCAGCACCGCAAGCTTCTCGCTGTACCACTTGGCCCCGTTGGTGACGATGGGGAAGAGCAGGTAGATGGCCGCGTAGAGCGTCATCGTGAGCCCCACCAGCACCGCCACGTGCACGTGCGGGCCAATGATCCACTGCGTGTTGTGCAGAATGCGATTGAGGCCGAGATCGGCCTGCATGATCCCTGCCGGCACCGCCAGTGCAAATCCGAGCAGACCGCCCAGAAGAAAGCGCAACGGCAGTGTCATCTTCAACGGGCGCGCACTCCACAGCGTCACCAGTGTGATGAAGAAGGCAAGTCCCTGCGTGATCAGCTCGAAGGCAGTGACCATCTCGCCCGAGACGACTTTGAGAATCCCAGGCTGCGCTTGGTCCGACATCAGGTGATGCGACCACACGGTCCACGACACCACCATTTCGACGAACAGCGCGGCGCGCGCGAAGTTCTCCATGAAGAGCTTCTTGCCGGTGATAAGTGTCGCTAGCAGGTACCACGTGCCGGCGACGAAGATGAGCACCAAGCCATCGGCGACAAGATCGAGGCCCCACCAGAACCAGTTCTTGTAGAGCAGAGCGTCAACAGCGCTGTGCTTCAGATCGTGGCCCGCAATGGCGGCCACCATGAACACCAGGATGAGCACGCCCGTGAACAAGATGATGGCGGCGTTGAGCGCCGTATCCACGGTGCCTCGGGCAATGGCCGCAACCGGGAGTGACACCAGATGCTCTGGCTTGTTCTTGACGAACAGCGCACGTAGGCCCGTGAGCCCCAGTGCGGAACGAAGCAGCGCGCCGGCCGGTTGCTTGTCCCATCCCGGCGGCGTGTGGGTAATCGTGGCGAAGATGTTGATGACAAAGATCACGGTGCCGACCATCACCAGGGCGATGCCGACGATGAAGAACATCCCGCCCCAGACCGAGAACTGCGTGAAGTCCGCGGGCAGCGGCCAGTAGAGTGTGTAGAGCGGCGCGTACTCGGAGAGAAAGCCCGCAGACCAGAAGACCAGCGTGCCCACGGCCACAAGAGCGCAGGTCCAGTTGGCAAGCGGGATGCTCCACAGCGGCTTCTTCATCAAGTACGGTACGAGGAACAAGAAAGCGCCGAACACGATGGAGTAGGTGGAGCCAAAGATCCCCACCAGCGGGTGTGCGGTCATGATGGCGAAAAATTGCTGCGGCTCGATGCCAGGCAGCGGCGTCACCTCGTAGAGGCGCATCACCATGCCTTCGATGACGGCGACGGCGTAGTAGACGACACCAACGACGACGAAGCGCAAGATCATCTTTTGCATGCGCGTGAGGCTGCCCGAATTGAAGGCGGCCTGCTCACCGTGGATGAGTGTTTGGAAGAAGCTCATGGTTCTCCTCAAGCGTGTGGGACGATAGACGCGAAATCAGTGCCCGGGGGTGTGGTCGCACGCGACGACGATCACATCGTCGCGCTTCATGTGCACACCAGCAGGTCCGGAATACTCGGTGGAGCGGATCGAATAGACGCCGGGGCGGTCGAAGTGCCACAGGATGTCATTGTTGTGACCCGGCATCACCTGCATTTGGAACAGCATCGAGTGGTCGGCACGAAAAACACCGAACCCGTACGTCAAATCGCTGGACGTCACATTGAAGAGAACTTTGTCGCCGCAGGCGATGCGCAGCTGGTCGGCAGGCAACTGAAACTGATGCGCCGCGGCGTTGATATTGAAAACTTTGTCGGGCGTGATCTGAGCCCGGTTCATGTCCAAGGGCTTCCACGGAATCGTGTAGTACGTAATGAAGTGCAGCGACACGCCGGCAGCCACAAGGACGCCGACAAAAGCGTAGAAGAACGCTGGGCGCACGCCGCGCGCGGGACCCGGCTGCGTGACGCGCCACGCGAACCAACCCATCAAGATGAAAACGGCGACGACGTAGAGGGTGTAGGCAACCGTCTGTCCGGTGAGCACGAGAGCGGAATCCACCATGGTCATCTCTCCTGGGGGAGAAGGAGACAAATGCTACCTGCGGGTAGCATCTATTTGTTGTCAACACACGCTGCAAGTACTTCTGGGCGCAGATCCGATTGCGTGCCGACTACTTTTCTCCGCGTCCCTGAGGAGCCTTGCGCAGCAAGGCATCTCG
>CAYHNK010000085.1:0-15162 GCA_964357695.1 uncultured Bdellovibrionales bacterium | reverse complement strand
ATCGCGCTGGGCGTGAAAGCAACCCCGCGCGTGGCGGCGTGCACGGCATGGAGCCGGCGACTGATCCGCACCGCTATGAGAAGACCCGCTTTGCACGGCGCATCGCCCACGTGCTCGACGAGGCGGCCTCGAACCATGCGTTCGATCGCTTGATACTCATCGCGCCGCCTCAGTGCATGGGGGATCTTCGCAGTGCACTCGGCAAGGAGACGCAGCGACTGGTTTGTGGCGCGCTATGCAAGGACCTGACGCAGCTGAGCGTGCACGAGCTCGCCACGCACCTCGAGCCGGTGCTCGCGGTGGACCGAGCGATGCTGGGCTAACCTGCGCGCCCATGTTGTGCTAGGCTCGAACGAGCGATGCCGCTTCCCGGTGGTCGCGAGGTGAGAGCCTAGAATGACACGGTTGCAGCCCGCTTCGATTGCCATCTCCAGTGTCACGTCCGTTGCCGAGCAGCGTGCGCGTGACGTGTCGGCACCCCCTGCTTTGCCGCCAACAGCGAAGGTCAACGTTACCGACGCGCCACCTGCGGATGCGCGCATTGGCGCGGTGCCCGGCAGTCATGCGAGCCGGGTGCAGGTCGGCGGTGAGCTTGCCGCAGGCGCTACGAGTACGCGCAGTAGCGCCGGCGCGCAGACGCTGCTCGAGCAGCAGACGTTTCGCTTGGTCGAGGGGGCGACGATCGCGGCCGAGAAGGTGCGCTCGGCGCTGTTGCACTACCGACCCGAGCTGCGCTCGGCGCCGGTCGCCGAAGTGGATGCGGCCGTTGAGGCCTTGTTTGCACACTTGCCGACCCTGCTGCGCTCCGCGCTCGAGACGGCAGCGAGCACCTGCAACGCGCGTGTGCAGTCGACCCCAGCCGGGCTTGTCGTCAGCCCCAGTGAGCCCTTGGCTCTGGCGCTCGACCTCTGTCGTGTCGCGGCGGAACCCGACGGACTCGGCGCTGCGCTCTTGCTGCAAGCCTTGCAGGCGCACCCGCGTGGCCAAGCGGCACGAGCGTTGCGTTTCGGCAAGCTGCTGTCCGAGCGCCGCTCGACCGATGCCAGCGTCATGCTCGACCGCCACGGTCTCTCGACGCCCACACGTGACGCGCTCGCCAGTGCGGCGCAACGCGTCGGCATGCGTGTGCTCCAGATCGGTGACACCCTGCTCGTCGGCTCGGGCGCGAGCTTGCAGCTGAACGTCGACGTGCTCCTCGAGGGGCAGGCGTTGCAGGACGGCGCGCTCATCGCACAAGAGGCGCGCATCGCTCGCTTCTTGTCGCAGCGGGGCATCGAGGTCGACACCGACTACGCGCAGGGCTCAGCCGGGCACTATCTCCCCGGCGACGACTCGATCGGCTACGTCATGCCGAGCCGCACCAACCTGAATCTGTTGACGCACGAGGCGACGCACGCGCGCTTTGAGCACTTTCAGCAGCGCCTGACCTCGTGGCTTGGGGCCAAGGGCTACGCGGTGCCCTACGAGATCGACGGCGAGCCCGATGCGATGTCCGTGGGCTACGGCAGCTACATGACGCTGCTCAATGAGCTCAACGCACACCGCGTTGGCAACAGCTTCGACGGGCCGGTCGATGATGCCGAGATCTTGCAGAAGCTGCAGGAGCTCTATCGCCTCACGGTGGGCGACAAAGCTGCGGACGGCTTTGCGGCGACCTGGCCCGAAAAGCGTGTGCGGGGTCGATCAGTGCCGCGGCTGCTCTTGCGCGCGGTACGCGAGCTCAATCGCATCGACACCGCGAAGCTGCTCGATCTCGCCGAAGAGGGGTGGAAGACGCAGCAGCCTGCACCGCTCATCAACTTCCTGCGCCTGGCGGCCGTGCGCTATCGCAAGAGCGCGCTGCCGCCCGACATCTTGGCGTGGGCGCGTCGTTGCGCGGAGGAGGGGCCAAGCGGCACCGTACGCGCCACCGCGCAGCAGCTGCTTACCGAGTCGTCGGCGAGCGACGATTGGCATCGCGCTTGGCAAGAGCGGCGTACCGCGTTCGACGAGCTGACCACGAGCACGCAGCGGTGGCTGCGCCGCGTGCAGGCGGTCACGAGCAGCGGCTTTTGGCCGACGTCGCTGTTGCAGCGCCATGCGCTCGTGCTGCGCTACGCGGCGCAAAAAGGCCTTGCCGATTACGACGTCGCCGTGCGCGAGCTCAATGTCGCCTACGGAGACCGACTCGTAGCGTCGGACGGCGCGCGTCGCCTGTTTGCCCAGGTGATGGCCACGCCCGGCGCCGATCTGGACGAGAAGCTCGAGTCGTTCGCCTGTGCGTGGGCCGGGCGACCGCTCGACGCGCTGTGGCAGGAGCTGCGCACCGAGCCCACCGAGGAGCTCAAGCAGCTGATCCTCGGTCGGCACGTCGGTGCGCTCGACGCGACGAAGGTGCGTGCTCTCGTCGCTTGGGCTCTCGACGGACGCGAGCCGGCGGTGGTGCGGCAGTTTGCCGCCGAGATCCTCGGCATCGTGCTCGACCGCGCTGGGCTCACACCCCTCGGTCCCGGTATCGAGCAAGTGCGTCGCGAGCCCGATCCCGAGCGTGCTCCCCTTAGCGCCGAGCTCGACGCCATGCTCGCAAGTCGTCTGCTCGATGGCGATGCCGGTATCCATCGCCTACGCCTGATCGACATGCTGCAAGAGCGCATCTATCCGAGCGAGCTGCCGCGCTTGACCGCACGCCTGACTCGGGCGCTCACCGACGACGGCGCGCTGTACAACGACCATCGCCTGGCGGCGTTCTTCTTTCTGCCCGAGTCCGTCGATCGCGAGCCACCGCTCGACTGGGGCCGCGCGCTCTGCCGCGCCGTGCTCAATGACCCGACGCCCAACCCACGTGCCGCAGAGCTGGCGACCGAATTCTACCGTGTCGCCGTCAGCCATGCGCTGCCTGGCGCGCTGGAAGACCCGGTGCACTTCGATGTGGCAAGCCGTTCGGCGACCGAGCAAGCGATGGCGAGCTGGAGCGATGCGAGCCGCGCGCTGCTGACCGAGTCGATCGAGGATCTGTGGCAACTCCTCGCAAGTCCGCTGCCGCAAGTCGGCCGGGGCGCCCTCTACGCCATAGCGGCTCACCCGGCGTTCGTGGTGGAACTCGAGGAGCGCCTCGCGGGTGTGCTCGCGGGCCCCCCCTCACCGCTGCGCCCGCGCGCCTTGCGCATCGCGCTCATGTTGGAGCCCGGCTTTTCGACCGAAGTCGACGCGTCAGTGCCGTCACTGGCCTCGCCGACTGCCGAAGAGCAGTCGCTGCTCCGTGCTTTGCGGGGTTGATTGTGGAAATCATCCATCATATGATATGATGACATTGTCACTGTTGTTATGTTTGCCAACTATGACAGATCTTCAGCCAAAAGAAGTAATTGGAGGTCCTCGATGAGCTTCGACTCACAAGTGCTCGGGCGCGTGTATTTCCTTCGTTGGAAGCAACCACAAGTTGGCGACGTCGCAGAGCTCGTCGACGAAGTCGAAGCGGCGAGCCAACGCGCTCGTGCGAAGCTCTGCTATGTTGCCCTTGCTCCTGATGATAGCCCGCCGCCGGACAAGGACACCCGCGACGCCATGGCCACAGCGCTGGAGCGTTTGGCGAAGTGCTGTGATTCGATTCACCTCGTGTTCGAAGGGTCCGGTTTTCGCCAAAGTCTCAAGCGGACTGCGATTGCGGGCGTGATGATCGCAACGGGCCGCGGGCGTTCCATCCAGGTGCACGCCTCGATGGACGAAGTGGCGATGGCGTTGCCTAACCTGCCCGAAATCGCCCGCCTGCGTGACCAGCTCCGGGGCGGTGTGGTCGCTCGAGCCGTGTAAGACTGGGTTTTGAAGCCTAACGCTTGACGGGTGGCGTCGCCTTGCCGCGGCCTTGCGCCTCGTCGAGACGCCCCGGATGCAGGGGCAACAGCGACAAGATCTGCGGTGAGCGTTGCAGCGTCCGCAGCGCCTCGAGGAGCGGCTGCGTGGCCTCATCGTCGGCGACGCGCACGAGCTCGGCACAGAGCTTCTCGATCCGTGAATCGCCGAGCGTGACGCCCTCGACGAGGCGCCGCGTGTCGGCAACGATGGCGGCGCGATCCTTCTCCACCGTCCCGAGGTCGTCTTTGGCCACCCGCGGTCCCAGGCCGCCAGCGCGCGCAACGATCTGCTGCATATCCGCGTCGAGCGCCGCGGTCTGGGCGTCGAGCTCATCGAGCACCTTCGTCACCTCGGGTGGGGCAGTGGTCGAGAGCAGTGCGCGGACGTGCGCGACCTGCTTGTGCAAGGCGTCGATAGGCTCGCGGGCCTTGCGCAGACCCTCGTGCTGCGTCCTGAGACGTTGGGTGAGCGCGCTTCGCGACAGCTCCGGCATGGTCAGCGGCGCGAGGCTCGCATTGACTGCCTGCCACGGCGGGTAGCTCGCACCACGAGCGAGCACCATCTCGGTGCGCGCCCACAGAATGAGCGCGTCCATCTGCGCCTTGCGCCCCTGGAAAAAGTGCGCCGCGAAGACCTCGAGATTGCGCGCGCGCCGCAGGTGAAAGCCGACGAGCTTGTCTAACCGACCGCGCGTCGCTGCGTCGGGTGCCTCACCGGCGTGCTGCGCTCGCCACGATGCGACCGCCGCATCGAGCGCCGTCTTGTGTCGCGCCTCGTCACGCTTGGGAGGCGCCATCTTGCCGGCCTTGGACGCCATCTCGATGTAGCTGTCGATCATCAGCGTGGCCGTGAGATCCTCGAACCAGGCGTTGATCTCGCGCTGCACCGCCTCGGCTTGTGCGGGAGTACCCGCAGCGCGGCGGCGCGCAGCCAGCTCTTCGAGCTCCACACGCAGACCGTACTTTTCGATCCAAGTCTCGAGCTCTTGCTGATCGGGTTGCAGGCCGCGCTCTTGCGCCAACACACCGTAGAACATGGCGTTGACGGCCACCTCGTTGGCGTTGCGCGCCTCACTCGTGCCAAGCCGCGTGAGCGGGCCGAGATAGCCGTACTCGCGATATTCGGGTGCGGCCGGCTCGATGACGAAGAACGGCGGCAGCAACGAGGCGATGAACGTGTTGCCCTCGCCCCATTGGAAGGCCAAGCCAGTGACCGAGGCCATCGCCTTGGCTTTGCCCAAGCGGCCGCCGAGATAGGCCTGGTTGACGGTGTCGTAGCGCGTGACGAGACCGACAGGCAGCTCGTCGGGCCCGAGCTCGAGCTGCGCGCTTGCAAAACCGTTGCCGACGAAATACTGCGTCGCGGCGAGCTCGCCCTCATAGCGACCGCGCGCCCCGACGAGCGTGCCGAGGCGGCCGACATCCGCGATGCTACGAAAGCCAAAGCCAAGAAACGCCACGCTCGAGCCGCTGCGCGTCGAGCCAAAGCGTCGGTCGACGCCGACGTATGCCGATGCCGTCGCGGTGCTCGGGTTCGACTTCGCCATGCCGGGCGCGAAGCTCACCTCGCCCTTGAGGTCGGTCTGCGCGTCGACGGGCGTGCTGCCGCTCACCCCGATGAAGGCCCCCGTACCCTCGTCACGGCTGTGACGCAGCCCGACAAAGAAACCGTCGTGGCTGTAGCCGAGGTTGGCGTCGGTGGCGCGTCCGTCCGCCGTGACGCCCACTTTGAAGGAGCTGACCTCTTGCGTCCAAATCGCTTTGACGACCTTGCTCACTTCGTGCTCGGCGATGCCGCGCTCCTCGGCGTCACTGCTGGCACGGCGGCCGTAGCCTTCGCGCACCGTATAGCGATCGATTTCGAGCAGCGACGCATTCGTCGGCTCGGCATCGGTCTTCGGCCGCAGCGCATAGCCGTGCACCCGCGTGTGCGTGTCGATGCGTACGGCGCTGATGCCGTGCGCGTTCACCATCTCCGGGCGCTCGAGCAGGAAGTCGACGAGGCTGACGAGACCTCGACGCATCTCGGGAGTGCGCACGAGCCACTCGCGCGACGGCACACCCTCAAGAGTGATACCCGCGCGCGCCAGCTGCGCCCGCCACAGGGGCAGGCTCGCTATCACCTGCTCGTACGTGGGCGTGGCCTCGGCCGCGCTCGCTTCGTGCCACGCAGGCGTCTTGCCCGGATCGAGCACGATCGCCGCAGGCGCTGCTGCACCGCGCGCCCGCTGCTGCGCGAGGTGTTCCGTCAACGCAGCGAGCGCGGCGAGAGTCTGCCGTGCCCCGGCACCATCCGACGTGGCCGCGGCGGCCTCGGGGGTCAGCCGTACGCCCCCCCGCCCCTCGTATTTGAGCTCGTGTAGTCGATCCGCAATGTCGTAATGAAGCGCCGATAGCGCCTCGGGGCCCGACTCTTCGATGAGCGCCTGCCAACGCGTGCGGGGCTCGCGCGCAAAGGCAATCGCGGCCGTACGCACGTCGCCGTGGTCAAGGATGCGCCATGGGTCCGTGCCGGCGGGAGCCTTGTCTGCCCGTTCGAGCAGCTGCGACAACGTCTCGAGGTCGAGCTGCGACAGGGCGAGCGAGAGTTGTCGACTCGACAGACCGGTCTTTCCGAGCGCGGCCAGGAGCTGCTCGGTTTCCTTGCGGCCGGCGTTGATCAGACGCGACCCTAGTCCAGCCCACACCGCACCGTCGCTTTGGCCCCGCAGCATGGCCTGGCAGTCCTCAATCGCCAGGCGCGAGCTTGCCGCTTTCGTCTCGCGCGTATCGAGAGCTTCGTAGGCCTGCTCGAGCATGCCGATGCGCCCGAGCGCCCGTGCCGCGACGCCGCGCTGCTCCCCCGCCAAGAGCGTGCGCAGCACCCCACGCGCCCGCTTGACGAGCGACCAGTCGAGAGGCACCGACTCGTCCGCCCCGAGCGCTGCGCGCCGCGCCGCTTGTTCCGCGAGCACCGTAGCTGCCACAACGGCCTGACTCTCGACGTCGACCGGGGTTGGCGCGCTCGCTGCGAGCATTTGGGTCAGCCGGTGTCCGGCCGAAAGGCGCGTGTCCGCCAGTAGCTGCACCACGGTTCGCTGCGCCGTTAACGCGCGATCCTGCGCTGACACGGCCATTGGGTGCGCCGTCGCTTGCGTCGCCGGCATTTCGCCCATGGCTCGGCGGGTGGCCTTCGCCACCAACTCGGTAGGCACCGCTTGCCGGGGCGTCACCCAGGTGCGGCGCCAGCCGACATGCACCGCGCTGCCCTCGTTGCCTCGCAGCACGCCGAGCGCGAGGCCACGGGTGCCGTCGTACGTCTTGCGCGTCAGCTCGTAGCGGGCAAACCCCACCGCGGCCGTGCCTTTGTCCGCGGCGCGTGCCACCTCGACCACGTCGCCCCCAACGCCGAGCACGACCTCGTCGCGTCGTGCTGCGGCGGACGTGCCGTAACGCACGCCGGTGGAGGCAAAAGTCGGCAGGCGCAAACCTGTGCCGAGGCCGTAGCTCTTGCCGTCGTGCTCGAGGCTCGTGCGCTCACCGAGGTAGTTGACGTCCACCGAGCTCGAGCCATCGAGGGCGGCGAAGGCCCCTAGCTCATACGTCCGCTCGCCGCGGCGAACACCTACGCCCGCTTTGAGCGCAAAGCCGAGATCAGCGCGCCCCAAGGCGTCCTCGCCACGCAGCATGTAGGTGGTCACGTCCTTGGCGCCGTAGGGCATCTTCAAGGTGGCCACGAGATGGCCACTCACCTTCGAGCTCGGGTCGCCGACGTAGCCCACGTGCATTTGGCCGCGCGCGGTATCGATGCGCACGCCGGGAAAGACGCGCTCGCCCTCGGTCTGCAACATGCTCATCGTGCCCGACTCGTCGCTCGAGAGCACCACGTGGGGGTTGAGTCGCCGATGCTGCACCCAGAAGCCCACCTGATCGCCCACCATGCGCAGCGACCCCAGTTGCAGCGTCGCCTTGCCGCCGCCGTGGCGACTCGGGTTGCCAATGCTCAGGATCCCCTGGTCTCGACCGCCCGCCGCGAGCACCTGCAGCTCACTGAGTCGATCGAGATCGACGCTCACGGGCAGCCCACCAACGTCCAGCACCAGCGATGCACTCACGTGGCCCGTGGCATCAGCGGGTCGCAAGAGCAAAACCGAGCCCGTAAGGTCTGCCGTGTCGATGCGGCCCGCGCTCAGGATCTGGTTCTGGATCTCAGCCACGTCGAGCGACAGCGCTTGTCCATCCGGTCCGCGAATCGACACCTTGGCCGCCGTGATGTTTTCGAGCAACAACCCCTCGGCGGTAGCGCTCGCGCGCACGGCGGCGCTGTCGAGGGTCACGTCGAGTCCGTCGAAACGACCGCGCAAGTTGGCGTGATCCGCGGTGAGCTGGATTTTCGAGGCGCCACTCGCCGGATCGCTCGTGACATCGAGCGTGATGCGCTGCTCGCCGAACATTGCGTTCCACAGGGCGTCGCCCGATTGGCCAGCGAGCAGCACCTGCGAGCCGTCGACGATCTCGAATACGCTATTGAGCTGGAGGGCATACTCGCCATTACCGATGGCCGTCTGCGTCGTTGTCACATCAAAGCGAAACAGCTTGCCGGTCTCGGGGTTGACCGCCGTGACTTGCATGCCATCGACATTGCCGAGCACGTTGCCAAAGGACAGATGCGCCTCGGTGCGCGTCGTGCCGGCCGCAACATCTTTCACAGTGGAAGCGTTGGCGGCCACATCGACGACGGTGAGATTGCCGCCGACCACCGAGCCAAAATTCTCGAGCGCGATGGCGGCGACTCCGAGGCGTACCTGCGTTGCCGGGTCGGTGCTCGAAGCATCGAGAGTAAAGCCCGAGACGACGCCCGCACCGCCTGTCGCCGTAATGGCGGCATTGGCAAAATCGAGGTGTACGTCGGAGCGCTCGGGGGTTTGCAACAACGTGCCGTGCGCATTCGTTACGCGCATGGTTTCGCCATCACGCACGAGCTCGACGCCTGCCGGCACATCCAGCCTGCCTTGGGTGATGCCCGTCTGCTCGTCGACAAAGAGGTCGAGGGCGATGGGCGCGGCCGGGGAGCCGACACCCGTGAGTGGCTCGATGACGATTTGCTGCTGCCCCGGTCCCTCGCCGATGACGTAGCGCCCCGAGGCGATGGACTCAAAATTGAGCAGCGTCGGCCCAGACTCGCCGCGGCTGTAGCGCAAGTGCGTGCCGACGAGATCGAGCTGACTCGGCTTGCCGCTCGGATCTTGGCTTTGCAGCGACAGGGCGCTGGCGTCGAGGGCGATGTGCTCGTCACCCTGCTCGCTGCTGCTCGTGACGAGATCGGCGTTCGTGAGCGCGAGAGTGCCGACGCCCGGCTCAATCAGCGTGCCCGCATCCACGTGCATCGTCGACTGCTCGATGCCATTCGTGGCGTCGGTGGTCACACGCAACCCAGTGCCCGTGAATGTGCGGCCCCCGCTGCCAATCCACGAGCCCTCGCCTGCGGTCACGGCGGCGCGCGTTGAGGCACCGTCGGGCCCGGTGTGCATCTGCGCGGTCGCTCCCCGCAGGCGCAGCGTGTCGCCGCTGTTGAGCTGGAACACCCCGTCGCCCTCGACCGCATCGGCGTCGACCGAGCCGTCCGCATGGTTGACGACGTCGAGCCGCAAGCCGTCGCTGAAGGTGGCGGTCCCCCACTTCGGATCGCGCCACACGCCAAGCTTGCCCTGGAGGTGCTGGTGCTGGCTGTCACCTTCGGTTTCGACAGAGGCTTCGCCGTTGGTGAGGGTCAGCTCGCGCCCGTTGGTGAGGGTCCAGACGAGCGTGCCACCGGCGACCGCGATGCGCGAGCGCGCGCCGTCGTCGGTCAGCTCGATGGTAGCGCCGTCCCGCAGCTCGAGCTGACTACCCTCGGGCACCGTGTACAGCGCACGATCGCCGACGATCAACACCGTACTGCTCGTGTCACCGACCGAGGTATCGAAGCGGCCGTTGGTGACATCGAGCGTGCGCCCGTCGTTGAGCGCGATCTGCGCCTGCCCGGAGCTGGCGGTAGCCTGAAAGTGGTGCTCCTCGGCCGTCGCGGCGAAGGTCACGCCCTCAGACAGGGTCGCACTGCCCCACGTCGGGTTTTCGACGTGCGTCGATCCCGCCACCACGGTCACCGTGGCAACGCCGCCGACCGCGTCGTGGACGACTTGCACCGTGCCGGCCGTGGCCGTGATCTTGGTACCATCGGCGGAGATGGCCTCGTAGCTGCCGGCGCCCGCGTCGATTTGCGTGCGGTTGGGATCGGTCCTGTCGATGGTGACACTGGCACCGTCGCGAATCGCGATGCTGTCGCCACCGCGACTCCAAAGCAGCGAGCCAGCGTCCGCCTGCGCTCGCAGCGTGCCATCGGGGAAGATCTGTACATTGAGCCCGAGCGGCGTCGTGCCATCGCGCGCCGTGCCGGTAAAGAGGCTATCTCCCGATTGAACGTGCACCTCTCCCGCGATGGTGCCGGCGACCACCATGCCACTTTGCGCGGAGGTGGCGACGTTCAGACGCGCCCCGGTCGCCCACCAGGAGGCGCCGAGGCCATCGCTGAACTCGAGCCGCGCAGCGGTGACCTCGAACGTGGTAGGCGCCGTGGCAGGTCCCCGCGACAGCTCGAGGTGCACGTCGCCGATGGCGTGCCAGGTGCGCCCCGCCTCCTGCATGGTGAGGTCCTGGCCGTCGACCAGGAGGCGCTCACCCTCAGGCGTGTTGACGACGGTGAGCGTGGCCGGGGACGCGGAGACGACGTGTGTATCGCCGCTCCACACATCGACATGGTCGACGGCGATGCTGCTGCTACCATCCGGGTTGACGGTGATCGCGCTTGGGTCGATGCCCGCAACGAGAGCGCTCAACGACGCGGTCGCACTCGCCACAAGCGCCGGATCTTGCTGCACCGTCGCGATCGTCTCTGGCGACACGGGCCCGTAGGTGGCTGGCGAGGTGGCGACGAAGGCCGCGGAGGTTGACTGCACGGGAACGGGGCGCAAATCGAGTGCCGGTGCGGGAACGGGCTCGTAGACGCTGGCCTCGGTCGACGGGACGGCGGGCGCCGGTGCGCTGCCAGTGTCGGCAAGCGGAGCAGACGAGCCCGTCGGCGGCGTGATGGCCGTGGACACGCTCGGATCTGACACGCTCAACGCCATGGACAACCCTGGCCTATTCAATTCACCCTCTGGAGAATACACGACCGGCGCGGCGCAGTCACCCCCGTGGACAGGGCATGGGCGCGTCTTGCCTGGCCACGAATTTGGGCGTAGGGAGCCCCTCCAACCAACGTCAGCAAGGAGTGGGAAGTCGATGGCGCACCCTACCGTAGTGACCATGCCGGGCGACGGCATTGGCAAGGTGGTTTTGCCCGAGGCCATTCGCGTGCTCAAAGCGGTGGGCTTTGATGCGACCTACGTGCACGGCGACATCGGCTGGGACTTGTGGTGCCAAGAGGGCAACGCGCTCCCCGAGCGCACCGTCGAGCTGCTCGCGAAACACAAGCTCGGACTCTTTGGGGCCATCACCTCCAAGCCGAAGAAGGAGGCCGACGCGGAGCTCAATCCCAAGCTGCGCGGCAAGGGCCTGTCCTACTTCAGCCCCATCGTCGGCATGCGCCAGCGCTTCGGCCTGGATATCTGCGTGCGTCCGTGTCGTTCGCTCGCTGGCAACCCTCTCAACTTCGTCAAGAAGAACCCGGACCGCTCGGTCATCGAGCCGAAGGTCGATGTGGTGATCTTTCGCCAAAACACCGAGGGCTCCTACGCCGGCGTCGAGTGGACCGATCCGCCGCCGAACGTGCGCGCGGCGCTCGAGAGTCATCCGAAGTTTGCCCCATTTGCCAAGACGGCCGGCAAGGATCTCGCCGTCTCGACCCGCATCGTCACCCGCCCGGCGGCGCGACGCATCGTCACCGCCGCCTTCGAGTACGCCAAGAAGAACGGCTACAAGTCCGTCACCGTCGCCGAGAAGCCCAACGTCCTGCGCGAGACCTCGGGCATGATGGAAGAGATGGCCAAAGAGGTCGCGAAAAGCTACCCCGGCGTGTCGCTGTGGTCGACGAACATCGACGCGCTCATGATGTGGCTGACGAAGAACCCCGAGGACTACGGCGTGGTGGTCGCGGAAAATCTCTTCGGTGACATCATCTCTGACGGCTTTGCGGGGCTCGTCGGCGGTCTCGGGTTTGCGTGCTCGGGCAACCTCGGCGACGAGGTCGCGGTCTTCGAGCCAACGCACGGTTCGGCCCCCAAGTACGAAAAGCTCTCACCGCCTATCGTCAATCCAATCGCCATGATCCTCTCGGCGGCCATGCTGCTCGACCACGTCGGCGAGAGCGCCAAGGCCAAGCGCGTCTGGGATGCGGTCGGGGCCGTCGTTGCCGAGGGCAAGGTGCGCACCTACGACATGATGCGCATCACCGGTGGCTCTGAGTCGATCGCCCGCGGCGCCGCCACCACGCAACAAATGACTGACGCGGTGCTCGCCAATGTGTCGTAGGGGATGGGCAAGGAGTCGTCCATCATGCGAGTCGTGTACGTTGGGGGGTTGATCCTCGGGGTTGCATCTGTTGTTGGTTGTGGCGGCGGCGGAAGCTCGACGCCCAATGATTCCGGCGGCTCGCACGTGAGCGACCCTGCCACCGGCACCTTCGATGCGGCGAGTGTGCTCGTCACCGTCGGCGATCCGTGCCCCGCGGACACGGCGCTGTGTGCCAGCCTCGCCACCTGCTGCCCCAACGGGACGACGTGCGTGCCGAATCCGGGCGACACCTTTGGGTGCGGCACCGCGGACTGTTGCGTCGGTTGCTTAGGGGGTAGCGCCTGCGGCGCGGGATGCTGCGCAAGTGGCACGAGCTGCGTCGGCAGTAGCGCCGATGCGTCGTGTGCCGGGGGCCTTTGCTGCCGCGACGACGACGTGTCGGAGGACTGTCCTGCGTGGGTGGCAAGCGAATGCCCACCGGGGACGCGCTGCCTGACGAATCACTCGGCGCGCGCCTGCCCGGACGTCTACGCCTGCTATCTGCCCACGGGACAAATCGCCTGCCCGGGCGAGGAGACCTGCCCCAACGGCATCGATTTTTGTCCCGGGGACACGACCTGCACGTCGGTAGGCGGCATCTGTCCGGTCAGCTCGACGAGTGGCAACTACTGCTGCGTGCACTACGCGCAAGGTGGCGAGTCATGCGACGTAGACACCTGCGCGCCCGATCTCTCGTGCGTCGCCAATAACTATTGCCCAACGAGTGATTCCTCCGCGACCAACGTGTGCCACGGCGCCTGCGGCGGCGACTATCCGGTCGATTGTGGCAACTACTGTTGCAGCGCTTCCTTTCCGGTGTGCGATGGCAACTGCTGGTGCTTGGAGTTCTGACCGCGTTCGCCCGAACGCCCAGGACGCCGCTAGAACTTCGCGCCAAACGTGATGAATGCGCCGACGCCGTTGACGTCCTCTTTGACTTTGCCAACGCCCGCCGTGGCACGCACGCCGAGGCTGAGCGTGTACTTGTCATCCTTGGTAAAGTCCAAGCTCGACTGCACGCCGGCAAAAGCGCCGAGCTGCGTACCGCTGTACTGGGAGGCCATCGGAATGTCGACGTTCACGTAGTCGCCGGTGCCTTCAATCGGTCCGGGCACCCACTCGAGGCCCTGATTGGCCGCCGATTTGTTGCTGGCGACGCTGATGCCCACCGGGAACGAGATGGTCGGTCGCATCTGCACGCCACCGCCGAGCGACTTCGCGGCAAGCTTGATCCCTGGCTCGTAGGCGAGCTGGGTGACGCTGCGCGAGGTCGAAAGGGCACCGCCTTCGATGTCCTGCACCATGACGTCGCGCTTGCCCGTGGTGATGGAAAACGGTGCGACCTTCGGCGACGGGTCGAGCGTGATGCGCAGGCCACTGCCCATCGTGCCACTGTAGGCGCCGATCGAGGCCGACTTCTCGCCATCGGGCTCGCCGAGACGTGAGAAGAAGTTGCTGCTCGCTGCGCTGATGTTGGAAATGGAGTCTGACATCTTGCTGTCACCTTTCTGGATCTGCTGGTCGGGGAATCGCTGCTCGTGTGAACCGAGCGCATTATCGCGGCTCACGACTTGGACGTTGCGTGCGATTTTGAACCACCTCCGCGCCGAGGTCGGTCAGGGGCCGGTGCCCGAACAGCGGTCGACGTGAGTACCCATCGAGTCGTCCCGCGTGGCGCGGGCGCAGTTCTTTTTGAGTGCCGAGATCACGCAGCGGCCTTGATTTGACGCGGAGTGGCCTTCGTCAGATCGGCCGCTGAGGCGAAATCTTCATCCGAACCCGCATCACGGCTATGCTTTGGCCGCGTCCCTGAGGAGGGCTCCGTAGGAGCTCGTCTCGAAGGGCGCGGGCACTTGGCGAGGCGAGGTCGAATGAGACCGTTCTTCAGCTACATGCTGCGGTGCAGCGACGGTACCTTTTATGTCGGGCAAACCGACGACCTTGACGTGCGCATCGCCGCGCACCACGCTGGAGCAGGATGCCGGTACACGAATGCTCGTCTTCCCCTGACCTTGGTGTGGTTTGCCGAGGCGCGCATCAAAGGGTGGAATCGAGCGAAGAAGCAGGCGCTGATTGATGGGCGGTTTGACGTCATCTCTCAGATCGCGAGTCGAGGTCGCAACGGCCGCGCCCCTCGAGACGCCTTGCTACGCAAGGCTCCTCAGGGACGCGGAGAAAAGTAGTCGGAACTCAATCGGATCTGCGCCCCGTGGCGCGGGCCCCTCGACACCTGTCAGACGCCCACGCTATACGAGGCCGATGGCAAGCGTTGCAGAGCCACGCATGGTTGCGGGCGACGGCACCCCCGAGGAGCGACAGCAAGAGCTGACGTTGCGGCCGCAACGCTTCGATGAGCTCATCGGCCAGTCGGAGCTGGTGGCGAACTTGAAGGTATTCGTCGCCGCCGCGCAGAGCCGCGGCGAGGCGCTCGATCATCTCTTGCTCGCTGGCCCACCCGGTCTCGGCAAGACGACGCTTGCGAATCTCGTCGCGCATGAGCTCGGCGCGCAATTGCATTCGACGAGTGGTCCGGCCATCGAGCGCAAGGATCTGGCGGGCATCTTGTCCCATTTGGGCGAGCGCGACGTGCTCTTTATCGATGAAATTCACCGCTTGAGCGCCGTGGTCGAGGAGATCCTCTATCCCGCCATGGAGGACTTCAAGTTCGATCTCATTCTCGGCGGCGGCCCGCACGCACGCACGCTCGAGATGCGCCTGCCACGCTTTACGCTCATCGGCGCCACGACACGCACTGGCTTGCTCACCGGCCCCATGCGCGATCGCTTCGGCTTCACCGGGCGCTTGCGCTACTACACGGCTGCCG
>CAYHNK010000084.1:0-15323 GCA_964357695.1 uncultured Bdellovibrionales bacterium | reverse complement strand
CGCAAAGCCGGAGATGAGCACGGCCACGCCGATGGTGACCGCGAACTCGCGAAAGAGCCGGCCGATGATGCCCCCAAGAAACAGCACCGGAATGAACACCGCCGCGAGCGAGATGGTCATCGAGATCACGGTCGGGGTGATCTCGCGCGAGCCCTCGAGCGCCGCTTGCATGGGCGTCTTCCCCATCTCCATGTGCCGCACAATGTTCTCGAGCACGACGATGGCATCATCGACGACAAAGCCCACCGAGAGCGTCAGCGCCATGAGCGACAGATTGTCGAGGCTGTAGTCGAGCAGCCACATGACGGTGAACGTGCCGATGAGCGACAGCGGCAACGCCAGGCTCGGAATGATGGTCGAGGACAGATTGCGCAGAAAGAGGAAGATGACCAGCACGACGAGCACCAAGGTGACGAGCAGCGTCGCCTTGACGTCGCTGACCGAATCGCGAATCGACAACGAGCGATCAAAGAGCACGTCCATCGACACCGCCGCGGGCAGCTGCGCGCGAAACGACGGCAAGAGATCTTTGACCGCTCGCGCGACGGCGACGGTGTTGGTGCCCGGTTGACGTTGCACCGCCAAAATAATACCGCGCTCGCTCACGTACCACGCCGCCGTCTTATCGTTCTCGACGCTGTCGACGACGCGACCGAGCTCTTCGAGCCGCACCGGTCGTCCGTTGCGATAGGCAACGATGAGGGATCGATACGCGGCCGCGTGCGTGAGCTGGCCGGTGGCTTGCAGCGTGTAGGCCTGGTGCGGGCCCTGTAGCGCGCCGGTTGGCAAGTTGACGTTGGCCTCGCGCACGGACTGCGCTACCTCGTCGAGCCCGAGGCCACGCGTGGCGAGCGCGCTCGGGTCGAGCTGCAGACGCACCGCGTACTTTTGCGCGCCGTAGACCTGCACTTGGGCCACACCAGCGACGGTGGAAATGCGCTGCGCGATGATGGTCTCGCCGAGCTCGTCAAGCGCGTAGAGGGGCAAGGTCGGTGAGGTGAGCGCGATGTAGAGAATGGGAGAGGCGGCCGGGTTGACCTTGCGATACGAGGGCGGGCTCGGCATCTCGGTCGGCAAATTGCGCGTGGCGTTAGCGATCGCTGCCTGGACGTCTTGCGCCGCCGAGTCGAGGTTGCGCGACAGGCTAAACTGCAAGGTGATTTGCGTGCTGCCCTGCGAGCTCGACGAGCTCATCGAATCGAGCCCGTCGATGGTGGTCAGCTCGCGCTCGAGGGGGGTGGCCACCGCCGAGGCCATGGTTTCAGGGCTGGCACCGGGCAGGCCCGCCGACACGGTGACGGTCGGGAAATCGACGTTCGGCAGGTCGCTGACCGGCAGCAGACGATACGCCATGGTGCCAAAGACGAGGATCCCGGCCGTCACGAGCGTCGTCGCCACCGGGCGCCGAATGAAGACCTCGGTGAACGTCACGGCGTGGCGCCCTGGGTAAGATCCTGGGCACGCGAGACCTTCGTGCCCGGTGCCAGCCGCAGCTGCCCGTCGCGCACCACGGTCTCGCCGGCCACCAGGCCTGTGGCAATGACACTGACGCCGTCGGCATCGCGCGCCACCGTCACCGGTCGCAGCTCGACGCTCTCGTCGCTCTTGACGACGAACACGTAGGTGCCATCGCGACCTCTTTGCACGACCTCGTTGGGCACGACGATGGCGTCGGCGTCTTCGCGCAGCGTCAGCACCACATCGACAAACTGCCCCGGCCACAAAGCGTCGTCGGTGTTGTCGAGCTCGGCCTTGAGCAGCAACGTGCCGCTTGCACGATCGACGGCGTTGTCGACAAAGACGAGCTTACCGATGAGCGGCGCACCGCGGTACCCGGGCGGCGTGACGGTCACCACCCGCGGCGTAGCCTCCGCTCCCTTGCGCAGCTCCCCGAGCATGCGCTCCGGCACACTGAAGCGTACGTCGATAGGATGCGTGGCGAGCAACATCACGAGGGCTTGCGTGTCGTTGGCGCGCACGACGTTGCCCGCGTCGACGAGCGCCTGCCCGACACGGCCGCCGATAGGCGCACGGATGGCACAGTAGTCGAGCTGCAATCGTGCGCTCTCGACCGCCGCCCGATCGGCCTGCACCGTCGCGCGCAGAGACTCCGCATTGGCGGTGGTTTGGTCGGCCTGCTCGCGCGGCACGTAGCCGTTCTTGGCCAAATCGGCGTAGCGGCGCACGTCGGCATCCGCTTTGCGCAAGAGCACCTCATCGCGGGCAAGACGCGCCTGCGCCTCGTGCAGCGCCACCTCGAAGGGCCGCGCGTCGATGGAGAAGAGCAGTGCCCCAGGGGCGACCACATCACCGTCACGAAAATGGACCGCCGTGAGCGTGCCGCCAACCTGCGCCTTGATGGCCACGCTGCGATGTGCCTCCGCCGTACCGATGGCGCGAATCGTCAGCGGTACGGTGCGTGTCTCGACCTGCGTCACGATCACGGGGACGAGCTCGGATCGGCGTCCGGTGGCATCATCGCCGCGGCAGGCAGCACCGCCGACAATCGACACGAAGGCACCCAGCGTGCAGACGCCAACGGAGCGTGCTCGGTGGCTGTTACGGACGGTCATGGATGGGACTCCCGGGCGATGTGGAGGCGAGCGCGCCGATGCTGTGCGCGAGACGGGCGACGGCGACATACCAGTCGGAGCGCGTACCGATTTGCTGCGCCCGCGCTGACGCGAGAGTGGCCTGCGCCGTGAGGAGATCGAGCAAGTCTCCCACCCCTTGCTCATATCTCCCGGCCGCGACGCGCTCGGCCTGCGCGGCGCTCTCGACGAGATCACGGGCGGACTCGAGTGCCCGACCGGCGGTCTTCAGATCGTGGTAGCTCTGCCATACTTCGAGCGCCACCTGTTGCGCCACAGAGTCGACCCGTGCCGCGGCCGCGGCGGCGTCACTTTGCGCCTGCGCGGCGTCGTAGTGGGTCGAGAGACCGGAAAACAGTGGCCAGCGCAAAACGAGACCGCCCGACCAGTTGTCGCCGTAGCGGGCATAGGGATGGGGCTCGTAGTAGGTGCGGCCGGCCTGGCCAACGGCCGACAGGCTCGGCAGTGCTCCTGCGCGCGCACTGCGCACCTTGGTCGCGGCGCCGAGAGCTACGGCACGGACTGCCGCGAGCTCCGGTCTTTGCCTCATGGCCTCGGCGATGAGATCACCGACGTCGCGCGCCATCGCCTCGGCCGGTACCTGTTCCGGCGGCGATTCGACCTCGACCACCGTGCTCGCCGGTAGGCCGAGACTTACCGCCAGAGCACCCCGCAGACCTTCGATGCGCCCCGCGAGCTGTTGCGCCAGCAGGCGCGCTTGAGACCGGGCGGTGCGCGCTTGCAGCACTTCCAGTTGCGCTGCCACGCCCGCCGCGAGGCGCTCCTCGGCCGCACGCAGACTCGTCTCGGCCTCGTGGACGCTGCTTTCGGCCGCGGCGAGGCGGGCCCGCGCGTCAACGTAGTCGTAGTAGCTCTGCTCGACCGACAAGATCACTTGCTGCAACGCCGCATGGTGTCCCCAATCAGCGGCCACGAGCGCCTCGCGGGCCTCGTCGAGCGCCGCCGAGCGCGCACCAAAATCGAGCAGCAACCAGCTGGCGGTGAGCGCGGGCCCATAGGTCGTCTGCTCGATGACGTAGCGACCGCCGAGGGCCGAGGTGTGCGAACGGGTGAGCGTGCCCGTCGCCTCGAGGGTGGGCAGATAGGCCGCGCGACGGCTTCCCACCTCGGCAGCCGCCGAGCGCGCCGCGTGCCACGTGGCCCGCGTGGCGGGGCTCGTACGCAGCGCAATATCAATGAGCTCCGCGAGGACGAGAGGTCGCGCAGGCAGAGCGGGCGTCGCTGCGTTCTCAGAGCGCAGCGGCTCGCTCGGCAGCGGCTCCAACGATGCCAAGGCGACCGACGCAGATGACGATGCTGGCAGCGGACCGGGCAGCCCGAGCACTGTCTGGCCCTGGTAGGCACAGCCTGTGCCGCAGACGGCAAGCATGCACACAGGGGCGATTCGCATCACGATACCTCAGCCGCGCACGCGGGGACCTTGCTGAGTGAAGCGCCGGTGAGGGTGCTACCGCGACGGGTGACGGTCAAGGGCGACACGCCACTGACGCGAAATCATGCGTCTATCGACTTGTCATCACGGCCTATGCTAGAGAGGCCGCCGGAGGAGCGCAGGGATGTACAGCACCCAAGATTTTCGCAACGGGCTCAAGATCGAATACGAGGGAGACCCGTACATCATCGTCGAGTTCCAGCACGTCAAGCCGGGCAAAGGTGGTGCGTTTGTGCGCACCAAGATCAAGAACCTCTTGACCGGCCGCGTGCTCGATCCGACGTTCAAGTCGGGCGACAAGGTTGGCAAGCCCGACATGGACGAAAAGGAGATGCAGTTCCTCTACAAAGAGGGCACGCATTACACGTTCATGGACAACAGCAACTACGAGCAGGCACTCGTCGACGCGGAAGCCCTTGGGGACAACGCCCGCTGGCTCAAAGAGAACTGCAATTGCTCGGTGTTGTTCTGGAACGGCAAGGCCATCGACGTCTCGTTGCCGAACTTCGTAGTGCTCAAGATCGTCGAGTGTGAGCCGGGTGTACGAGGCGATACCGCCCAGGGTGCCACCAAGCCGGCCAAGCTCGAGACCGGTACAACCGTGAATGTGCCGCTCTTTGTCAATGAGGGCGACCAGATCCGTATCGACACCCGTACCGGCTCGTACGTGGAACGCGCTTGACACAGGCGCCCCCCTGCTGCCAACAAGAGAGCTGAAGACTCTCGCCCGCTGCGCGCAGGGTGCCGCATGCCCCGCGAGCGGCTCATAGGCACGCGTGGCGATCAACAAGGACAAAGTTCGCGCGGCAGCGCAGAAGTTCCTGCAGAAGGGACAGATCGACAAGGCGATTCGAGAATTCGAGCGCATCGTCGAGGATGACCCGCGCGACGTCCGTACGCTGCTCAAGATCGGCGACTTGCAGACCCGTGCCGGCCAGAACGGGGACGCCTCGAAGACCTACGCCAAGGTGGCCGTCTTCTACTCGGAGCAGGGCTTCTTCCTCAAGGCCGTCGCGGTCTACAAGCAGATCCTCAAGATCGATCCCGCGCTCATCGACGTCAATCAAAAGCTCGCGGAGCTCTACCAGCAGCTCGGCCTCGTCTCGGACGCGGTGGCCCAGCACCGCCAGATAGCCGCGATCTACGAGCAGCAAGGTCAGCTCGAAGCGAGCAGCAAGGTCGTCGAGACGATGATCTCGCTCGACCCGGAGAACATCGCCAGTCGCGTCAAGCTGGCGGAGCTACAGGGGAGCCGCGGCCTGCTCGACGAGGCAAAAAAGAGCTTCCAGCGAGTGGCAGCGACACTCAAGAGCCAAGATCGCATCGACGACTACATGAAGGTCGCCGAGCGCATCGTGCACTTTGACAACACCGATCTGGCCGCCGCGCGCGAGCTCGCAACGCTCTACCTGCAACGCGATGACGCTCGGCGTGCGCTCGCCAAGCTTCAGATCTGTTTCAAGGCCGACCCGCGCGACGTGACGACGCTCGAGCTGTTGGCAACCGCCTTTCACAAGCTCGGCCAGGTGCCAAAAACGGTGTCCGTCTATCGCGAGCTCGCGCACGTGCATCGCGATGCTGGACGCACCGAGGCGTATCACGAGGCGCTGCGCAAGATCGCGCGTCTCGTCCCCGGCGACGAGGAAGCTCAATCGGTCCTGAGCGCCAAGACGACGTCCGTCCCCGCAGCGAGCGCCCCGATGGTGGAGACACTCACCCCCACGTGGGCGGCTCCTGCTCCGGTCGCCTCCCCCACGCCCGTCGTCAGACCGAGCCCTGCCGCGGCGCCAGGTCCCGCACCCAGCCGCGACGCTAGCAGCGTCGCCAAGATCCTCGCCGAGGCCGACGTCTACATCAAGTACGGACTGCGTGAGAAAGCCATCGACCACCTCCTGCGGGCGATTGAGCTTGGCCCCGAGCCACGCGAGGCACGCCAGCGCCTTCGCCTGCTCTACGAAGAGGGCGAGAACATCGACGCGGCGGTCGAGCAACTGTGGCAGATGGCCCAGGCGTGCATCGCGAACGACGAGCCCGCGCAGGCCCTGACTGATTTGCAGGAACTGCTGTCGCTGCAGCCGGATCACAGCCGGGCCGTGGGCCTCTTGGCGATGCTCGGCAGCGACGAGAGCACTCCGACCCCGGCGCCTCGGATCCCAGCTGCTCCGATGCCGCCTGTCACGGTGCGTGCACCCGTGCCTACCGCGGCGACTGCCCTGTATCGCGACGAGCGTCCAGTTGAAGCCGACGCGGTCGACATCGCTAGCGAGTTGGACCTGGATGTCGACGTGGATGTCGACGTAGACGTCGACACCGCGCTGCCAGAGCCCGAAGACGAGGAGCCGACACCGCTCGCCGCGCAGGCGCCACGCGCAGAGGAATTCGACGAAGCGCTCGAGGAAACGCTCGACGAGACGCCCGAAGCGCTGCTCGGCCTCTCCGAGAGTCTTCCGGATCTGAGCGACGAGATCGAAGAGGTCGAGTTCTTTCGGCAGCAGGGGCTCGAGGCAGAAGCGCGCGACGCCCTGGCACACTTGCTCGATCGCTACCCGATGCACCCGGGGCTGTTGGCCCTGAACACGAGCGTGCTGCCCGAGCCCGACAGCGAAGCGGTGGTCGTACTCGAGCCCGTACCCGAGCCGGCAACGACGGAATTTGGCGAGGCAGATCTAGACTGGGACGACGCGCCCGCAGGCGTCGCACCGCCGGAGCCTGTCGCACCCGCTGTACCGCTCGCCCCGGTCATTGCGGCCGAGCCTCGCCCAGCGCTCATCGACGACGAGGAGCCCGAGCCCGAGCGCGTGCAGGTAGCGCCGGACAGCGGCTTTGTCGAGCTCGAGGCGGAGCTCGCCGGTGAGCTGGCGGACTTCACCGACGACGAAGGGGCTGCGGCGGTCGCCGACGTGTTCGAGCAGTTCAAGCGCGGTGTCGCACAACAGGTCGAGGACACCGACTACGACACGCACTACAACCTCGGCATCGCGTACAAAGAGATGGGTCTTTTTGCCGATGCCATTCGCGAGCTCCAGATCGCGCGCAACGCCGACGACAAGCTCGTGGGTGCGATGACCTTGATCGGCTTGTGTGAGCTCGAGCAGGGGGACGCGCAAGCCGCGGTGGCAAGCTTCCGCTTGCTCTTGGATCGCGGCGGCCTGTCAGCGCCCGAAATTACGGCGCTGCGCTACGAGCTCGGTCGCGCTTATCAGGCGGCAGGGCAGAGCACAGAGGCAGCCAGCCTCCTAGAGCAAGTATGCAACACCGATCCTGCCTTTCGCGACGCCGCCATCCGGCTCGCCGAGCTGCGTGCTCCGGGGGGGCCGGTCACCGTTCCTGCCGGCGGCAACGGCACACGCAACGGCAAGATCTCGTACGTCTGAGGCGGTGCGCTACTTCGCGACGCGCCGCTCGATGGCCACGATGACGAGCTTGCCCTCGCGCTCGACGACCTGCACGCCGACAACGTCCCCAGGCAAGAGGAAGTAGCCAACCACGTTGCGCTGATTGTCCGTGCTGGCATAGTCGACCACGTCCCCAGCGCTCGCGAGCTGTACCTGGGCGTCGAAGGTGGTACCGCGACGAAGTTTCGTGCGCAGCTCGGCCACTTGAGGCGCATGGACGACCTTGAGCTTGAGCTGCGCCCGAGGAAACGCGCCGCGCTCGACAGCGACCACCTTGGCGTCAAATAGCACCGTGCCCGCGCTTGCCGCGTCGCCACCGGGAAGATCCGTTGGCCGCGAGGCACGAATCGAGCCGCCTGCTTCGGGTCGCTGCATGGCCACGACTGCGCCACCGATGCCGGCGAGGTCAGCCAGCGGATCGACCGACTCGCCAAAACTCAGACGCGAGAGCTGCGCGAGCAGCGACGTAAGCGGCATGCCCGTCACCCACAGCTCATGCGCACCACGTTGCTCGACAGCGATCCCTGCCACCCGATCGCCGAGCAGCGACGCCACCTCCGCGGCACCCACCTCGCCGGCAAGCGTCAGCGACACGCCCCCTGTGCGCTCGGCCCAGGCGGATACGAGACCGGGCTCAAATGCGCCCGCCGCCCCTGCCCGCACGAGGGGTCCTTCGGCCGCCATCGCCGCGCCGCCCAACACACTGCCGACCACCAGCAGGCTAACGACGCCCCAAGACTTCACGCGGCCCACGCTGTTCATGCTCGCCATCACTGACCTCTCCTTCAATCCGTCAACGACCCGACAAGTCCCGCGAACCCCGGGGCAAGTCAAGCAACCCGCCTCGCGACACGTGACACCCTATTGGACGTCACATTGTGCCCTGTGATTTCATCTCTTTTCGTGGGGTCTCGTAGCCAAGATAAATCACGGTCAGGTCTTCGTCGCGTGACCCGCATCGTCGGCTACGCGCTGCTCATCGCTGGCGCACTGGCCATCGCGGGTGCCATCGCCTTTCGTCTCCGCTACGACGACGAGCGACTGCGCCTGCTCGCCGTGCGCGAGATCGAGAAACGCCTGACGGCGCCCGTCGAGATTGGCTCACTCGACGCCTCCATCTGGGGCAAAGTGCAGCTACAGCGCGTGCGGGTGGGTGCGCCACCGCAATTTTCCCAGCCCACGCTGATCGTCGAACGGCTGGCGCTGCGCTGGTCATTGTGGCGTTTGCTGCTGTGGACCGTGTCGATCGACGAGGTCGCCGTCGAAGGCGTGCGTCTCAACGTCGAAGCGATCGACGGCCGCACCAACTTGGCAGCCCTGCTGCGCCCGGCGCTAGCCGTTGCCACCGCGACGCCGCCCGTCCCACCGCCCGCAGCGATTGCCGCACCCGAGACCACGCCACCCACACCAGCCCCGCTGTCGCAGCCGTTTGTACCCATACGCGTCGTGGTGCGTGACGTGCACGTGCGCGACGTGGCCTTGCACGTGCAGCGCCCCGACCTGCGTGTCGATTTCGACGGCCCAGGACTCGAGGCGCGTCTTGCCGCCTTCGGGCGCGGTCTCGACTTCGACGTTTGGGCGGGTCTCGGGGCACACGATGATCCACAGTCCGTATCGACACTCGAAGTCTACCGGTCGGGCCGCACACAGCCGCTCACGGTGCGGCAACGACTTGACGTGCATCTGCGCTCGTTGGGGCTCGGTGCCAATGGGTTGCGTAGCGCATGGACCGCCAAGGTGACACGGTTGGCGCCACACGCCCCGCCTGTGGATGTGCACCTGGCCCTCGATGCCGATGCCTCGCTCACCGCGCCCCAGACGGTCGTGCTGCGGCAGCTTCTCGCCGATGTCGGTGCTCAAACCCACCTGCGCGCGCGCGCCACGGTGAAGAGCTCGGAGGCTGGTGTCGACGTGACGCTCGAGGAGCTCACTTTTGCTAGTGTGCTTGACGAGCTGGCGCCACTACTCGCCGCGTTTGTTCCTGGGGCCGACCTCGGCGGCGCGCTGTCGTTCGAGATGACACCGACGCAGTGGCTCGCGTCCCGGACGCGCGGCGCCCCCCTCCCTGCAACAACAGCCCAGCTCAATGCGCACGACGTTTCGGCGAAGGTGTCCGGCGCGCAGGTGCGCAACGCCGAGCTGGCGCTGACCCTCACGTCCCAGCCTCAAGCGCTGCTGGTGAGCGTCGGCGCACAGGTCGGTGCGCTCGACGCTGGCGAGCTGCACGTCGAAGGCGTCGACATCTCCGCCCTGCTGGAGCTTCCTACCCCGACGTTGGCGACCGCAACCTTACCTGTCCGACTCGGCGTACAAACGACACTCGGGGGCGTGCGCCTGCCGACCCTTGCGGTGGACACAGCGCGCGTGTCGATCGAAGGCACCGCGCCGATGGCGTGGGTGCTTTCCGGGACGGGCAACGAGCCGCTCGAGGTCGTCACCACCGTCGAGGTCGCTAGCGTGCGTGCGGCTGCCGCGAGCCTCGACAAGCTGAGGATGCGCACACGCGCGGCCCTCCACGATCAACGCGGCGATGGCCTCGATGTGGATCTCGACGGCAGCGTGCACAGCATCGCGCTCCATCAGCCCGAGCCGCGTATCGATCTGCGGCCGCTGCTCTGGAGCATGCGGGCGAGCCGGCGTGGAGATCGCTTGTCGCTTTCGAGCCTGCGTATCGATCTTGCCGATCGCCTGCACATGGTCGCCAAGGCAGACGTCACCGCGTTCTTGAGCCCCTCCCCGGTCATCGAGACACTGCACGTGCACATCGAGCCGATGGTGCTTTCTCGTCTGCTCGAGCTCGTGCCCTCGACGCTGCGCCCGCCGCTGACGCTCGGCGGCAAGCTTGCCGTCGATTGGAGCGCGCAGGGCACGGTGCCCTACGTCGACCTGGCCCGCTGGGCGACGCCACCTGTGCCCGCAACCGAATTGAGCTGGCAGCAACAGCTCGATGGACACTGGAGCTACCTCGAGCGGTGGCGCACCGCGTTCGCTCAACACCTGCCCTTTGAGACCGAGCTGCGCCTGACGCTCGCGGACGGCGCCTTCGCTCTGGAAGGCACACGCGTACGTGGGCTCGAGGGGTCCGTGCTCGCCGCGCTTTCACCGACCGGGCCGCGCCTGGACATCGCAGTGAAGGCCGCGCAAGTCGACGCGCAGGCAAGCATCCAGGACCTCGCGCTCTTTTGGCAGGCTGCCGTGACGACGCGCGGAGCCTCGACGCAGGGTCGCGCAACGCTCGGCACACTCGAGCACGCCGCGCTGTCGGCGCCCTTGCGTAACCCTTCACTCGTTTTCGATCTCGCCTACGAATTTTCCCAGGACGTGCTCACCGAGACTCTGCGAGTCGAGCTGCCCGCGCCCGCAACAGCCATGAGCGTCGAGGGTCGCGTTGAGCACTTGTGGCAGACGCTGCGCGAGCGCAGCTGGGAGCAGCCGCAGCTCGCGGGTCTGGCGACGCATTGGGTGGCGAAGCTCAACCTTGAGGCACCTAATCGTTTCGATTTGGGAACGGGTGGTCTAGCGCTCAGCGGCGCCATCTCGCTGCACACGGCGGTGAGTGTGAAGGACGGCACAGCGACGATCAGCGGTGCGCTGGAGACCCAAAATTTTTCCGCCGAACAGCCGGGCGCAGGTGTGCGTGGGCTCTCGGGCAACTTACCTTGGGATGTGGAGCTCGCATTCGGCGCCAACCCGCACGCGGTCGTCGTCAGCCACACGGCGCCGATGGGTGATGGGATCCTCGGGGTCGTAGCGGCATCGAGCGATGTGCGCCGTCGCGAGGCGCGGCCGCTCTACTACGATCGTCTCCGTCCCTATCGCGGTGCCCGCGGGCTCGTCGCCGAGCGCGTCTACGCAGGTGCGCACGGCATCGAAAACCTGGAGCTGGATGCGCGCATCGAGCGGGGCAGCATCGTGGCGGAGTCAATCGCCCTGCAGGTCTTGGGCGGCGACGTCGGTGGTAGCGTCACTTTGCGCCTCGGCGTCGACGGAGCAGTCGGCGGCGACTTGGATTTTCGCATCACCAATCTCGATGCCAGCTACTTCCCAGCCCTCAAGCTCACCCCTGGGTCGACGTCGCAGCTGAGCGCTTCCGCCCAGCTCGGCTTCATGCTGGCCCCGGGGGCGCGTGATCTAACGCTCAATCTCAATGTGACGAAGATCGGCGCGCAAACCTTGGACCGCTTTCTGCAACTGCTCGATCCTGACGGCCAGGACCAAAAGCTCCAGGGCACGCGCGAAAAGCTGTGGTGGTTTCGCACCGGGCTCGTGCGTCTGGACGAAGTGGCGGCCTGGGTGCGCTTTGAGAACCTGAACCTCGATCTCGTCGCCACGACCTTCTTGCGCATCCCCGGCACCGCGGTTGGCTACATGCCGGTGCCACGCGAGCTGTTGCGACGCTATCCACTCGGTGAGAAGCTCGACGTCTACCTGCAACCAATCATCGACGAGCAGCTGGGACCTCTGTTGGGATGGGATCATGACTCGTAGTCTGCACACCCTCGCGCTGAGCCTGCTGGCCCTGGATGCGGCGAGCTGTATCCGCATCACCAATGTTAGCATTGGTCAAAAGACTTCCCTCGAGCGTCAGCTCGTTGGCGAGCTCGAGCCGCTCACCGACGAGGAGCTGCTCTCGGCCTCCGTGCGGGCAAGCGGCGGTCTCGCGACCGGCTCCCCCGGCGAGATACAAACGCGCGCCATCGCCGCACGGCAGCGCCAGCTGTTTAACCGCGACGATATCCTCGAGCTCAAATCCCTCGGATGCCTCGGCGAGGCGCACGGCGCGTCACTCGTCGAGCACAGCTGTGAGCTGGAATCATCGAGCGACATGTGGACGCTACGCGCGCGACTCGTTGAGCAAGAGAACGTCGATCGTCGCCTCATCGTCGACTGGGTACTTGCGAGCGACCCGACCCTGACAGCAAGCGATCGCGCGGAGCTCACGGTGCTCTACCACACGATGCTCCTTGCACAAGCGCGCCCCGGCGATTGGATCGAGACGGTCCCCGGCCAATGGCACAAGCAGCCATGATGCGTCGCCCATTGGCGCTGCTCGTGGTTGCGATGGGCGTGACGGCGTGTGCGCGCGCACCGTCCATACGGGTAGCGCCCGATTTCGGCGCGCCGCGCGACGGAGTCTTCTATGGTCCCGAGCCTGTCGTCACCTCGCCCGACGACGAGCTCTTGCCGAGCATCGCCATGCGGCAAGGCGAAGTTGCCTACGCGGCAAAATCGGCGGGCAATCTCGACATCTTTGTGCGACCCGTCCTCGGCGGAGCGCCGCAGCGACTGACCACCTCCCCGACCGACGACACCGACCCGACGTTCTCACCCGAGGGCACCGTGATCGCGTGGGTGTCACAGGCCGAAGACATCAAAGGCGACGTGTGGCTGATGTCCGCGGCGGGCGGCGCACAACGTCGGCTGACAGGCCCAGAGACCGCGGACCGCGCGCCGGCCTGGTCCGCCGACGGTACAGCCCTTTACTTCACGGCACGCGCTCCCGGACGGGGCAAGGAGCGCATCGATGTCATCACGCTCGCCGATGGTGCGCGACGTACGGTGCTCGAGAACGCGTGGGACGCCGCGCCCTCCCCCGATGGTCGCTTTCTTTTTTATGTCACGCTCGATGGGGCACAGCGCTCGCGAATTTTTGCCCTGCGCTTGCGTGACGGCAAGCGTGTAGCCACCACCGACGGCGCCTACGTCGAAGCGCTTCCCCGCGTTCTGGTGACGCCTCAGGGTCTACGCCTCGTCTTTGTGCGTTTTGTCGACGACGCCAATGATGACGGCCGTGCGAATGCCGACGACGTGCCGAGCTTATGGTCTGTCCTCGTTGACGAAAGCCTGTTCGACGGCGCTGCTGCTCAGGTGGCAACGCCGCTCACCGCGGGCGACGCGGGTGAAATCTTCGTCGCGGTGGCCGGTAACTGGCTCGCCTACACCACACAAGCTGGGCAAGACCTCGAGATCTATGCCCTGCCATTGTCGGGCGTCATCGCGACCACGGCCACGGCGGACGCCGTGCTTGCCGCTGCGCGTGCTGAGGAGCGCACAGGCTTGCGCCGACTCGCCCTGCGTCATCTCATCGCCACCGACCCGACCGCCGCGGCACCCGCCCACTATGAGCTGGCCCGCGATCTTGCGGACCGAGGCCGCCTCACCGACGCGATTGCCGAGCTCGAGCTGACAATCGCGTCAAGCACGGGTGAGGAGGAACGACAGCTCGCTGCGCTCGAAACACGGCGCCTGCGTCTCCTGGCAGTACTCGGCGGCAATTGGCAGACAACGCAACCACAGCAACTGCGCGCCGTCGACGAAGCCGGACGTGAAATCGCACGCCTGCGGCTCACGACGCCATCGCCCGCATCCTATCGCCGCGAGTCGCTGCTCGGCGAGCTGTCACTGGCTCGTGGTCAGACGTCCGATGCGGCCCGGCGCTTTGAGCATCTTGGCCGAGACAGCAGCGCTCCGCCAGAGGATGCCGCGCGCGCCCTCGACCATCTGGCGGTCATCTACGCCCGCTTGGGCGATCTGGCTGCGGTGGCGCGCGTGAGCACAGAGCTACAGCAGCGGCTTGCCGCAGAGCGAGCGCTCGCGCGTCGCAACGCGATCCGATGGGTGCAAGCGGTACGCGACGCCAAGGCCACCGCACCACTCGTGGCACTCGACGCGCTGGCGAGTGAGACCCGTGTGCTGCCGCGCGTCGCCGCGCGGGCCCTGTCGGCGCTCGCCGAGGAACAGACGGCACAGGGGTTCTATGCCCAGGCGGAGACGACCCGCTGGCGCATCGCGACCGACTATGCGGGCGAGCGACAGATCGTGGCGGAGACGCTGCTGGCCCTCGGTGCCGGTGCGGAGCGCAGCGGCGACAGTGCGACCGCTCTCGACGCGTACGAACGCTTGCTCGCGGATTTCGCCGACGACCCCGAGCTGCGGGCGCGGGGCCGCCAAGGCGTTACCCGCATCGCGCTGCGCAAGGCACGAGAAGAGGAGGAGCGTGGCGAGCCCGAGCAGGCCCGTGCGAGCTACCAACGACTCTTGCGCGCCGATGCCGAGCAGGTTGTGGCACACCGACGTTTCATTGCCTTGAGCGCGCGCCTCGGCAAGCTCGTCGCGGTCGTCGAGGACTACCGGCAAGCGGCCAGCAAGAAGCCAAGAGACAAGGTGCTGCGCTACGCGTACGGCTACGCCCTCACATTCGTGCGGCCCCTCCCTCGCGCCACGAGTGAGCACGAGATAACAGCAGCACTGGTCCTCGATCCGCGCATGGCCGTCGCGCATCTCACGTTGGGTTGGCTACGCGAGCAGCGCGAGCGCGAGGACCCTGCCCATGGCTGGCTCGAAGCGGCCCAAGACAGCTACGAGACCGCACGTGATCTGCTCGATACGGACGCCGATGCCGAGCTCTACGCTGCGACGTTGCTCAATCGCGGCAACGTGCTCGCGGCGCTTGGCAAGACCGATGCGGCCTTTGACGCCTTTCGTCAGCGGATCGTCTCGCCCGCGCCGTTTGGCGACCCCATGACCGAGCTGTTGTTCTACGAGTCTTTCGCGCGCGTCGCGTTGCGCGAGCAGGCCCTCGATGTGGCCCTCGACATGGCGACGCAGGAGCACCAGCTCGCCGACAAGCTTCCGGGAAAGCCAAGGCTCGCGGTCGCTGCGTCGTTGCGCGCGGCGCTCTTCTTGTTGGCCGAGCAGCCGGCACGCGCCGCGGACTGGTACGCCCGCGCGGCCGACATCTATCAAGCGGCCGGAGACGAGTCCCGTCTGGTGCCCATGTTGCGTGGCGTGGCACTCTCCCAGCAGGCGACTGGCAACGACGAGCTCGCGCTCGCGGCGTGGCGGCGCGTATTTGCAGTTCTCAAGCGAGGGGAAGGTCCCGAG
>CAYHNK010000083.1:0-15430 GCA_964357695.1 uncultured Bdellovibrionales bacterium | reverse complement strand
GCTCCAACTCTTCCGCCGGCGGCGGCAAGCCGCGCTCGACCCGCGCCGCGGCCCAGTCGTGCCGCAGGCCGACGATGCGCTTGAACGACTTCTTGCCACCCCAGATCCCGCGGCGCACCTCACGTGCCAGGTGCTCACTCGTCAGATAGAGCGCCTCGCGCGAGAAGGGGAACTCGGTGTAGACCATGGAGATCCCCTCTTCCACCATGCGTCGATTAATGTCGACGCCGTCGCGCTCGAGATACGCGAGATAGCGACCATGCACGTCCTTGGGCGTATCGCCAAAGACCACCTGCACTTGCTTGTCGAGCACCCACTGCTCGAGAAACGACACGCTGCCCCGACCGAAAGCGGTGATCTCGAACTCGTTCACCACAGGGTCAAACGAGCGAATGCCGAGCATGCGCAGGCGCGAGCGGGCGCGGCCTTTTTCGATCAGCACTTCGTCGCCGTTGAGAATACCGACAACGCGCACGATGTCGCCGCTGTGGATGTCCGCCTGGCCCCAAAAGGGGTGCAAGTGCCGGCGCCGGACCTCGACATCGACGCCAAAGCCGACGGCGCTGCCGAAAAGCGCGAGCACGACGGCCCAGAACACGGCGTTCCAGGGCACGCGATGCCAGAGCTCGACGACAGGACTGAGATGCACGAGCCGACTATGCCACGTCCACGCCCCTCCCCCCAAGAACCGCGCCACCGCTTGCCTCGTCGGCAAAGTTCTGGTCTGTCGGGCAGACGATGGATGTTCTCAGTTGTCGAGTGCGCCCCGGGAGCGCCGAGTTCGAGCGCAGCGCTGCACATCATCAGGCGCTCGTCGGGCGGCTGCGCGAGCGTCTCGCCGAGGTGCGGCGCGGCGGATCACCGGACGCCGTGGCAACGCAGCGCCAACGCGGGAAAATGTTGCCGCGCGAACGCATCGACGCGTTGCTCGATTCACAGACGCCCTTTCTCGAGCTCTCGGCGCTGGCGGCGTACGGCCGTTACGACAACGCGGTGCCGTCGGCGGGCATCGTCACGGGTGTCGGCCGCGTCGCGGGTCGCGAATGCATGATCGTCGCCAACGACTCCACCGTCAAAGGCGGCACCTACTTTCCAGAAACGGTCAAAAAGCACCTCCGCGCGCAGGAGATCGCTCTCGACAATCGCTTGCCGTGCATCTACCTCGTCGACTCGGGCGGGGTCTTTTTGCCCATGCAGGCTGAGGTGTTCCCTGACAAGGAGCACTTCGGGCGCATCTTCTACAATCAAGCCGTGATGTCCTCGCGCGGCATCGCCCAGGTGGCCGTCGTGCTCGGAATGTGCACCGCAGGCGGAGCCTACGTACCGGCGATGGCGGACGAGAACATTATCGTCAAGGGTGCTGGTACCATCTATCTCGCCGGTCCGCCGCTCGTGAAAGCCGCGACGGGCGAAGAGGTGAGCGCCGAGGATCTGGGCGGCGCAGAGATGCATGCGCGCGTCTCAGGCGTCACCGATCACCTCGCCGACAGCGAGCAAGACGCGCTGCACCTGTGCCGCAACGTCATCGAGGGCCTCAACTGCGTCAAGCGCGTGTCGCTCGACGTGCGTGAGCCCGAGGAGCCCCTGTACGGGGCAGACGAGATCTATGGCGTCTTGCCCGTCGACAATCGTCACCCCACCGACGTGCGCGAGATCATCGCCCGGCTCGTCGACGGCAGTCGCTTCCACGAGTTCAAAGCGCGCTACGGCACGACGCTGGTATGTGGCTTTGCGCACTGGCTGGGCTACCCCGTCGGCATCGTCGCCAACAATGGCGTGCTCTTTAGCGAGAGCGCCCTCAAGGGCGCGCACTTTGTGCAACTGTGCTCGCAGCGCGGCACACCGATCATCTTCTTGCAGAACATCACCGGCTTCATGGTCGGCAAGCGCTACGAAGAAGGCGGCATCGCCAAAGATGGCGCCAAGCTCGTGCAAGCTGTGGCCACCGCCACCGTGCCGCGCATCACCGTGATCATCGGCGCCTCCCATGGCGCAGGCAACTACGCCATGAGCGGGCGCGGCTACCTGCCGCGCTTTCTGTTCACCTGGCCGAACGCGCGCATCTCGGTCATGGGTGCCGAGCAGGCCGCCGAGGTGCTCGTCCAGGTCAAACGCGAGCAGCTCGCACGGGCCAACGGCGTCATCTCGAAAGCGGACGAAGAGGCCATCAAGCGACCGGTGCTCGACAAATACGAGCGCGAGGGCGATCCTTACTACGGCAGCGCACTCTTGTGGGACGACGGCATCATCGACCCGGCGCAGACGCGCACGGTGGTGGGACTCGCGCTCTCCTCCTGCCTGAACGCGCCCATCGAAAGGGGACCGTCACCGGTCTTTCGCATGTAATGACCACGCTTCGACTCGACAGGCAGGGCCCGGTGGTGACCCTCACCATCAACCGCCCCAAGGTGCGCAACGCCTTCAATGCCGCGCTCATCGAAGATCTGCGCGAAGCCTTCGCCGCGCTGACGCCTTCCGACCACGTGGTCGTGCTCACGGGCGCGGGCAAGGCGTTTTGTGCCGGCGCCGATCTCGCCTGGATGCAGGCGAGCGCCACGCTCAGCGAAGAGGACAACGTGCGCGAGGCGACGACGCTCGCCAATCTCTTTCGATCGATTGACACGACCCCGCGCGTCGTCATCGGCCGGGTCAATGGCCTGGCCCTCGGCGGCGGCGTGGGGCTGCTTGCCTGCTGCGACATTGCCGTGAGCGCGGCGTCCGCGGAATTTGCCTTCTCGGAAGTGCGCCTGGGGCTCGCCCCGGCGGTGATTTCGCCTTTTGTCGTGCGCAAGATTGGGCGCTCATGGGCCCGTCGATATTTCCTCACCGGCGAGCGCTTTGACGCCGCAACGGCGCGGCTCATGGGTCTTGTGCACGACGTCGTCGACGACGACGCGCTTGACGACGCGGTGGGCGCGCTCGTCACGACCGTCCTTCGCAACGGGCCCCAGGCGATGATCGAGACCAAGCAGCTCGTGCGCCAGGTGACGACCCACGCGCCGCAAGAGGCGCTCGACTACGCCATCCAGACGATTGCGCGCCTGCGCACGTCCCCCGAGGGCCAAGAGGGCGTGCGGGCATTTCTCGAAAAACGCGCGCCCCGCTGGCCATGAAAGTACTCGTTGCCAATCGCGGCGAAATCGCCGCGCGTATCCTGCGCACACTGCAAGAAATGCATGTGCCGTCGGTCGCGGTTTTCGCCGAAGTCGACGCGGACGCACCCCACGTCTGGCTTGCCGACGAAGCCGTGCCGCTCGGCGAGCCAATGGCCTACCTCGACGCCAGCAAGATCATCGAGGCTGCCCGCCGCACCGGTGCCACCGCGATCCATCCGGGCTATGGGTTTCTCGCCGAGAGTGCCCCGTTTGCCGCGCGCGTGCTCGAAGCCGGACTGCAATTTGTCGGTCCCTCGCCAGCGGCCCTGGCGACGTTCGGCGACAAGCGCGCCGCACGTGCCCTCGCCCAAAGCCTGGGCATTCCTGTCGTCCCCGGGGCTACGCTGTGCGACACCTTCGAGGACATCGACGCCGCGGCCGAGCGCCTCGGCTATCCCATCCTCCTCAAGGCAGCCGGTGGCGGCGGTGGGAAGGGGATGCGGCGTGTGCACGCGCGCGCTGAGCTCGCCGAGGCTTTCGCCGCAGCCCAGCGTGAGTCACAAAATGCCTTCGCGGATGCACGTCTGTTGGTCGAGAAGTACATCCATCCCGCACGCCACATCGAGGTGCAGCTGCTCGGTGACGGCCAGCGCGCCATCGCTCTGGGCGAGCGTGAGTGCAGTCTCCAGCGCCGCTACCAAAAGCTCATCGAAGAGTCCCCCTCCCCCAACATCGCCACGGTCTTGCGCGACAAGCTCGCGGACGCCGCGGTGCGTCTGGCCGAGGCGGCGGGCTACTCGAGCGCCGGCACCGTCGAGTTCTTGGTCGCGGCCGATGAGACCTACTACTTCCTCGAGGTCAATGCGCGTCTGCAGGTCGAACACCCAGTGACCGAGCTATGCACCGGGCTTGATCTCGTCGCCCAGCAGGTGCTGATCGCCCAAGGCGCGCCGCTCCCCGAGCGTCCCTCACTGCGCGGCCACGCCATCGAGGCACGCCTGAACGCCGAGGCGCCTTACCAGGGGTTTTTGCCGGCCACAGGTACCTTGCACTTTGTCGACTGGCCGCAGCGCCCGCGACTTCGCATCGACACCGGCGTGCGCACCGGCAGCGTCGTCACGCCCTACTATGATTCGCTGCTCGCCAAAGTCATCGCCTGGGGCACAACGCGCGAAGAAGCGCGGCTGCGCCTCGTCGCGGGTCTGCGTGAGACGACGCTCGTGGGCGTTACGACCAATCAGGCGTTCCTCATCGATCTGCTCACCCGGCCCTTCTTCGTCAGTGGCGCGACGTACACGAGCACCATCGAAGGCGAGACGTTTGTGGCGCCGGAGACGCCCGCGTTTGCGTTGGCAGCCGCCGCCCGGGTTGGCGGTGCCGCGAGCACCACGAAGGACGGCCTGCGCAACACCGATCAGCACTCTCCCTGGTTGCGCGTCGGCGCGTTTCGGATGGGCGCATGACCTTTGTGACCATCGAGCACGAGGGGCGACGCTACCGGGTCGTCGTCGCACGCACGCCGCAGGGTGCCTGGGTCGGCTGGCCCGGTGGCGCCGCCTTGATACCCCGTCAAGAGCGTGGGCAGCGCACACCCAGCGCCGAGGGCGACACCCTCGTGCGCGCCCCGATGACCGGACGCGTCGTCAAGCTTGCCGTGCGCGCGGGCGACACGGTCCAGCGCGGCGATCTCGTGGCGGTGCTCGAAGCCATGAAGATGGAGTACCGCCTAACAGCCCCGCGCGACGGCCTCGTGCACGCTGTCGGCACGACGGAAGGCGCACTCGTCGACATGGGGGCGATGCTCGTCGAGATGGCCCCATGATCCGTATCGTCGAGGTCGGCCCACGCGACGGACTGCAGAACGAAGCGGTCACCGTGCCAACGCCCGTCAAGGTCGCCCTCGTCAACGCTCTGGGCGCGACCGGCGTCGATGAGATCGAAGTGAGTGCCTTCGTCTCGCCGCAGTGGGTGCCCCAGCTCGGCGACGCGGCCGAGGTCTTCGCCAAGATCGTGCGCCGACCCGGCATCCTCTACTCAGCGCTCGTGCCCAACAGCCGCGGCCTCGACGCGGCGCTCGCCGCTCGCGTCGACAAAATCGCCCTGTTCACAGCCGCCAGCGAGACGTTCAACCGACACAACATCAATGCCACCATCGCCGAGTCGATTGAGCGCTTTCGTCCCGTGATGACGCGCGCGCGGGGGGCCGGCCTGCTCATACGTGGCTACGTATCAACGGCGTTCTGGTGCCCCTACGAAGGCAGGATCTCGCCCGAGCAGGCGACCCGCGTCATCGACACCTTGCTCGAGCTCGGCGTCGACGAGGTGTCCATCGGCGACACCATCGGCAAAGCCACGACCGAGGAAGTGGAGCAGCTGCTCACCTACCTCTTGCCACGCGTCCCCACGGGCAAGCTGGCGCTGCACTTTCACGATACGTACGGCAACGCCCGGGGTAACGTGCTTGCCGCCTGGAAGCTCGGCATCGAGACCTTCGACAGCAGCGTCGGGGGCCTCGGCGGTTGTCCCTTTGCGCCGGGATCGGCTGGCAACGTCGGCACCGAAACACTGGTCCGCGCGCTCGCCAAAGCAGGTGCGAAGCTACGCGTCGACCTCAACGCGGTCGTGCATGCGCGCAACATCGTCGCATCCCAGGTGGCGCTGCCCGATCGATTGCCGCCGTTTGTCGATTGACGCGCGCTGCGACATGCGCCGCACGAGCGGCGCCTCGCGCTACACTTCCATCACCACCGGCAGAATGAGCGGTCGGCGATCGCGCTCGCGACGAAAAAAGCGTCGCAAAGACTGGCGCACGACATCGCTACGCTCGGCTGTCTCGGCCACGGGCCCAAGCTCCTCGAGCGCCGCGCGCACCTCGTCGACCGCGCGCGCGAGCAACTCCTGGCTCGTGTCCACATGCACGACCCCGCGGGTGATGATGTCGGGCCCCCCAACGAGCTCGCCCTCTTGTGAGAAGATGACGACGCACAACACCATGCCGGTCTCGGCGAGGACGCGGCGATCGCGCAACACGACCTCACCGACGTCACCGATGCCGGTGCCGTCGACATACACGTGTCCAGCCTGCACTTGCGCGGCACGCGTCGCGTTGAGCTTGCCACCCTTGCGCCGCAGCTCGATGGGATAGCCGTCTTCGGTGACGAGCACCGTGTCGGCGGCCAGGCCAAGCTTTTGCGCCAGCGCCGCATGGCGCACCAGATGGCGATATTCGCCGTGCACCGGAATGAACACCTCGGGACGGCACAGCTCGATCATACGCCGCTGCTCGTCGTTGAAGGCGTGGCCCGAGGTATGAACCTTGGCGATGCGATCATCGACCACTTCGGCGCCGAGCTTGACGAGATGGTTGATCATCACACCGATGGCGCGCTCGTTGCCGGGGATACGACGCGCCGAAAAAATCACCCGATCGCGCGGCTCGATATGGATATGGCCGTGCTGTCCAGCAGCCATGCGGCTCATGGCCGAGCGCGGCTCGCCTTGGCTGCCCGAGGCGATGACCGTGACTTCGTTTCGCCGCAGCCGCTCGAACTGGGCGATATCGACGAGCAGCCCGCGCGGCGCCTGCAGGTAGCCATGCTCGAGGCACATCTGCACGTTCTGCTGCACGCTCCGACCCACCGCGACGACCTTGCGGCCGACCTTGGCCGAGGCGTCGAGGATGAGTTGCAGGCGGTGGATGTTGCTGGCAAACGTGGTCACCACCACGCGCTCTGGCGCCGAGGCGATCTGCTCTGCGAGCGCCACGCCCACCTCGCGCTCGCCCCACGAATGACCGCTGCGATCGGCGTTGGTGGAGTCCGACAGCAAGAGCGCCACGCCCGCATCTCCTGCGGCTTGCAGCATCGCCAAATCACTCACGCGACCGTCCACCGGATCGGCGTCGAACTTGAAATCACCGGTGTGCACCACACGACCGATAGGCGTGTGCAACACGAGGCTCACGGCCCCGGGGATGGAGTGCGTCACGGGCACGGGATCGATGTCGATTTGGCCGACGCGAAAGCGCTCGCGATCGCGGATCTCGTGCGTCTGCACGGTGAGGTCGGGAAACTCCGCCAGCTTGCCCGCGAGCAGGGCGAGCGTGAAGGCCGTGCCATAGACCGGCGCCGGCACGAGGGGCAACACGTACGGCATGGCACCGAGATGATCTTCATGGCCGTGGGTGAGCACGTAGCCGCGCATTTTGTCGCGGCGCTCGGCGACGTAGGAGACGTCCGGTATGACGTAGTCGACGCCCGGCTGCTCGGCCGTCGGAAACAAAACGCCGCAGTCGACCACGAGCAGGTCGTCGTCGGTCTCGTAGACCATCATGTTGCCCCCCACGTGGCCGAGACCGCCCAGGGGGACAACGCGGAGATGAGGTGCGCGTGTCAACTCGACGTCGCTTATACGCCGTCACGACGCACAGCGGCAAGTAGCATTCTGCCGGCGCCGGGACTAATATACCCAGTCGAGATCATGGAATCAGCCACTTCACACAAAACGGTCCTGGCGCCATTTTACCGCTTTCGCTGATATTCTCGGGGCCAATGGACAACGCACGCACCGATCCCACGCCCAGCGCGGACCCTGCGACGCAGACGTCCTATGCGGGCGCGACGTTCGAAGCGCAGCCGGTGCTGGTCGTCGACGACGAGCTGTCGGTCCTGCGCGCGCTCGAAAAGACGGTCGCGGCTGAGGGGTGGCCCGTTGTGGCCCTTGACGACGCCGAAGAAGCGTTGCGCCTCATCGAAACGACCGAGTACTCCGTCGTCATCTCCGACTACTGGATGCCCAAGATCGACGGCGTGCAGCTCCTGAAAGCGGTACGCGAACGCTGGCCGCACACAGAGCGCATTCTCCTGACCGCCTACGCAGATACGGAAGCGCTCGAGCGTGGCATCAACGAGGCGGCCATCAGCCGCTTTCTGCGCAAGCCCTGGAAACACGCGGTGCTCATCTCGGTGCTCGAGCAAACGATGCAGCAGAGCCGTCTGCGGCGCGAGCGCGAGGTGCTGGCCGGCCGCCTGAAGAATCGCAACGAGGAGCTGAGCTATCTGAACCGCTTGCTCGAGAGCCGTATCGAGGCCAGCAACCGCACGCTGCTCAACTTTCGCCGACGCTGGGACGTGGCACTCAACGCCATCTCCGACGCGGTGGTCATTGTCAGCGCCGAGCTGCAAATCGAGGGCGGCAACGAGGCCGCGGCGCACTTGGCTGGCATCCCCGCGACCGATCTCGAAGGCCGTCGCTGCCACGAGATCCTCTTCGGCCGTCCTCAGCGCTGCGACAGCTGCCCGTTGCACACGGGCTCGGGGCGCTTGCTCCACGGCGAGGGCCCAGCGCGGCGCACGTTCGATGCGCGGGCCTACGCGTTTCCAGGGACGCCCACCTCGCACCTGTGCATCTACCGCGACATCACGCAGCAACTGGCGTTTGAGCAAGAGGCGGTGCAGGTCGAGAAGATGGCAGCCATCGGACGCCTCGCGGGCGGCGTGGCCCACGAGCTCAACAACCCGCTGCACGGCATTCTCAGCTTCGTGCAGATCGCGGAGAAGCCGGGCACCGCGGCCGACAAGGTCACGCGTGCGCATGAGGTCATTCGCGAGTGCGCCCTGCGTTGTCGCGACATCGTGCAGTCGCTGCGAGACTTTGCGCGACGACCCCAGACGCACGAGCTCGCCCCCGTCAAGCCCGCCGAGGTGTGCGACAAGGCGATGACGCTGCTCAACGCCATCGGCAAGCACCACATCGAGGCCCGGGGCGACTGGTCGCAGGCGTTGACTTGGGGCAACTTCAATCGCCTGCAGCAGGTGGTCGTCAACCTGCTGCAAAACGCCATCGACGTCACCGAAGCGGGCAACAAGATCGAGGTCGAGGTCCGCATCGACGCCGACGACGTTGTCGTGGCCGTCGAGGACTCGGGGCCGGGCGTCTCGGTCGAAGAGCGTGCCCGCATCTTCGAGCCGTTCTACACCACCAAGCCCGTCGGCATGGGCACCGGCCTCGGCCTTGCGATTTCACACAGCATCGTGCAAGAGCATGGGGGCCAGCTGCACGTCGGTGACGCTAGCCTCGGCGGCGCGCGCTTTGAGATGCGTCTGCCGCGCATCAGGGAGGGCTCAGATGGCAAGTAGCCGCGAGACGCGCAAGCCGCAAGTGGTGGTCGTCGACGACGAGCCGGTAATCCTCGAAAGCTGGAAAGAGACTCTCGGCGACCGCTTTCGCGTGGCGCTGTTTTCGGACCCGCTGGCGGCGCAACGCTTTTTCGGGAGCGAAGACGTCGACGTGGCACTGCTCGATGTGCGTATGCCTGGCATGGACGGACTCGAGCTACTCAAGCGCCTACGCGAGCTGCAGCCGCGCGCCGAGGCCATCATGGTCAGCGGTCACGGCACCATCCAAACGGCGGTGCAGGCCATGCATGCCGGCGCCTATGATTTTTTCTGCAAGCCCATCGAGGATCTCGACGCCGCAGTGCGTCGCATCGACAGCGCCATCGAGCGCAAGCGCCTGCGCGAGCTGAACACCACGTTGCGCGACAAGCTCGACGCCTTTGCGCCGAGCACCGACATTATCGGTGAGACACGCTCGGTACGTCGCGTGCGTGAGGTCATCGACCAGGTCGCAGACTCCACAGCCCCGGTGCTCATCGCCGGCGAGAGTGGCACTGGCAAAGAGCTCGTCGCGCGGGCGTTGCACTCGCGCGGCAATCGACACGATAAGCCGTTTCTCGCTATCAACTGCGCCGCCATGAGCGAGACACTCATCGACAGCGAGCTGTTCGGTCACGAGCGTGGCTCTTTTACCGGCGCTATCGGCAGCCACAAAGGAGTCTTCGAGGCCGCCGACGGTGGCATCTTGTTTCTCGACGAGATTGGCGACGTGCCGCTGCAAACCCAGGTGCGCCTCTTGCGTACGCTGCAAGAAGGCGAAGTGCGGCCCGTCGGCTCGACACGCAGCCGCAAGGTGGACGTGCGCGTGCTCGCGGCGACGAACATCGATCTCGAGCGCTCGATGCGCGATGGACGATTTCGCGAAGACCTCTACTACCGAATCAGCACCTTTCGCATCGAGCTTGCGCCCCTGCGTGAGCGACGCGAGGACATCCCCATCATCGCACAACACCTGCTCGCCAAGATCGCGCGGCGTACCGAGAAGCGCGTCAACGCATTCTCAGACGCGGCGCTCGACGCGCTCGTCACCTACGAGTGGCCCGGCAACGTACGCGAGCTCGGCAACGCCATCGAGCACGCGGCGACACTCTGTGGCGCCGATATCATCGAGCCCGAGCACCTGCCTTCGTTTGTCGGCGCGTCCCTACCCTCACAGGCCCGGCGGGCCAATACGAGCGCGGTAGGCACCATCTCCACAGCGCCCTACAGCGACGCGCGCACGAGTCTGCTCGAGGAGTTCGAGCTGCGCTACCTCAAGGATCTCCTCGCCACCACGGGCGGCAACCTCTCCGACGCGTCGCGACGATCGGGCATCGATCGCTCGAACTTGCGACGCATGCTCAAGCGCCACGCCATCAAGGCCACGGCGTTTCGGGACTGACGCGCATGCAGTCGTCACTGGTCGTCAATCGCAGTCCGTCGGAGCTGCGCGTCGCGCTGCTCGAGAGTGGTCACCTCACCGAGATCTACGTCGAGCGCAGCAGCGAGCGCGGCGTGGTCGGCAACATCTACCGCGGCCGTGTGGTCCGTGTGTTGCCGGGCATGCAAGCGGCCTTCGTCGATATCGGGCTCGAGCGCACGGGATTTTTGTACGTCGACGACGCGCTGCTCGAGGTGCCCGAGCGCGACGAGACAGGCGGCGACGCCGAGACACCCGAGAACGGCGGCGCGGGCCAGAACGTGGAGCGGACCCACGGCGGATTTCGTTCGGCGCCGACGGTGGACATCGCCACGGTGCTGACACAGGGCCAAGAAATCGTCGTGCAGGTGCAAAAGGATCCCTTGGGCACCAAGGGCGCACGGCTCACCCGCCGCATCACCATTCCCGGACGACACCTCGTGCACATGCCCTTTTCGCGCCACGTGGGCGTCTCGCGCCGCATCGAGTCCGAAGAGGAGCGCGAGCGGCTGCGGACATTACTCGCCCCCTCGACCGCCGCTGGCGGTGGCTACATCGTGCGCACCGCGGCCGAAGGCATCGACGGCGACAAGCTCGAGCGCGAAGCGACGATGCTGCGTCAGATCTGGGAGGACCTCGAGCGCCGAGCCACGAGCGGCAAGACCCCACGCCTCGTGCTCGCCGATCTCGATCTTGGCTTGCGCACCGTGCGTGATCTGTTCAGCGACGACGTCGAGCGCGTCGTCGTCGACACACCACACGACCATCAGCGCATCCGTGAGTTCGTCGCGAGCTTTGCCCCCGAGGCCGCCGGACGCATCGAGCTGTACGCTGGGCCCGAGCCCATCTTTGATCACTTTGGCATCGAGGTAGAGCTCGAACGGGCGCTCGAACGGCGCGTCTGGCTCAAGAGCGGCGGCTACATCGTCATCGACGAAGCCGAAGCGCTCACTGCCATCGACGTCAACTCCGGCCGATTTGTCGGACAGTCGAGCCTCGAAGACACCATCACCCAGATCAATCTCGAAGCGGTCAAGGAAGTCGCCTTTCAGCTGCGCCTGCGCAACATTGGCGGCATCGTGATCATCGATTTTATCGACATGACCGAGGCGCAGAACCGCGAGAAGGTCCTCGGTGCCATCGAGGAGGCACTCAAGCACGACAAGGCGAAGACCACCGTCGTGCGCATGAGCGAAATCGGCCTCGTCGAGATGACCCGCAAGCGCGTGCGCGAGAGTCTGCGCCAAGTGCTCACCGAGACGTGCCCGTACTGCAAGGGTCGCAGCTTCATCAAGAGCGAGCAGACGGTCGCCAACGAGATCCTGCGCAGCCTCGTACGGGCGCTCGCCGGATCGCCGAGCCCGCGCGTGCTCGTCAACATGGAGCCGACAATTGCCGACTGCCTGTACGCCGCCCAGACCGCCGAGGTCGAGCGCATCGAGGCGCGCTTTGGCACCCAGGTGATCCCGGTCGCGCGCGAGGGCTATCACCGCGAGCACTTCGAGATTGTGCAGACCCGTGGTCGCCCCTAGCGACAGCGATTGACTTTTTGCCACCCACGGACTACCGAAACCTGCATGCAAACTAGGATCTTCGGCCTCTGGTTGCTCCTCGCCATGGCGGGCGTCCCCACGCTTGCCCATGCGCAGTACAAGAACACCTCGTTCGGCCTCGACGTGGGCGGGCTCGTGCTCAGTCAGCCGACGCTCGTCGATGCCAACGGCGCGCTGCTCAGCGTCGAGAAGCGCCCAATTCGGCTCGCGGGTGGCTGGCGCTTGGGCGGTGAGACGAGCTTCAAGATGACCGACGACCATTGGTGGTTCACGACGCGGGTCAACCTCGGTCTGTTCCAGTTCTCACCCTCGGGCAACGCCAAGCAGATCGTCGCCGCCGATCCTGAGTGCGACAACAACCCGTCCGACGCGACCTATACCGACAAGTGCTACACCGCTGCCTACCTACTGGACGCCAAAGACAAGCTCGGCACCATCATCGGCGTCGAGGGCGTGATGGGCGTGCGCTACGTGGTACTCACTGACCGTGTCCGCCCGTACGTCCAGGTCGCGCTCTCCTATCAGCGCCTGATGAGCTTTAGCAGCCTCGCCGAGCAGAGCTGTGAGGACACGCTCGTGTGCGGCTACAGCGAGACTGCGACGTACGAGGCCGAGATGATGCCGCATCGCAACGTCGGCGCGCTGCACCTGCAACCGGGGTTGGAGTTTGTCTTCGACCGCGACATCGCCCTGCACGGCTTTGTCGATCTGCAGCGCTGGCTGGTCATCAACGCCGCCGATAACAACGTCGTCGTCTTCGGTCTGGGCGTGACGTTCTTTACCTGAGAGGCCTCGCTGTCATGAACCGTCTCGTCGCCATCGGCTGGATCACGCTCGCGGGTGCCTGTGGCTACACGGATGCCGGCAGCGGCACCGGCACGCTGCTCGTCGACGCACGGGCTGTCTACCGCGCCGCGCACGACAACCAGACGTCGATCGACGTCGAGGTCGCCAAGAACGGCGAGGACTTCGTCAACGCGCGCGTCACCGTCAAGGATGGCGACGGTGGGGGCACGATCACCCTCACCGAGCGCGGCGGTGGTCGCTACAGCGACGACCTGAGTGGCTATCACCGCAAGCTCGAGCTCACCGTCGAGCTCGGCGGCGACAACCTCAACGTGCGTCTCGAAGGACCCGGACCCCACGTGCTCACCGACCCCTTGGCCGGCGACCGCATCAGTCTCGGCGGGCTCGGGGGTGCACTCCCAGTGCGCTGGAGAGTTGCCGACGGCTTGCGCGCGGACGAGGCGAGCATCTCACTCGACCAGTCGCCCTACGAGAGTGGTCCGCGCAACGACGATGGCTCGTGGGAGATCCCCGTCACCTCGCTCGCATCGGGCACTGAGGAAGTGCGCGTCGAGCGCACCAACCGCATCGCACCCAATGGGGGCGTGGCCGGATCGAGCTTCGAGATGACCTACGACGTGCGCGTCGCCTTCGACATCGACAACTGACACCGCACCGGCCTTACTGCGCGACGATGGTGTTGCGCCTTATGTCCACCTGGACGCGCAATGGCCCCTCATTGGGAACCGTGATCGGCCGGCGCAGTCGCTTGCGCTTCTTTTTGACCTCGAGCGTGTGGCGTCCGGGAGACAGCATGACGCGCTTGGTGCGCACGAGCCCCACGCGACGCCCATCGATGGTCACCAGGGCTGGGCCGCCGTCAATGTCAATGTCCACCGGCACCGTCGCCAACGCGGTCTCCGGCGCGGGAGGGGGCGCATCGACATCGCGCGGAGGCGACAACGCGGATGCCGCGGGCTTGGTAGACTGCCACCAGTGCGCCGGCGCCAGAAACCCCGCCACGGAGGCGCCGATCGCGACGACACTCACCGCGGCGATGATGTAGAGGCGCCGCAAGCGCGCCGCGCGGCGCTGATTATGAGACTGATCCTCGATCACCACCCGCCCGTCCGGCCGCACGATGAGGCCACTGATGGCGTGGGCGACATCGTTACCTGGGTCGAGCACTTGCAGCTGTGAGCGCAGGCGGGACGCCGCCACCGCGTCGTGATCCTTGACCGCCACCTTCAGGCGCTGGGTCAGACTACCGACCGCCCGGCGCTTGGCGAGCTCCGCGTAAGCGCGCGGATCACGCACGAAATCGCGCAGATCGTCGCGCAGATCGGTGACACCATTGAGCTCGAGCACCCCCTTGAGCGCCTGACGCACCTCCTCCATGGAACGGTAGCGGCGCTTGGGCTTGGCCTCGAGGCAGGTCTCGAGCACCGCGCAAAAGGCGTCACTCAGCTCCGGACTGAGCTTGCGCGGGTCGGTCATGCGCCCGGCCACCGCGGCACGGAAGGTCTCGACGGGACTCGCCCCCTCAAAGGGCAGCTCGCCGGTGGCAATGTTAAAGAGCAGCGCGCCCAACGCGAAGATGTCGGTCCGCGGCCCGAGGGCACGGTTCATCATCGCCTCGGGCGCCATAAATCCCGGCGTACCGATCACTTCGGTGGTGGTCGACCAACCGTCGACGGCGCTATCGGCACGGATGGGCTTGACGACGCCGAAGTCGGTGAGCACGACGCGCCCGGCTGGGTCGACAAAGACGTTCTCCGGCTTGATGTCGCGATGGATGACGCCGGCCCGGTGGGCGACCTCGAGCGCGAGGCACAGCTCGTGACCGGCGGCGGCGGCGGCAGCTTCGGGCAACACGCCTTTGGTACCGAGGAGATTGAATAAGTCGTCGCCGTTGAGCTTCTCCATGACCAGATACAAGTGCTCGGACGCTGGTCCGGAGTAGTCATAGATCTCAACGATGTTGGGGTGACGCAGGGCGGCAATAGCACGCGCTTCGCGATGGAAACGCTCGCGGCTCTTGGGGTCACGCACCAGCGTCGGCGAGATGACCTTGAGCGCCACCTCGCGATGCAGCTTGGGGTCCCAGGCCGCGTAGACGCTGCCCATGGCCCCGGTTCCGAGGACTCTACGAATCTCGTAACGGTCGATGACCTCGGGCTGCGACACGGCGGGAGTCTAGCTGCTCAGGGGAAAAAAGCAAAAGCGCCTCGACGAGACGCTCGTGCGTGCAGAAAAAGGGCGGGCGGTCATCGACTCATCGCCGCTGACCGCCCTATCGCTATTTAGCTCCGCCGGACCTACCACGAGCCGCCATTCTATTGTGTAACCATGTCCGACGACGCTCACCTAGCTTATCGGCGACCCCCGGGGAGTGTTGCTTGCGATTGCGCAAAAAGTTGT
>CAYHNK010000082.1:0-15603 GCA_964357695.1 uncultured Bdellovibrionales bacterium | reverse complement strand
CCGGCAAGTTTCCCACGACGTTCGTGGTCGCAGATGTTGATGGGAATGGCGTTCGCGATGTCGTTGTCTCTGACAGCGGTGCGGCTCACGGGGACGGGACTGGCACGCCGAGCAACGGATCCGGCGAAGTGTACGTTTTCTCCGGTGGCAGCGCACTCGTCGGCCCCGTGTCGGCACCAGATGCGGTGCCGACTCCGCTGCAGTTGCTGAAGATTGTGCGCTATGTTCCGCTGGTGAATGGTGGATTCGGGACAACGATGCTGTCTGTGCCCCAACCGATGGGAACGGCCGACCCCGCTGACTGGGTGCTTATTCAGCTTGGCAGCGCGCGTCAGGTCCTGGTGTTCCCTGGGTCAGCTACGGGCGCGGAGGGCAGCATTCCTGCCTCAACGTATCCGCTCGCGCCTGAAGACTACGTGATGTTGGACCGCACCGACTGGAAAGGATTGGCTGACACCCGCTTCGGCTCCTCCATGGGCGTGCTCGGTGACGTGGACAAGGACGGTCGCATCGACGTCGGAATTGGCCCCGGGACGGGTGAGGTCGTAAGTCACACCGTCTCTATCTTCAGCTTCGACGCGACGAACGCGCAGTTCGTCAAGCGCGCCATCTTGAAGGCGCCGCAGGGGTTCGGGTATGCGATCGTCGGTCTGGACAATCACTTCGGCCTGACCCCAGGCCACACACCGCAAATGCTACTCGGAGCGTATCGCAATCGAACCGTGCACGTGATGCACTAGCACGAGAGTGGGGAAGACCGCATGAAGGACAAGAAGAAGCAGGACGTACGTCGCCGCCGCTACGAGCCGCCCAAGGTACTCGAGGAGCAGGTGTTCGAACGCCAGGCGCTGCAGGCCTGCGCCAAGATCGCCGACGAGGTGGTGCCCGGCGGCCAATGCTTTCCCGGCCCCGCAAGCTCATAGGCGGAGACGCCGTCCGAGCCACGCGACCCAGCTCTTGGTGTCTCGTCGCACCGCGACGATGGTGCCAACGACGTCGCTTGCCGAGACACGATGCGTCGTCGCCCCCGGCGCATCGGCACAAAGCACATAGTCGACACCGTCGCGCCCCTGCACGCGGTGTGTAACGAGCGCCGAGTCGAGCACTGCCAACGCGATTTCGCCGATTTGTGGGGCCCGCCCGGTGGCAATGAGCAAGTCCCCGGGCCGGATGCACGGCCTCATGCTCCACGACGTCGCTCGTAGGCGCACCTCTTGCCGAAGGCGAAGCGCCTGGAGGGTGAGGCTGACGCCGGGGGTCTCGCCTGGGACAGTACGCGACATGAGCAACCGGGCCGAGCGCGGCAGGCTAGTCGGTGACCGGAGCCGGCGTTGCTCGCCACGCCCTGCCGTCACCGAGCTGTCCGTCCTGATTGCGACCCCAACACCAAAGCGATCCATCAGCCTTGACGCCGCAGGTGTGGTCAGCGCCTGTGGCTATTTCTATCCAGGCGCCGGTGCTTGCCACCTGGCGCGGCGACAGCGTCGTTGCGGCCGTGCCATCGCCGAGTTGTCCGTAGGCGTTTAGGCCCCAACACCAGGCGGTGCCGTTCTCGCGCCAGCCGCACGTGTGGTACGCACCCGCGCTCACGGCGACCCAAGTCGTGGTTGTGCCCACCTGCGTGGGCGAGAGCCTCTCCTCGGCGGTTCCGTCTCCCAGTTGTCCGTACGAGTTGAGGCCCCAGCACCAGAGCGTTCCCGTACCACGGACACCACACGTGTGCGAGTAGCCCGTCGCCACCGCCGTCCAATCAGCCTCGGCACCGACCCGTAGCGGTGATATCTCGCTAGCAGTCGTGCCGCTGCCGAGCTGTCCATGATCATTGTAGCCCCAACACGAAAGCGTGCCGCTGGACGTCGTAGCGCATGTGTGGAGCGAGCCTGCGGCAACCGCCGCCCAGCCTACCGCGATACCGACTTGCGCCGGGGGGTAGATAGGGAGATCGTCGTCGATCTTGCCGCATTGTCCGGCAATGTTGTCGCCCCAGCACCACAACGTGCCGTCGGCCATCGTACCGCAGGTGTGCCGCACGCCCGTCGCCGCCCCAGCCCACGTTGTAGTTGGCAACACTGCCGTAGGGACCGTTGGGGCCGATGTGCTCACGCCAAGCTGGGCGCGACTGTTGTCCCCCCAACACCAAAGCGAACCGTCCACCCGTAGCCCGCACGAATGACGATCGCCGGCAGCGATGCGCGACCAGTCAGTGCCGTCGGGTACGGCGTGTGGCGACGCCCACGCGCGTGTCGTACCATCCCCGAGCTGTCCACTGCCGTTCGCGCCCCAGCCCCATGCTATCCCGTCAGACGTGACGCCGAGTGTGTGAAACGTTCCTGCGGACACGGCCACCCAGTCGGTGCCGGCGCCGACTCGAACGGGCGACGCGGCGTACCCAGCGAAGCCGTCGCCCAGTTGGCCATACGCATCCCAGCCCCAACACCAGAGAGTCCCATCTGCGCGCAGTCCGCAAGCGTGAGCGTCCCCTGCTATGACGCTCCCCCAATACGTGCCCGTGCCCACGCGCGCCGGCTCGGTCGTGGTCTGTTGGGTAGCGCTGCCGGCTTGGGTCCGCTCATTGCTGCCCCAGCACCACAGCGATCCGTCGGTCCGCGTGGCGCAGGTGTGCGATGGCCCGGCAGCGACCGCTGCCCAGTCGATGTCGGTGCCTACCTGCGTCGGTGTCGAGCGGGCGATCGTGTCAACGACGCCGAGCTGACCCTCATCGTTTCGCCCCCAGCAGAAGGCTGCGCCGTTTCGCACACCGCATGTGTGCGAGCTGCCCGCCACGACCGACGACCAAGAGCTGAGCGTGCCTACCTGCACGGGCGCTGTCCTCGTGTCGTGTGTGGTGTCCCCCAACTGGCCGGAAGCGTTGCCTCCCCAGCACCAAATCGACCCGTCGAGTTGGCGCCCGCAGGTGTGCGAATCGCCGGCAGACACCGACGCCCAAATGCTGGCTGCGCCAGTGCGCACGGGAGTCGTGCTCGCCGCCGTCGAGCCGTCCCCGAGCGTGCCGGGCCCATTTGCGCCCCAACACCAGAGCTGGTGATAGCTCGATCCGTTGGAACGAATACCGCAGGAGTGACTGGCGCCGGTGGCGACCGAAACCCAGTCGGACTCGGTGCCCACGCGTGTCGGCAGAAGCTTGTCAGCGATGGTGCCGTCCCCCAGCTGACCGGAAGGATTGTCTCCCCAGCACCACAGCGAACCGTCGCCCTTGATGCCGCACGTGTGTCGCCATCCGGCCGCGACGCCCGCCCAAGTGAGGTCGGTCCCCACCTGCGTCGGCGTGACTTTCTTGGCCGTGGAGCCGATCCCTAATTGACCCTGGTAGTTCTCGCCCCAGCACCACAACGCGCCGGTGACCGAGACGGCGCACGTATGACTCCCGCCGGCGCTAGCGAGCGTCCACGCACGGTTGCAGATCGTTCCGGTGCCGGTGAAGCCTTCGTTGCAGGCGCACTCGTAAGCTCCTGCGAGGTTTGTGCATGTGGCATTGACATCGCACGCAGCGATGCCATCTGCGCACTCATCGATGTCTGTACACACCCTGCCATCGCCGTGGTAGCCACTCATGCAGGTGCAGTAGAAGCTCCCCGGTTCGTTCGTGCAGGTCGCGTTGACGTCGCAGGCAGCGAGCCCATTTTGGCACTCGTCGATGTCGCCACAGGTGGACCCGTCGCCCACGTAGCCCGCATCGCACGTGCACGACGATACCGCGCCGGATCCGGCACCGCTGCACGAGGCGATAGGTCCACACTGGTCGTAGGGATCGATGCCCACTCGCATGGGCGCGCACGTGCCGTCGGTGCCACCTGTGTGCACGGCCAGACACGACACGCAGTCGTCGTTACAAGCTGCGTCGCAGCAGACGCCCTCGACGCAGTGGTCAGAAACACACCGTGTGGCGGTGCTCCCGCAGGCGCCACCATTGTGAAGCAGCTTTGCGCACACGCGCCCATCGCTGCAGTACCACCAACCATCCTGGATGCAATCCGTGGCTTCACGGCACGCCTGGCTGTAGGGGCTGCAGGTGCCCTCGATGCACGCCTCGTTGCTCGCGCATTGGGAGCTGTTGCCCCGCGTGCACACGCGCAGGCACTCGAAGTCGACGCAGAGCTCGCCCCCCGGGCATGGGATGTCGTCTGGGATCGAACACTCGATGCCGTCAGGGGGGCCGAACGCGAAGCACGCGGTGAGCGTTGATGCGGCCACGAGTGCCGAAACGACCCGGATGAGCGCCATGTGCGACTCCTACGCCAGCAGTGGTTGCGACAAGAATCTCGCGACAGCTACAGCAAGGTCCAGGCCAACGCGTCGGACCTCCTAGCGGGCCACCCATAAAGAGTCTCGCTGGCCATGGCAAGGCCAGCGTGTGTCAAAACGCGACGTGACTGCGTCAGATTGAGACACGTGGGTCGACAGACGGGGAGTGCGGGATGTTCACAGTGGCGAGAACTGAGCTTCTCCGCTATAGCACGGCCAATGTCGACCACGCACGCCGTCGGCCTCCGCATTGCTGACGTTGCGCTCACGGTGAGCGGGCCCGAGTACGTCACCGCGCGTCTTGCAGCTGCGTGGTCGTCGTTCGTCGCCCCCGTCGAGGGACTTCGTATCGACGTGCTACAGTGTGGCGCTGCCAACACGATGCCGCGGGCACCGAGCGCACTTCGAGATCACGACCGCCTCGTCTTGCGAGACGGCGCGCTGATGGAGCTGCGCCTGGACTTGCACGCCGCGCACGCCCATGTGCGTCTCTGGTCTCACGCTGCCGATGACCGTCGCAGTGGCCTGCCCATGGGACTGCACAACGCGCTCTCGTCGCTGCTCGCGACCCTCCTCGCGCGAGCAGGGGGGATGTTGCTGCACGCCTCGTCCGTACAGCTTACAAGCGGGGACGCAGTGCTGTTTCTCGGCCCGAGCGGCGCCGGGAAGTCTACCATTGCGGCGATGTTCCCCCGCGACGCGGTGCTCAACGACGAGCTCGTCGCCGTGCGCCCCGCTGGGACGTCATGGCGGGTGCACTCGACGCCACTTTCGGGTACGCTCGAGCTGCTGCCCTTGCGTACCAGTGCACCGCTCGCTGCTGCGCTAGTGCTCGAGAAGGCAGAAGACATCACTGCGTCGCTCCTCTCCCCCCGGGACGCGCTACGAGCCTTGCTGCCGGCGATCGCGCTGCCGCAGGGCGATGAGGAGGGGGAGATGACTGCGTTCGATTTTGCCAGCCGTCTGGTCCGTGAGCGACCGTTTCTTCGTCTGCGTTTTTCGCGGGACGCCACCGCTGTACGGTTGGGCGTCGAGCGCGCCGTGCAGGAGGTCGGGCGATGAACATCCTGCCGCACCTCGCCAAGACTCTCATGGCCCGCAATGTACCGCTCGGCAGCACCATCGAGCTGCTCGCGCCCTGCAACCTGCACTGCACGCACTGCTACGTCACCCACTCGAAGAAGAATCGCCTCACCCTGCCCGTACTTGTCGATCTGTTCGACCAGATGGCCGAGGCGGGCAGCTTCTCAGTCTCTTTGACAGGTGGTGAGATCGGCTTGCGCAAAGACCTGTTTCAGATCATCGAAGCGGCGCGGCAGCGTTACTTCGCCATACGGCTGCTCTCGACCGGAACGCTGTGGCGCGAGCAGCACTGGGATCGCATCGCCGAGCTGGCGGTGCAAGACGTACGCATGAGCGTGTACGCCGTCGATGCCGCGGTGCACGACACGGTGACCTGTACTCCCGGCTCGCATACGAAGACGATGACGAGCGTCATGGGCCTGCGCGAGCGCGGCGTCAACGTCACCCTCGCGTGTCCCATCATGGCCACCAACGCCCACGAAGTGCTGCGGGTCGTCGAGCTTGGGGAACAGCTCGGAGTCGATGTGGCGATCGATCCGCGCATCACGTGGACGGATGCCAGTAACGAGACGCCCGCGACCACCAGGGCATCGGTCGAGCAGATCGCCGAGGTCTACCGCGACGAGCGCGTGCGCAAGCGCTTTGCCCCGAGCGAGCAGAGCTGCGCGGCACCGCAGGATGACGACACCCCCTGCTCGGTGGGGCGGCAGTACAGCTTTATCCAATGCACGGGTGACGTGCTGCCGTGCAGTAACTGGCCGCGCTCGTGCGGCAATGTTCTGGAGCAGCGCTACCTCGACATCTGGCGCAATAGCCTGGGCCTTGGCTTCGCGCGTTCGGTAAGCCACAAGATGCTGACCGGCTGCGATGGCTGTGGCGATCGCGGCGATTGCCACCCATGTATTGCCATGAACCTGCAGGAGCGGGGCAGTGTCGCGCTACCGGCACAGACAACGTGTGACAGCACCGCGGCGCAGGCCATCGCCTTTTTCGGCGCGAGCCGCCAGCAGCAGCACGGCGGGCACGCACGGTTGCGCGTCGTGGCATAGCGCCTGCGGGCGACGATGTGCGCGGCACCACCAGCGTGACCACGACTTGACCCCGTCGAGCGCTTGCGCTTGATACGGCCGACGCAAGTGCATGCGCGAAGGAGTAACGTTCCATGCAGATCTCATTTTACTCGGGCAATCTGGCGGCGGCGCAAGCCGACGTCCTCATCCTGGGTGTCTTCGAAGACGTTTGGCAAAAGGCGGCGCACGTGCGACTCGTCGACCGTGCGCTCGGCGGTGCGCTCATCGCCGCGGCGCGAGACGAGCAGTTCGCCGGCAAGCAGAAGCAGAAGCTCGTGCTTGCGACGGCTGGCAAGGTCCGTTGCCGGCGCGTGGCGCTCGTTGGTCTCGGTCGCGAAGAGACGGGCAGCGCCGCGACGATGTTGCGCCTTGGCGGTGCGGCGACACGCACCGCGCGCAGTGGCGGGGCCAAATCGCTCGTGCTGTGCCTACCGTTTGCCGCCGCGGATGTGACCGCGCACCTGTGTGAAGCCGCCGCTCCCGGCCTCGTGCTCGGTGGCTATCGCTTTGAGCGCTATCTGAGCGAGCCGTCCCGCGCACCCGATGTCAGCAAAGCGGCGCTGGCGTTTGTCGACGGCGGGCGGCCGCTCGCCGCCGTCAAGAGTGCCGTAAGCCGCGCCCAGGCTATCGCTGCCGGCGTCGTTGTCGCGCGGGATCTGGTCAACGAGCCCGGCATCGAGGTCTATCCGGAGACCTTCGCCGCCGCGGCCAAAAAGCTCGGCACGAGCCACCGCCTCAAAGTGCGCGTCTTTGGCGCCCTCGAGATCGAGAAAATGGGCGCGAGGCTTCTCTTGGGTGTGGGAGCTGGCAGTGCGCGTCCGCCGCGCCTCGTGCATCTCACCTACGCACCCGCGGGTGGCAAGTCCAAGCGCTCGGTGGCGCTCGTCGGCAAGGGCATCACCTTTGACTCCGGTGGTCTCAACATCAAGCCCACCGGCGGCATCGAAACGATGAAGATGGACATGGCGGGTGCCGCGGCCGTGCTTGGCACCATGGTGGCGCTCTCCAAGCTCTCGCCCAAGGTGACAGTTCACGGCGTCATGGCGCTCGCCGAGAACATGCCCTCGGGTACGGCCATTCGTCCGGGTGACGTCTTGCGCAGCGCCGCGGGCAAGACCGTCGAGGTCAACAACACCGACGCCGAAGGCCGACTCGTGCTCGCCGACGCGCTGCATTTTGCGACCACTCTGGGCGTACAGCATGTGGTGGACCTCGCGACACTCACGGGCGCCGTCAAGGTGGCGCTCGGTCCGAGCACCATAGGACTATTTGCCAACGACGACGCCCTCGCTACGGCGCTTGCGGACAGCGCCGCGCGTGCGGGTGAGGACCTCTGGCGCCTGCCGCTCACCGAAACCCTGCGCGAGCAGCTCAAGAGCGACGTCGCCGACATGAAGAACACCGGCGATCGCTTCGGTGGCGCCATTACCGCCGCGCTTTTTTTGCGCGAGTTCGTCGGCAAGACGCCGTGGGCGCATCTGGACATCGCCGGACCGGCTGAAAGCACGGTCGAAGACGGGGCTTACGCCAAAGGTGGCACCGGCGTCGGTGTGGCGACGCTCATCGATTGGCTTGCGTCCTAACGCCTACGTGTGATGTGCGTCGGCGTGCTCATCGTGGCGTTCGTGTAGGTCGCCGATGGCGCAGCCGCAGTCCCGCGACCCGTGACATTCGATCTGGAGTGTTGCGTGCCGAATGGAAAAGTCAGCGATCAGCCTGCCCTGTACGGCTTGCAGCACCGCATACGGATCCGTCGGTTCGCTGGTGACGACGACGTGCGCGCTCAAGGCCGGCAGGCCGGTGGTGATGCTCCAGACGTGCAGATCGTGTACTGCAATGACGCCGTCGACAGCCGCGATGGTGGCGCGTACCCGCTCAGTATCGAGCCCACGGGGTGCGGCTTCGAGCAGCACGTCGATGACCTCGCGTAGCAGCGCAAACGAGCTGACGATGATGACGAGCGCGATGAGCATCGACAGCAGAGGATCGAGGCGCTGCCAGCCGGTCCACGCAATGGCGGCGGCGGCGAGAAGCACCCCCACCGAGCTCAACGTGTCGCCGAGCACGTGCAAGAACGCCCCGCGCACGTTGAGGTTCGCTCGCCCCCCGCGCAGCAGCATGAGGCCGACGAGGTTGGCGACGAGGCCCACGGCGGCGACCGCGCCCATCACACGTGCATCGACAGGCTGGGGCGTCATCCAGCGATGGGCGGCTTCGTAGAGAATGGAGCCGCTCAGGGCCACGAGCGCCATGCCATTGAGGAGCGCGGCGAGGATCTCGAGTCGACGGTAGCCGTAGGTGCGGCGGTCGTCGGCGGGCCGTGCTCCGAGCACGACCGCACTGAAGGCGACGGCCAGTGCCAGCACGTCGGTGAGCATGTGTCCCGCGTCGGCGAGCAGGGCCAGTGAGCCAGAGATGAGCCCACCGATGAGCTCGGCGACCATGATCGTCCCGGTGACGCCGAGCGCTGCGAGCAGTCGGCGAGCGCTGTTGTGGGAATGAGCGTGCACTTCACCGCAAGTGCTAGCGCACGAGGGCCGTGATGGGCAAGGGCTGGCGCGTTTGGTGCCGCAACGCTAGGATGCTCGCATGCTCGACGAGCGCATGGTCACCTCCTTCGACGGTACGCCGATCTACGCCAGCAGCGAGGGCGACGGGCCGGCGGTGGTCTTGTGTGACGGACTCGGGTGCGACGGCTTTATCTGGCGCTACCTGCGCCCGGCGCTGCTCACCTCGTATCGGGTGGTGCATTGGAACCTGCGTGGACACGGTCAAAGCGGCACGCCGGAGGCGCGCGATGCGCTGGGTATCGAAGCGTCGCGCCAAGATGTCATGGCCGTGCTCGACGCTTTCGGGCTCGACCGCGTAGCCCTCGGCGGTCACTCTATGGGGGTGCAGGTCACCTGCGAGGTGGCATTGCGTCACCCGGAGCGCGTCGCCGCGCTGGTATCGATCTGCGGCGCCTACGGGCAGCCGCTCACCACCTTCCACAACGTCAACCTGTTGGGGCGCATCTGGCCGTGGGTCAACGGCGCTACGGCGCGCTTTCCCGAGGCGGCGCGCTGGCTGTGGAAAAAGACGCTGGCGAGCGAGCTGCTCTATCGCTACGCCACGGCGTTTGAGGTGAGTGCTCCCCTCGTCGAGCGACGCGACCTGCAACCGTATTTCGATCACTTGCTGCGCATGGACGTCGAGGTCTTTGCGCGCATGGCGGCGGCGGCTGAGCGCCACAGCGTCGAAGACGAGCTCGAGCGCATCGTGGCGCCGACGTTGGTCATCGGTGGCGCCAAGGATACGTTCACGCCGACGTGGATCGCTCGGCGGATGGCTCGGCTGGTACCTGGAGCCGAGCTGTGCGTCTTGCCCGGCGGCACGCACGTCGCGCCCATCGAGCTGCCCGAGATGTTGTGGCTCACGCTCGAGCCATTCCTGCACCGACATCTTCCCCGTGACGAGCGCTCGCGCCCGCTTGATGAGGCGCAGGCGACGACGCCCGCGCCGCGGCGGCGACGACGCACCGCACGCGCGCCGCTCGAGTCGACGGAGTAGGGCGTGCAGGTGACGTAAGACTGCATGGCTTTTGCGCGCGATGCACTGCTTGTGGCCCTGGTGCTGCTCGGCACGCGGCCCTCGTTCGCCTACGACCCGCGGGTCTCGTGGCGCACGCTGGCGAGTGAGCACTTGGAAGTGCACTACCCGGAGGGTCGCTACGACACCGCCGTCGCCATCGCCGAGCGGGGCGAAGCGGCGCTCACGCAATTGAGCGCGCGGCTGCGTTGGATGCCGACCCTACCCGTGCATCTCGTCGTCAACGACGAGACGGACATCGCCAACGGTTTCGCGCAGTCCATCCCGTACAACCTCATCGGCGTCAACAACGCTGCGCCCGACGATCTCTCGACGCTCTCGGACTACGACGACTGGCTGACGCTGCTCGTCGAGCACGAGATGACCCACATCGTGCATATCGACACCGTGCGCGGTCTACCGCGCCTGTTTGGCAGCATCTTTGGCCGCTGGCTCACACCCAACGGCGTACAGCCGCGCTGGTTGGTCGAGGGCCTCGCCACCTACTACGAGTCGGCGCTCTCGAGCGGTGGCCGGGTGCGCGCGAGCTTTACCGACATGGTGCTGCGCATGGCCGTGCTCGAGGGTGCGTTGCTCGATCTCGGCCAAGTATCGGGGTTCCCATGGGTGTGGCCCCAGGGGCACGTGCCGTATCTCTACGGCGGGCTCTTTGTCGACTATCTCGCGCAGCGCTTCGGCGAAGACGCGCTCACGCGCATGACCTTCGACTACGGCACGCAGCTCGTGCCCTTTGGCGTCAACGTCACCGGCCGTCACGTGTTTGGCGAGGACTACGAGGTGCTCTATGGCGATTTCACAACCGAGCTGCGGGCGCGCTACGTGGCTCGCAGGGCGGAGCTCGAGCATCAGGGCATGCGCGCCGGTGATGTCCTCACACATCGCGGCCAGGAGATGGGCCCGGTGCGCATCGCCGACGACGAGCGCATTTACTTTATCGAAGCGCCCGTCGACGAGCACGCCGCGCTGCAGAGCCTGCACGCTGACGGCAGCAGCGAGCGCATTGCCTGGGTGCAGCGAGACGCACAGCTGGCGCTCGTGCCGGGGGGGCGCGAGGCAATTGTCACTGAGAACGAGGTCTCGGACGTGTACCGCCTCTACGGCGACTTGTTTCGCCTCGATCTCGTGACCGGGCAGAAGACGCGGCTCACGCAGGGTGCGCGGGTCAGCGGTCCCGACGTTTCGCGCGATGGCACGAGCGCGGTGTTTGTCCATAGCGATGGTGGTCACGCCGTGCTCCGTATGGCACCGCTCGCGAGGCTCGGCGACGCGAGTACGGCGCGGACGATCGTCGATCTGGGCCCGCGGACGCAGCTCTGGACCCCGCGCTTCTCACCCGACGGACGCATGATCGTTCTTGTCGGCATGGTCGACGGGCAACGCGACATCTTTCTCTATGACCGCGAAGTGGAGCGTACGACGCGCCTGACGCATGACCGCGCCCTCGATGGGGCGCCCGCATTCACCGTGGATGGCCAGTCGATCGTCTACCACTCCGATCGCGACGGCATCTACAACCTGTATGTGCAGCCGCTCGTGGGCGGCGAGCCGCGACGGCTGACGCGCGTACTCGGGGGCGCGTTCTATCCCGAGCCAACGCCCGACGGCCGTGCCATCGTTTACCGCAGCTACTCGTCGCGCGGCTTCGATCTGGCGCGCATCGCGTTGCCGGTCTTGAGCGAGCTCGAGCCCGTCGATGTGCCGGCCTATGTACGCCCTCCCGTGCAAACGCACGCGGCCGCGACGCTCTACCCGAGCCGCCCATACTCCGCGTGGGAGACCTTGCGACCGCGCGGTTGGCTGCCGCTGTCCGGTGTCGACACGCGCGGCAGCATCTGGGGGGTGACACTCCAGGGCGCCGATGCCTTGATGCTGCACAGCTACTTCTTGCAGGCCTGGTACGGTACCCTCTCGCGCACGCCCGGGTTCTTTATCTCCTACGCCAATCGGCAGTTTCACCCCGGCCTGACGCTCAATGCGAGTCGCCAGCTCGGCTATGCCGCGGTGCCGTATGTGCGCAACGGCATCTCACGTGGGGTCGAGGAAGACGTCTGGGCTGGGCGCCTATCGACGAGCGTGCCCTTGTGGGTGAGCCGCGATCGGTATCTACAGCTCGTGCCAAGCTATGAGCTGCGTTACCGATCGGCGCGCGCCCCGCTCGAAGTCGAGCCGCAGGATACGGCGCCATCATTTCCGGACGAGGGTCGCTTCGCCCGCGCCGGGTTGCAGCTCGCCTACTCGTCGGTGCAGAGCTACGTGAGCTCCATCTCGCCCGAAGAAGGCACGCGCGCGCTTGCGGGCGTGCAGATCGAGAGCCCGCAGCTTGGCTCGCAATACCGTGCGTGGACGGTGAGTGGGGAAATGACCCATTACGTTCGCGCCGCAGTCTTTGCGCGTCACGTGCTCATGCTCGATTTCTTTGGCGGCTACGGCCGCAGCAACTACAAGCGCAGCCGACTGTTCGCGATCGCCGGGCTGCCCACCCGCGACCTGTTACTCGACGCCTACGAGCAACGCTTTGCCGTCGCACGCTCGCTACGCGGCTATCCGCTCATCCCGTTCGTCGGCGATCTGCTCGTCAGTGGCACCGCCGAGTACCGCTTTCCGCTGTACGACATCGAGCGGGGTGTGAGTACCCTGCCTATCTACTTCGGCGCGCTGCACGGGGCCGTCTTTGTCGATGGCGCCGCCGTAGCCGATAGGCCCACCGCGCTCGAGCGCAGTCAGCACTACAGTGTTGGCGGCGAGGCGCGACTCGATCTCGTCGTGGGCTACGGCCTGCCTATGACGTTTCGTGTGGGGTACGGCCGCGCCGTGGGCCCCGACCGCTACGCGGGGGCGTTCGCGGTGCTGGGGACGGTGTGGTAGGCGGCGCGGCGGTCGGTGTGACGCCTTCGTCATACGTGAACAGCTCACCGGCGTAGTTGCGAAACGTGTAGCGTCGCCCATCTTGTGCGACGAGGTACTCGGGGACGAGCGGCACCTTGCCACCGCCCCCGGGGAGATCGACGACGTAGTGCGGCACCGCGAGGCCGCTCGTCCAGCCGCGCAAGCTGTCGATGAGCCTCAAGCCGCTCGCAATCGGTGTGCGAAAGTGCGCGATGCCCTGCGCTGGGTCGGCTTGGAAAATGTAGTACGGCCGACAGCGATGACGCAGCAGCCAGTGATTGAGTGCGCGGACCATGTTCGGGTCTTCGTTGATGCCGCGCAAGAGCACCATCTGGTTGCCAAGGACCGAGCCGCCGTCTGCCAGCCGATCGAGAGCACGCGCCGCTTCGGGCGTACACTCGCGCAGGTGATTGAAATGCGTGTTGACGTACAACGGCTGGTAACGGCGTAGCATGGCCACGAGCTCGTCGGTCAGCCGCTGCGGTAGGGTCACCGGGTTGCGCGTCGCGAGACGAAGGATCTCGATGTGGGGGACTTCGCGCAGGCGCCGCAAGATCTCCTCGAGCCGTGCGTCTGAGAGACTGAGGGGGTCTCCTCCCGAGACGAGCACGTCGCGCACTTCGTCGTGCGTGCGCAGGTAGTCGATCCAGGCGTCCAGCCGGTCGCGGGCGGGTGCGGACTGAGGATTGCCGACCTTGCGCTTGCGGTTGCAGTGGCGGCAGTAGACCGGACAGTTATGCGTCACGTAGAGCAGCACGCGATCAGGGTAGCGGTGGGTCAGACCCTCGACCGGCATGTGGCTCTCTTCGGCGAGTGGGTCCACCATTTCGTCCGGCTGTACTACCAGCTCGGCGAGCTGCGGCACCGCCTGCTGGCGAATGGGATCGAGCACGTCGTCCGGGTCGATGAGCGAGGCGTAATACGGCGTAATCGCCATGCGAAACAGCGCCGCCGCCTCAGTGACCGCGCGTCGTTCGTCGTCGGTCAAGTGCACGACCCGCTCGAGTGCAAGGAGCGTGCGGATGCGGTGGGCCTGCTGCCAGTGCCAGTCGTTCCAGAGTGCCTCTGGGACGTCGCGCCAAGCGTCGCACATCACAGCCAAGAGCTCTCAGGGCCGATCGACGAGGGCCAGGATGTCGTCACGCTCGCTGTCGGTGATGCTGACGAACTCGAGACCCGCGGCAAACGCCAAGTCGGTTCCTGCCTCCGACCGACCCGCCCAGGTGACGAGGCCCGCCTGGCGCAATCGCAGCTCACCGAGCTCGAGCTCGACGTAGATCGCCTCGCCTTCGCGCAGGTGCTCGCCGAGGGCCAGTCGCATACCGCTGCCGCTAATCGCTTCACTGCGGCCGCTCTCGCCCTGCTTGTGGACCTGCTTGGCCCACACGTCCAAGTGGCGCTGACGCAGGGCCGCGTCCTGCTCGAACTGTGCGCCGAGCTCGATGCGCATCCAATGCATGGGCAGCTGCACGCGCAGGCGCGGAAAGCGGCGCTTTTGCACCTTCTTGATGCGGGACGGGCGCCGCAGGTGCAGCAGCGCAAAGGCGTCGGCGGGCTCGATGGCGTCGATCTCGCTCGTGAGCTGGTAAGCGGCATCTTCACGGAAGTACTCGAGTGCGGCGCGGTCCCCGGGGACCAGCTTGGAGCTTTCGACGTGCGGCGGCAGGCGCAGGATGATTGCGCCGTCGTCACCGATTTCGTGCACCGTGGTCGTTGCCCGCAATTGCGTCGACGCGCCTTCGACGCTGAGTCGCACGCCCTGCTTCAGCTTCGGATAGCCACGCTGCGACGATGCCGTCACTGTTTCATCTCCGCTGACCCCCGAAGGGCAGCGTATCCCATCTCGCGCTGCAAGACCATCATCGCCCATTGGCCGCGGTGAAAAAAGAAAGGGCCCCGTAAGGGGGCCCTCTCGAGACTTCCTAACGTTGGGCTCGGACTCTAGTAGTCCATGCCTCCCATACCACCCATGCCGCCGCCCATACCGGCGCCAGCATGTGCCGAGGCCGATGACTCCTTCTTCGGCTTCTCGGCCACCATCGCGTCCGTCGTCAGCATCAGCGATGCCACCGACGCGGCGTTCTGCAACGCGGTGCGTACGACCTTGGCAGGGTCGATGACGCCCATCTGCAGCATGTCGCCGTACTCTTCGGTCTGCGCGTTGAAGCCGAAGTTGCCCTTGTTCGTGCGCACCTTGTCGAGCACGATCGAGGCATCCATACCACCGTTGTGCACGATCTGGCGCAGCGGCTCCTCGAGAGCGCGACGGATGATGTTGACACCAAACTGCATGTCACCCTCGAAGACGAGCTTGTCGAGCGCGGGGAGAGCGCGCAGCAAGGCCACGCCGCCGCCGGGGACGACGCCCTCTTCGATGGCCGCACGGGTCGCGTGCAACGCGTCCTCGACGCGGGCCTTCTTCTCCTTCATCTCGGCCTCGGTGGCTGCGCCCACGCGCACCACCGCGACGCCACCGACGAGCTTCGCCAGCCGCTCCTGCAGCTTCTCGCGATCGTAGTCGCTGGTGGTATCTTCGATCTGCGTGCGGATTTGACCCACGCGCGCCTCGATCTCCTTCTTCTTGCCGCCACCATCGACGATCGTCGTGTTGTCCTTATCGATCGTGATGCGCTTGGCTTGGCCGAGGTCCTTGAGCGTGACGTTCTCGAGCTTGATGCCGAGATCCTCGCTGATCACCTGGCCCGTCGTCAGG
>CAYHNK010000081.1:10689-15655 GCA_964357695.1 uncultured Bdellovibrionales bacterium | reverse complement strand
CCCGGTGTGGCCGCTCTCGAGCTCGTAGGCCTCAACGTAGCCATCCGAGAAGCCAACGTAGACGCGGGTCGCGTCGACGGCCGCGCTGCCATGCCCGTTGACGGTGAGCGTGCTCGGGCGGGTGCGGCCACGCAGCCACACGACCTCGCCCGTCGCGATATCGACATGTGCCACACGGTTGGCCATCGTCGTTGCAAGCAGCGTGTCTCTCGCCAACGCGACCGGGGCGCGGCTGATGCCGCCGAGCTCGACATGCCATTGTTCGGCGCCGTCGCGCACTCGTAGCGCCCACAACGTGCCATCCTCACTGCCCGTCACGGCCCACCACTCGCCGGTCTTCGGCTCGCGCAGGATGCTCACCGTGCCTGCAAAGACGACGTTTTCGCGTCGCTGCCAGAGCACCGCCCCGTCTTCGAGACGCACTCCGAGGACGCGCCCCTCTCCGGTTGCGACCACCGCGAGACCGAGCTCCGGACAGATCCCGGGCCTCCCGAACGACACGGCGCCGTCCCGCGCCTGCCCGGTACGCACGAGCTGCATCGTCCAGGAGGGCGCAAACAGGTAGTGCTGCTCGGCCGCGACGCGATGCGCACGTGCGTCATCCTGCACGAGATCGGACGCGCCACCGTCGACAACACCGACGAGCGCCGCGAGCAAGGCAGCTCCGATCATAATGCGGGGCCCAACTGAGCCAACGCGTCAGCCGCCTTTTCACGCAGCGGCGAGGAGGCAAACTTCGCTTCGAACGATTCGAGCAGCCGGCGCGCCTGCTCCGCCTCGCCCTGTTTGATGTAGAGGCGGGCGAGCTCGAACGAGGCCGTGTCCGCGTAGAACGCGTCGGTGCCGTCGACGAGACGCTGCCAGGTGAGTGCCGCCTGCTTCAGCTCGCCGCGGCCTTCTTGCAGATACGCGACACGCTCGACCGCTAAAAAGAACAGGCTGTCGCTCGGCTGGAGCGCCTCAAACAACGCTGTGAGCTGTGCTTCGGCCGGACCGTTGTCACCGAGCTTTTGACGCAGATCGCCGCTGTAAAACGCGGCCAGCACGCCCGCGCCGTGCAATCCCTCGTCACGTGCGATCTGTGAAAAACGCTCCTCCGCGGCGCGCCACTTCACTTGCTCGCTCGCAAACGTCGGCGGCGTCGCACTGGGAGCCGCTTTCTCCTCACCCACCACCTCGGCGTTGAGGATGGTCAGGGCCGCTTCGAGCGCCGTCGCGCCCCGTTGGGTGCGATAGCTGCGCAGCTCGATCACGCCCCACGCGGCCAACACGACGGCCACGGCGCCTACCACCGCGAGGATCACCGGCGCACGGTGCGACCCCACCCATTGGGCACTCTGCGATGCCGCCGCCAAGAATGCGTCGTCCTGTTTGAGTAGCTCTTTGCGGGTCACTTTTGCCACGATACTTCTGCCTCCTCGTCGCGCATGACTTGGGCGCGACTTGTTCGCTATAGTGCATGCGTCGTGCTGACGCGATACCTCATCCTGGCGGCCGCCGCCAGTGTCCTTGTCGCCCTGCCCGCACGCCGCGGCCACGGTGCGCCGCTCGATTTGCGGTTGGGCGTCGAAGGTGGCCTCGCCACGCTCGCCGATCCAGCAGGCGGGCGAAACTGGGGCCAATTCGGCGCGCTACACGCCGCGCTCGGCATCACCGACCGCCTCGGTCTCCAAGTGCTCAACGACCACAAGCGCTTTGCCGCCACCAGCGCACCCGACCGCGTCGACACGCTCGGACTGGCCCTCGTCTACAACATCGACGTGGCACGCGTCACGCCTTTTGTCGAGCTCGGTATGGCTCAGGTTCGCCTGCGTTGGATCACCCCAGCGCAGGAAACCACGTGGTCGAGCACGGTGGCGAGCACGGGCGCCGGCTTCGACTATGCGATCACACAACGCTTGCTGCTCGGGGCGGTCGTGCGTTACTATGCGCTCTTCGATTCGGCGCTCTTCGACCGTCCCGGATACACCACCCTGCAGGCGCGCCTCTCAGTGCTATTGCCGCTGTGGTATCCGAGACGCATGAGGCCATAACAGTCGCAGGATTTTGATGTCACGCAAGATGGTTATCAACGCGGTTGATCAGGAACAGATTCGTATTGCTATCCTCAGAGACCGCACTCTCGAAGACTTCGATATTGAAACCCGCAACGCCGAGAAGAACAAGGGCAACATCTACAAGGCGGTCGTCGCGGCCGTAGAGCCGTCGCTCAATGCGGCGTTCATCAACTATGGCGCCGACAAGCACGGCTTTCTCACGGTGCAGGACGTCGACGCCACCAAGATTGGCAAAGTTGACGCCGGGCGTGCCTACAGCATCACGGAAGTGCTCAAGGCCAAGCAATCGATTCTCGTGCAGGTCGAAAAGGACGAGGTCGGTGCTAAAGGCGCTGTCCTCACGATGCATCTGTCGCTCGCTGGCCGCTATCTCGTGCTCATGCCGGGAGGCAGCCACCACGGCGTTTCCCGCAAGTTTGAAGCCGAGGAGACACGGCGTCGCATGCGCGTTGCTGCCGACATGCTGGCGGTACCCAAGGGCATGGGGGTCATCATCCGCACGGCGGGCAAGGACCGCTCCAAGACTGATCTGAACCGCGACCTCCAGGTGCTGCTACAGCTGTGGGACAATATCCAGCGGGAGGTCGCCGACGCCAAAGCACCGGCGCTCATCCTCAAGGAGCAGGACGTCGTCATTCGCGCCTTGCGCGACTACTTCACGAGCGACATCGATGAGGTGATCGTCGACTCCGACGAGGCTTACGACCGCGCGGCCGAATACATGCACCTCGTCATGCCCAAGCAGCGCAGCGTCCTGAGTCGCTACGTCGAGCGACGACCGATCTTTCATCACTACGGCGTTGAAGATCAGCTCCAGGCACTCTTCACACGCAAGGTGAGCCTGCCTTCGGGCGGCTCGCTGGTGCTCGACCCGACCGAAGCTCTCGTCGCCATCGACGTCAACTCCGGCAAGCAGAAGTCGGGCCGCCAAGAGGAGACGGCGCTACAGACCAACCTCGAGGCCGCGGCGGAAGTGGCACGCCAGCTTCGTCTGCGCGATCTCGGCGGCATCATCGTCATCGATTTTATCGACATGGCCTCGCGCAAGCACGAGCGCCAGGTGGACAAGGCCTTGCGAGAGGCGCTCGCCTCAGACAAAGCGCGCATCAAGATCGGTCATTTCTCGCCCAACGGCACGCTCGAGCTCACTCGGCAGCGCATCCGCTCGGCGCTCGGGCAGAGTGTCTTTGTTCCCTGCGGCGTCTGTGGCGGCACGGGGCACGTGCTCAGTGGCGATGCCCACGCGCTGGCGGTGCTGCGAGATCTCCGTGATCGCGCCGCGCGCGGTGACCTAAAACGAGCCACGGTGCGCATCGCCCCAGAAACCGGTCATCACCTGCGCACGGAAAAGTGGCCGGCCATTCAGGAGCTTGAGCAACTCTACGGCATTCAGGTCACCGTCGTGCTCGAGCGCGGCTTGTCGCCGGGACAGCACGAGCTGAGCTTCGAGGCCGATCCTGACGCCGAGGTCATCGAGCTGCCGCCGCCGAACTTCGGTCCACCACCGCGCTACGATGACGAGGACGTCGAGGACGAGCTCGACGAGGATCTCGAAGACGAAGAAGAAGACGACGAAGAAGCAGCGCGCGCGGACGAGAGCGAGGAAGAGGTCACCGCGTCGGCAGAGGCTCGCGACGGGGCACCGCGTTCGCGATCGCGTCGCCGCGGGGGACGCCGATCGCGTGGCGAAGGCGACCGAGGTCGCACCGGACGTGGGCGCCAGGATGCTGGCACGCGCGAGGAAGAAGGTGACGAGCTGGCGCTACCTACCTTCGAGCTCATCGACCTGGATCGCGTCGCCCCGGGACGCAAACGACGTGACGCGCCCGCTGCCTCGCGCGACGCGGAGCCGCAGATGCAGCGCAAGCGACGTCGTCGCCGTCGTCGTGGCTCTGGCGAGCCGGGTGGCATGAGCGTGCAGACAAAGGCCGCTGCTCCGACCCAAGCCGCGGCGAAACCCTCGCTGCTCAAGCGTCTGTCGAGTCTATTTTCGCGCGGCAAGAAGTCGGCGCCGTAGCTACATCGTCACGACGCGCTGGCGCGAGGCGGGCGCGGCACCGTTAGAACGCTCCGTGCACCGAGAGTGTGAGACGCGAATCGTCGCGACGCCCAAAGATCTCGTCGTCGGTCCAGTTGCGCGTGTAAGCCACGCCGATACCCGACGCCGTGGCGAGCTCGACACCGGCACGCGCGTGGGTCTGTCGAATCGCGAGATCACGCTCATAGTCGTGACCAATCGCGCCGCCCACCCCCGCCAGCGGTCCGATGAGGAACGATGGCGAGCTATAGAACGGCAGGTTGACCTGGCCAGCAAACGCCAAGGCGGTGCGGTGATCGTAGCGCTGCAGGCTATAGCCACCGGCGAAGGCAGCGCCCCGCGGCCACATGCGATCGTGCGACGTCGCGGTCGACACGGCGATCACCTCGGCCGCCGCATACGGCGCCTCATCCATGGCGCCGACGTGACCCATGAGCTTCATGCCGAACGTGTCATCGGCGTGCGTGGCATCAACGCCAAAATCAACAACGCCGCCACGTCCTTCCACGAGTGTCACGCCAACGCGGCTTTCTTTGTCGAAGCGGTTCACTGGCATGCTGCCTGTCAGGATCCTGTACGATCGGCGCGATCCGTCGAGCCCGTCCTCGTGGTACTGTCCGACACCGACTTCGGAGCTGTTGTCCTCGCCGAACCGAAATGAGCCGGCGACAGCGGTCCCAGCGGCGCCGTGCTCGATACGCACCGAGGCACGCGCCTTGTCAAAGCGCTTCGCATCGATGAGGCGCGAAGCCCCATCGAGCAACTGCGTGCCTGGTTGTCCAATGCCCATCGTGTCGAAGGCGCCCATGATAGCGATCTCCCCGCGCGGGTCCCGCGCATACGCGTGTCGCCGGGTGTATCGGCGGATGGG
>CAYHNK010000081.1:0-10679 GCA_964357695.1 uncultured Bdellovibrionales bacterium | reverse complement strand
GAATTTGACCCACAGGGGCGTGCCGCGAAAGCCGTAGCGCTCACGCAAGGAGTTTTGCAGGTACCGTCCGTACGACGGATCGATGGACTCCGGGTGGCTGGCGACGACAATGAAGGTCGGCGGCCGCACGAGCGGCTGCGAGACGTAGTAGAGCTTCGGACGGCGATTGGCGCGATAGGGTGGCGGGTGCGCATCGATGACCGAGCGAAAGAAGCGATTGAGCTCGGCGGTACCGACGCGCCGGTGACGCTCACGCTGCGCTTCGAGCACGGTCGGCAGCAGGCGTCCGATGCCCTTCCCCGTCTTCGCCGAGAGCTGTAGCACCGGGGCGTAGGACACCATGCGTAGCTCGTCACCGAGCTGCGACAAAAAGGCCTTGCGCGCCTCGCCGGTGACCCGATCCCACTTGTTGACGACGAGCACGATGGCCTTGCCGTGCTCTTCGGCGAGCGACACGATGCGCGCATCTTGCACCGCCACCGGCTGGGTGGCGTCGAGCACCAGCACGACGATGTCCGCACGCTCCATACTGCGCATCGCTGCGAAGACGGCATAGCGCTCGATGCGCTCGTCGATGGCCCGCTGGCGCCGCATCCCCGCCGTGTCGATGAGCACAATCTCATGACCCTCATGGACGAGCTGCGAGTCGACAGCGTCCCGCGTCGTACCCGGTGCGTCGTCGGCGAGCATGCGCTCTTCCCCGAGCAGGCGATTGACGAGCGACGACTTGCCAACATTGGGGCGCCCGACGATGGCCACGTAAATCGGGCCGCCACGCCATTCGATGCGCGTCGCGCCAAGACTCTCGTCTTCCTCGGCGACCTCTTCGACGGGTTGCGGCGCGTCACGGATGGGCTCATACGCCGGTGGGTCGAGGCGCTCGAGCAGCAACGTCGCAAGATCCGACATGCCGCGACCGTGCTCGGCGCTCACCGGCAGCAACGTCTCCATACCGAGCGCGTAGAACTCACCGAGCCGGTCGTCGTGCGCATCGACATCGAGCTTGTTGACGAGCACCACCGTCTTGCGACCCGAGCGGTGCAAGACCTGCGCGACGTCCCGGTCGGCCGGCAAGAGCCCCGACTGCCCGTCCACGATAAAGCACACGAGATCGGCCTCGTCGATGGCCAGCTGCGCCTGGGCTCGCACGCGCCGCAACATGTCGTCATTGGAGACGAGATCGAGTCCGCCCGTATCGACGAGCATCAGCTCACGGCCGTCGATCTCGAGCCGACTGAAGATCCGATCGCGCGTGACTCCAGGTGTATCGTCGACGAGCGCCGCGCGCCGACCCAACAGGCGGTTAAACAGCGTCGACTTGCCGACGTTGGGCCGGCCAACCAGAGCGACGATGGGGGGACGAGCGGTCATGGCAGGCGCTCGTTCATGCCGTAACCATGCTCGTGCACGGCCGACTCGTTACGGGTCCAGTTTGGATCGACTTCCACCGTCAGGCGCAGGTACACCTGCGAGCCAAGCAGTGCCTCGATTTGCGGCCGCGCCGCCTGCGACATCGATTTGATGCGCACACCACCCTTCCCTACCACAACACCCTTTTGCGACTCGCGCTCGACGATGATGCGTCCGGTGAGCCGACAAATGGGACGCTCGGCGTTGTCGCGCTCGTCCTCGAACGAATCGATGACCACCGCGGCGCTGTGCGGGATCTCCTCGCGCGTCTGCAATAGCAGCTGCTCGCGTACGAGCTCGGCACAGAGAAAGCGTTCCGCCTGATCGGTGTACAGATCGGCAGGGAAGATGGCCTCCCCTTCGGGTAGCAGCGCGATGAGCTCGCGGCGCAGAGGGTCGATGCCGTCTTTTCTGAGCGCGGAGACGGGCACGACGCAGCGCGCCCCCAGCGTCTGCTCAAAGTGCGCGAGCCACGGCAGCAGCTGCTCTTTGCGACGCAGCTTGTCCACCTTGTTGAGCGCGACGACAAGCGGCCTGCCCGAGGCACGCGCGGTATCGAGCGCGCGCTGTTCCTCGTCCCCCACGTTCGGCGTGTCGCCGTGCACTTCCGCCACGAGCAACACACCATCGGCGTCAGCGGTGCTGTTGGCGACGCTGCGGCGCATGGCCTTGTGTAGCGCTGTGCGCAACGTCGTCACGCCGGGCGTATCGACGAGCACGAGTTGCGCGCCGGGCTCATTGACGATGGCACGGATGGCCGTGCGGGTCGTCTGCGGCCTCGGGCTGACAATGGCGACCTTCTCGCCCAAGAGCGCGTTGACGAGCGTTGATTTGCCGACGTTGGGCCTACCCACGACAGCGATGACACCACAACGAAACACTTCAGACATCCTGGACTCCCAGACTCTCGAGCGCCGCATGCGCACACTGCTGCTCGGCTTCCTTCTTGCTGCCGGCTATCCCCTCGCCTGCCTGCTTGTCGCCGAGCCACACGCAGCAGCGATAGACGCGCGCGTGGTCGGGACCGCTCACCTCGAGCACCTCGTAGAGGGGCGGAGCGAGCGCGAGCTTGTGACAGCTCTCCTGCAGCAGCGTTTTGAAATCGATCGGCCGCGCGGCTTCGGCGATGGCACGCGAGAACCGTTCGGCAAAGCAGGTCTGCACCGCCTCAAAGCCGCCATCGAGAAACACTGCACCGGCGACCGCTTCGGTCACGCCTGCCAATAGACGTGGACTGCGCTCGACCGCGGTGTGTTGCCCATGTCCGAGGCGCACGTGCTCGCCGAGATGCAAATCATCCGCCATGCGTGCGAGCGCCGTCGTACGCACGACGCGCGCCCGTCGACGACTCAGCTCGCCCTCGGCCGCCGCCGGAAACTGATCATAGAGCAGCTCCGCGACGAGCAGATCGAGCACCGCGTCGCCGACGAACTCCAGACGCTCATTGTGCGGACCACTGCCGACATTCTCGTTGGCGTACGTCGAATGCGTCAGCGCCGCGGTGAGCAGCTCGCGGCGCACAAACGTCCGCCCGAGCGTCGTCTGCAACGCGTCGAGCGTCATGCAGAGGCCCGTTGTATCGCATCGAGCGCCGTCGGCCGCAATGTGCCTCCGCCGAGCAGCTCGTCGCCGCGATAGAAGACAGCGGCCTGCCCGGGCGCGCCGCGGGGCTGCGGCTGTGCAAAATGGGCCAGCAGCTCACCGTCGGCCAGCGCTTCGATGCGTGCCACGCGCGCGGGCTCGCGGTAGCGCTGCTGGAGCTCCACCTCGGCGTCCTGCTCGGGCGCTCTGACCCACTGCACGTAGCCAATCCGCACCGTGCGGTGCAGCAGCTCCTCGCGCACCCCGACACGCACCTCGGCGCGCGCCGAATCGATCTCGGTCACATAGAGAGGCTCAGGCGCGGCGATGCGCAGTCCGCGTCGCTGACCGATGGTGAAATGATGCACGCCCTCGTGTCGTCCGAGCACGCGTCCCTCACCATCGACGATGTCACCGCCGCGCGTCGCGTTGGCCGCGAGTGCGTCGACGGTGGCCGCGTAGCCCTCATGGCCAACAAAGCAGATCTCCTGGCTCTCGCGCTTCTCAGCGACCGGCAAGCCCAGCCGACGCGCCTCAGCGCGCACCTCTTCTTTGTGCATGCCCCCGAGTGGGAAGCTCAGCATGGCCAGCTGATCCTGCGTCAGGCGGTAGAGAAAGTACGACTGGTCTTTGTGTCGATCGACGCCGCGCAGCAGCCGGCGTGCGCCCACCGGGCCATCGATGCGCGCATAGTGACCCGTCGCCAGCCCTTGCGCGCCGAGTAGACGCGCGCGCTTGAGCAGGGGTCGAAACTTGACCTTGTCATTGCACTCGATGCACGGATTGGGCGTCTCACCGCTCGCATACGCCTGCGCGAAGGGCAGAATCACCTCGCGCAAAAAGAGCTCCTCATAGTTGAGCACGTAGAAGGGAATGCGCAGGTGATCGGCGACGCGGCGCGCATCGCGCATGTCGTCGGGCGTACAGCAGGCACGGCTCGAGCAGCTGCTATCGGCGTGTGTCTTCATCGCGAGGCCGATGACCTCGTGACCTTGCTCCACAAGAAGCCCGGCGGCCGTCGAGGAATCGACGCCACCACTCATGGCGACTACGATGCGCATGCTGCTGACAACCTCAACTCTGCAACCACCGAACGCACGAGCGCCACGCCCTGCGTGACTTCGCTCGCGTTTGCATCCCAACCCAGCGAGATGCGGATCACCGACGCCGCGCCCGAGCCGACCATCAGGCCCGCGGCGCTCAGACGCGCCACCAACCGCGCCGTAGGCAAGCCCGCAAACCCCACCGCCAGCGTGCCCGTAAGCCGCGGCGCATCTGCCCCTACTACACCTGCCCCCTCGATGGCTAGCAGTTGCTGCTGCAACGCGTTGCGCAGCTCATCGATTGCGGCACCTCGCGGCAGCTGCTCCCGGGCGCTCGTCGCCGCGGCTGCGAGCCCGCGCGCAAGGAGCGTCGCTTGCGTTCCGGGACGCACACCCTCCTCTTGTGACCCGCCCCACCACAGCGGCTCGAGCTCCAGGTCTGAGCGACGCAGCAGCGCACCCGCTCCGCGCGGCCCCCCAATCATTGGCGCTGCCACCGTGGCACTCGCCACTCCCAGCCCGATGAGGTCGAGCGGCTGCCGCCCGGCGACGGGTGCCACGTCGCAGTGCAGCGGCACGCCGTGGACGGCCGCCGCAGCGGCAACCTCGGCAACCGGCTGCAAGATCCCGGTCGCGTCGCTCGCCAGCGCGAGCGTCACGAGCGCAACGTCAGCGCCGAGCTGGCGCGAGACTTTCCCTGGATCGACGCGACCACTCGCCTCGGCCTCGATCCACTCGACACGCACACCCTCGGCGGCGAGGGTCGTGGCACAGTCGCGCACCGTCGGGTGATCGACGGCGCTCAACAGGACCCTGTTGCGACCCTCACGTGCCTGCGCGCTGCGGACGGTACCGAGCACCGCGAGGCTGTTCGATTCATGCCGACCGCTGGTGAGCACCACGCGCAGTGACGCCGCACCGCAGAGTCGCGCCAACGTGTCCCGGCAAGCATCGAGCGCCCGCCGCGCCGTCCGTCCGGCTGCATGTGGGCTCGCGGCATTGCCGGCCGCCGACACCGCCGCTGCCATGGCCGCCATCGCCTCCGGCCGCAGGGGAGAGCCCGCCATATGATCCCAATAAATCACCACGCTCACGTAGCCGCTCATGGCGCGACGTGTCAATCGTTGCGCAGGTTGTCCACAGGCAATCCCCAGCCCCGACGGGCACCCGCCAAATTGGCGCCACAGTGCAAGATACGCATGTGATGCCACAGATCGCTTCGCTGTTTGCCGCTAACTTTCTGACATGATGAGGTTTTCGCGATTCGCCGGGGCTGCGAGTTGAGCAACGCCGGGCGTAGATTGTGCAGCGGCATCGTCCCCCTAGGGTGATCGCGGCGAGAATGGCGCGTCTGTGGATAACCTGTGAACCAGCTCGCGCAACCGATCTGCCTGATTCAACGAGGGATCTGCGACGACAATACACAGCAGCCGGCGCAGCATCTCGCCGACGTCGCGACCGGCGAGGCCGAGCGCTAGCAGATCGTCGCCGCGCAAGGCCAGGTCCGCGACGTCGAGCGGCGGCCTCCTCGCCAGCGCTCGTCGCACCCGCGTGGCAAACATCTCGTAACCGGAGCGCGACGCCCCGGCGAGCGTAGCCGCCGCCAGGCCAGCATCGCGGCCGTGCGTCGAAAGCCACGCCCGTAGCGCGGCTGCGCGGGGGGGCATGTGTGCGGGCAGATCGGCGAGCGCCACCACCCAGGAAACGATGCGCCGTGCATCGACCCGTGCGAGACGCCACCTTTCGCACAGCGATGCCGCGGTTGCTCCGTCGAGACCCGACACGCTGGCCCAGGCGGCCAGGCGCAACAGCGGCTGCCCCGGCCGCAGGCGCTCAAGCACAGGGCCTGCCCGCACACCCGCGGACACCAGCTCCGGCGCCACGACCTCGAGCATGCCACTGTGCAAAAGCAGGCGCAGCCCAAAGGTCAGATGGCGAGCATCGCTGAGCATCTTGAGCATTTCGTCCCGGCGCCGCTCTGCCGCCACCTGCGCCAGCACGGGTAGTGCTTGGGCGAGCGCCGCCGCCGTCGCACGCCCCACGCGGAAATTCAGCACCGAGGCAAAACGTACGGCGCGCAGAGGCCTTAGACCGTCTTCCGAGAATCGTTCTCGTGGATCGCCGACGCAACGCACAAGACGCCGCCGCAGGTCCTGGCGACCACCAAAGGGGTCGGCGATACGGCGCAGATCGAGCTCGACCGCCACCGCATTGATGGTGAAGTCGCGGCGGGCCAGATCCGCCTCCAAGTCGCCATGAAAATACACGGAGGTGGGCCGGCGGCCGTCGACGTACACGCCTTCGCCGCGAAAGGTCGTCACCTCCACGGGCCCTGCGTCGGTGAGAACCATGATCGTCCCGTGCCGCTCGCCGCGTCGCGAGATGTGCGAGAACAACCCCGCGACTTGCTCGGGCAAGGCATCGGTGGCGAGATCCCAGTCGAGCACTGGGCGGCCGAGATAGGCGTCACGCACCGCACCACCAACGAGCACGGCCCGCGCCCCACGCGCGACGAGTCGCGTGGCGACGTCCTGCACGGCCTGTGGCAGCGTACGCGCGAGCCGTCGCAGCAGCCCCGCATCCGTCGATACCTGACGCCCCATTTGACCTCGTTCCATGCCCGTGTTAGCGCTTGCCGGCAAGAGAGAGTGTGCCATGCACGTACCCACGAGCCTAGTCGTCTGTTTGACCCTCACCGCCATCGCCAGCGCGCCCACAACGGCGCGTGCCAAGGAGCCCGGCTCGCTGTGGCTCGGTGGCGCCATCGGTCCGAGCTTCAAGGTGGGCTCACGTCTCGGCGGCTCGGGCGGTAACTTGAGCCTTGCCGGCCAGGCGGAATACACCCTCGACCCTAAGGTTAGCGTCATCGCCGGCTTGACGCTGGGACTTGCCGGTACCGTGCCGTTGCAGCTGCGCGCCGGTGGACGCTATCGGGTGAGTATCTCGAAGATGCCGATACGACCGTACGGTCAGGCTGAGCTCGTCGTCGGGCGCCTGTTCGACGTCATCGGTGCCAACCTCACGGTCTACGGACTACGCCTCGGCGGCGGCGCCGACTTCATGCTGCGCCCGCAGGTTGCGGTTGGTGGTCTTGTCGCCTATCAGCTCGCCCGCACGGTGAGCGACAGGCCCACGGTATTTGGCAGCTTCGAGCTCTTCGCCACCGCCTCGATGCGATTCTAGCTCGACGTGTCGCCGCCAGGACGACGCGCACCGGCATCGACCCGCTCGCGCAGCTCTTTGCCCACCTTGAAGAACGGCAGGCGCTTCTGCGGCACCGGGATACTCTCACCCGTGCGCGGATTGCGGCCGATGCGGGCCCGGTATTGCTTGCTCACAAAGCTGCCAAAACCACGGATCTCGATGCGGTCCCCCACCGCCAGCGCCGCTGTCATGGCATCAAAGACGAGGTTGACGAGCTGCTCCGCACGCTTGCGCGGGACGTTCGCCTGCTCCGTCATGCGATCGACGAGCTCCGACTTGTTCATGCCCACCGGTCTCCCGTGACCCTCGGGCGCCTGCCCGAGGTCGATGAAGCTCCATGGCGCCCCCGACAGGATTCGAACCTGTGGCTTACAGGGATTAGGAATCCCCAGCTCTATCCAACTGAGCTACGGGGGCACGTGCCGCAGGGCCCACTTTGGCCGCTGGCGGGGAACGACTCTAGGCGCACGACCCCTGTCAGGTCAATAGGTTACGAGGCAATGGACGTCGACTCCCGTGAGCTGCTCGCGTCCCTGCAGGGCCGCGAGCTCGATGAGCGCACCAAAACCATGCACCGTGGCGCCGGTGCGGCGCACGAGCTCGGTCGCCGCTTTGGCGGTGCCACCCGTGGCGATCACGTCGTCGAGAATGACGACCTGGTCCTTGTCGCTCAACGCGTCGCGGTGCAGATGCAGTGTGTCAACGCCATACTCCAGCGCGTAGCTGGCGCTGAAGGTCGGGCGCGGCAGCTTGCCTGATTTTCGCACGAGCACGAGACCGCAACCCATGCGATAGGCCAACGCCGCGCTGAAAATAAATCCGCGGCTCTCGATGCCGGCGATCTTGGTGACGCCGTCGTAGCCGAAGCGCTCGGCGAAGGCGTCGACGATATCGGCAAAGGCGCGCGAATTCTCGAGCACCGGCGTGATGTCCCGAAAGATGATGCCGGCCTTGGGAAAGTCCGGCACATCGCGGATGAGATTGCGAATGTGGTCCATGGCGTGCGCACACTACCCCCGTCGCCTGGCCGACGTCTAGAGCGCGGCGCGCTTATGCGCTAGAGAAGGCGCACCTATGGAAACACGACGACGGCGACGGCGACGCTCACAGTGGCAAGGCATGGGCGACGCCATGGCGGCAACCCTCGGACGCCTGGGCCTCTCCGAGCAGGCCGAGCGCTTGCGCATCGCGCAACACTGGTCAGCCGCGGTGGGACCGCGCATCGCCGAGCGTACGGTGACGCACGCATTTTCGCGCGGCGTGCTCACCGTCAAGGCGGCGAGCGCCGCGTGGCAGAATGAGCTCACCTTCCTCAAGCAAGACATCATCAAGCGCCTCAATGAGCTCCTGGGGGAACGGCGCGTGCGCGAGCTCAAGGTCATCAGCGGGCATCTCGGCTCCTCGACCGGTCGCCGCGGTCCCCCGCCTGCGCGACCCACAGTCGATGAGCTGAGCACAGCGTCAGCAACCGCCGAAGCGATCGGTGACCCTGAGGTGCGCGCCGCGTTCGGCGGCATGATGTCGCACTACCTTGCGCACAAGCGCAAACAGACGCCCGAGCTCTAGCGCTTGGCGCTCCACGCACCGTCTACGGGCGCCAGCATCACCTGCACCTCGGCCGTAAGCGCGTGCCCGTGGGGCTCGTGCACAATGAGCGGCCGCTCTTCACACAGTGGTTGCCCCATCCCCCGGCGTGCTTCCACGAGCATGTGCCGCGGCGTCTGCCCCGCACGCGACACGACGGCGCGCTGACGCAACAGCGAGAATCCATGGCGCAGCAGCAGATCGACAAGCTCGGGGAAACGGCTCGCGGGCACCATCGTCGACAACGCGCCACCCTCTTCAAGCATACGCCCGGCCACCGCCACAAAGTCCCCAAGCTCGCCGTAGCGCTCGCGACGACCGCCGTCCCGCCCAGCATCGGGCGAGGCTCGGGTCTCATGGCGACGAAAGTACGGCGGGTTAAAGATGACGGCGTCGCATGGCGGCAGCGTCAGGTGGCGCAGGTCACCCTCGCGGATCTCACATCGATCCGCGAGCCCATTTTCCTCGACGTTGCGGCGCGCTAGCGCGGCAAGCTCAGGTTGGATCTCGACCCCGATGACGTGCTGGGCCTTGCCCTGAGCAAGCAGCAGCAGGCCGATGACACCGCAACCCGTGCCGAGATCCACCATCCGCGGCGCGGCGCGCGCAAAGCCGCAGAGCAACACCGGGTCGAGGTTGAAGCGATAGCCCTCCCCCCGCGCCGGCGGCCAGAGCACGAGACGCCCCCCCCACAAGCTGTCGCGCGTCGGTGCCATGGGCTATGTCCTTGTCGACGCTGTCGGCGCGTAGCCGAGCAGCGTCGCGAGCGCGTCCACCGACACGGCCCCCGGGCGCAGGACAACCACGCGCCCATCGCGGAGCCCCACCACCGTGGAGGGCGGCCCACCGGGTAGCTCGCCGCCGTCCACGACGAGGTCCACGCCCCGCACGAGCCACTTATCGATCTCACGGATGCGCGTCGACGGGGCGGCACCGGCGAAGTTCGCACTGGTCGCCGTGACGATACCGCCTGCCGCTTCGGCGATTTGTCGCAACCGATCGTCGGCGGAGACACGCACGCCGATCGTGCCATCGCCCGCCAGCAGCTCGGATGACAGCGATCGACGCGCTTGCAGCGCCAGCGTCAGCGGCCCGGGCCACAGTGCCTCGGCCAGCACGCCGAGCGGTCCATCCAAGAAGGCCACGCGCAGCACGTCCGCCACACTCGCCGCGGCCAGTGGCAACGGCTTGCCGCGCTCCCTGCCCTTGAGGGCCACCAGGCGCGCGAGCGCCGGCTCCGACAGTGCCGCCGCGCCGAGCGCATAGAAGGACTCGGTCGGCACGATGACGAGCCCGTCGGGGCGACGCAAGACCTCGGCGACAAGTGCGAGCGCCCGGTCCATGTCGCGCGTCGAGATACGCCTTGTGTGTTGCTCGTCCACGTGGGGTCCTGTTGCCTCTTGCCGCGTCCTCTCCTAGGGTGGCGACCGCATGGATCTATCGATTGTCATGCCTACGCGCAACGAGGCGCAACGCCTACCGCGCACGCTCGCCGCCATCGAGGCGCTCGCCGCCGGGCGGCCGTGGTCCATCGAGGTCGTCGTTGCCGATGATGGCTCGCGCGATGCCACGCCCGCGGTGGCCACCCCCGGCCGTGGGCGTATCTCGGTGCGGTTCCTGCCGTCGTCCGGCCCACGAGGGGTTGGGGCCGCCGTGCGTCGCGGGATCCTCGCCGCCCAGGGCGAGCGCATCCTCGTGTGCGACGCCGACGGCGCTGTACCTTTCGAGGAAGTCGATCGTTTTTGGGCGGCGCTCGACGCCGGTGCTGATCTCGTCGTCGGCTCGCGCGCCATCGACCGGCGCCTCATCGCCGTGCCCCAGCCGGCGCACCGCATTCTAATCCGCCCCGTGGGGGGG
>CAYHNK010000080.1:0-15788 GCA_964357695.1 uncultured Bdellovibrionales bacterium | reverse complement strand
TGGGGAACAGCGCGTTCTCGGGGTGCGCGGGGTCGCGCGCGTGGTGCCGCGGCTGACCGCCTGGGTATGGTAGATCATGTGCTCGAGCGTCACCGGCAGGGTGTTCGGTTGTCCCTGGATCACCATGCCCAACGAGTCGCCGACCAGCAGCGCATCGACGCCCGTTTGATCGAGGATCGAGGCAAAGGTGGCGTCGTAGGCGGTGACCATGACGATTTTGTCGCCGGCAATCTTCTTGGCGACGAGCTCGAGGGTCGTGACCGTCTTATTCATGGCAGGCTCCGTCTCGGTCGCTAGGGATCCAAGCGGTGTGGCTCGCACCTGCGAGCTTGGTTAGCATACGTGTCGCAACGGCGGGCGGCAAGATGCGCGGGAGCGCGGGGCGAATTCGCTTGGAGATCGTCAAACGCACCGATGATCTCAAAGGATTCAAGCTCCTTCCTCATCGCTGGGTTGTTGAACGAACTCTTGGGTGGCTTGGTCGGCACCGGCGGCTGGGCAAAGACTACGAGTATCTGACCGAGACGGGCGAGGCGATGATTCAAATCGTGATGATCGGGCTCATGGTCCGACGGCTCGAGGCTCCATGAGAGGGCTTTTTCAACACGCTCTAAGATTCTAGTTGACACGCGTCCATCGAACAACTAAGAAACTAGTTGATGGTCAGTCGTGCGCGACTTCCGGATCTAACGCCGGCCGAGTCCGAGCTCATGCAGGTGCTCTGGCGGTGCGGGCCGGCGAGCGTCAAAGACGTGCAGGAGGCGCTGTCCAAACGGCGCGCCTACACCACCGTGCTGACGCTGCTGCGCATCCTCGAGGAAAAGGGCTATGTGCGCCATGCGGAGCATCCAAGCAAGCCGCGCGCGTATCTGTATGCGGCGCGAACGCAGCGCCAGGCGACTCGGCGCCAGCATCTACGGGCGTTCTTGGCGCGCCTCTTTGACAACGACGCTGCTGCGCTCGCGAGCGGTCTCATCCAAGACGAACAGCTCAGCGCGGACGATCTTCATCGCCTGCGCGCGCTCATCGACGACAAGCTCTCGGCCCGCAAGGGCGAAGGAGGCACGTGATGTCCACGATGCATCTGCTCGGTCTCGGTGTGGTGCTCGGTTGGCTCTTCTTGCCGGCCTTCGGTTGGGTCGCCGGAGGCCGACAGCTCGCGGCGGTCCGCCGAGAAATGCTCCTCACGTTGGCGCTGGCGCTCGCCGCGGCGCTTGTCCTCCTGCCGATGCTCGCCCAGTCTCTGGTGGAGCTGACGCCGACCGTTCGCCCCGGGGCATCGGGCCCAGCAAGCGGCGCCGACGTGCTGTTCTTTGCGCCCACGATCGTCGTCGCGGGCGTCCGCGGTGTGCTGCTCGACTGGGTGGCCCGCGCATGGGTCGTGCTCGGCGCCGTGGCGCTGGCGCGCTCGCTCTTGGGGCATTGGCATTGGCGACGGGTGGTGCGCCAGGCCGGCGAAGCGTCGGCGGCGTTGCTGGCGACGCTCAAGGACCGCGTGCACGTGTCGAATCGGCCGCGGGTGTTGGTGAGTGCCGAGATCTCGCTTCCCGTGGCGCTCGGCATTGTGCGTCCGGTGGTGCTCCTGCCGCGGGAGCTCGCAGAGCAGCTCTCGGCTGGGCAACTGGCGACGATTTTGGCGCACGAGTGCGAGCACCTCGCGCGTCGCGATCCGCTTCGTGCCGGGCTGACGAGTCTGCTTGCCGCCGCCTTCTTCGGCCATCCCTACCTGTCGGTGCTCATGCGTGCGCTCGTGCTGGCGCGCGAGGAGCAGGTGGACGAGAGGGTGGCCTCCTCGCACCGGCGAAGCTATGCCGACCTCCTGCTTCTGGTGGCGGAGCTGGGGGTCGGGCGGGGACGTCACGCGCTGGCGACGGCGATGGCAGCGGGCCCCCTGGAGACGCGCCTGCATCGATTGCTGGCACAGCCAAGGACGCGACACGCGGCTCCACGCGCGTTGGCGCTCGTGCTGCTCGGTCTTCTCGGCGCTGCTGCGGCCACTTGGTCGGGCTGTGCACGCGATGACTCGCGCGTGACCACGCCGCTCGAGGCCGATGCCGACGCGATGACGATTGCTGACCCAGCACCGGGGCAGCCGAGGCCCGCGGACGTGGGCGAGGCGCCGACTGTACACGAAGCACCGGTGCATGGATCGCTTCCCAAGGACGCGATCCTCGAGGTTATCCGCCAGAACCAACCCGCGATCCGGGTCTGCTACGAGCGCCATCTCGACGCCCATCCCGATGCGGGCGACGAGACCACGGTCGTGATGCAGTGGACGGTCGATGTCGACGGCACCACCAAGGACGTCCTGGCCCGGGAGGATGGTTTTGCGGATCCGAGCGTCAGCCAGTGCTTCGCGCGTGCCATCGAGACCTGGCGCTTTCCTGCTCCCAACGGGGGTGGCGTCGTCGAGGTACGCTATCCGTGGATGCTGCGGGCCGACAATCCGCGGCGCGTACGAAGTGTTCCGCATGGCCTGTGACGTCCGCATCTCCCTCATCACCCCAGCGTCGCCGCACTACCCCGCCGCGCGCCGCCTGCGTTACGAGGTCCTGCGCCGTCCCCTCGGCAGGCCCGAGGGCAGCGAGTGCTTTGCGCACGAGCACGAGTCCCTGCACTTTGTGGCGCTCCGTGGCGATGAGGTCGTCGGCTGCGTGATGTTCTATCCGCAGGGCGCCGACACGGGTCGCCTCCTGCAAATGGCAGTGTCGCCGGCATGGCAGGGACGCGGCGTCGGACGCTTGCTCGTCACCGTGCTCGAGCGGGAGGTCACTACTCGCGGCATTGTCGAGGTGACGCTGCACGCGCGCGCACACGTCACCGCGTTCTACGAGAAGCTCGGCTATGAGGCCTACGGCGAGCCCTACGAGGAGGTCGGCATTGCACATCGCTCGATGCGCAAGACGCTGTGCGTCAAATTTGATTGCCATCACTCGTAGGCGGGCGTAGGCTCCGTCACCTCGGGGAGCAACAAGGAGGCTCGTGATGGCAGAACACATTCGCACTGCGGCGGTTTTGGGCTCTGGGGTGATGGGCAGCGCCATCGCTGCGCACCTCGCTGGTGCCGGCATTCGCGTCCACCTGCTCGACATCGTGCCGCCCGATCTGAGCGACGCCGACAAGAAGGATCCCAAGGCGCGCAATCGTTTGGCGCAGTCGGGTATCGAAGGAGCGCTCAAGGCCAAGCCTGCGGCGTTCTACGATCCGGACGCGGCGCGTCTCATCACGCCCGGAAACCTCGACGATCATCTCACGCGCCTCGGCGAGTGCGATCTCGTCATCGAGGCGGTCATCGAGCGCTTGGACATCAAGAAGAGCCTCTTTGGCAAAGTCGCGAAGGTGCTCGGCCCGCGCGCGATTCTGGCTTCGAACACGAGCGGACTCTCCATTGCCGAGATGTCCGCGTCGCTGCCTACGGACTTGCAGCCGCGCTTTCTCGTCATGCATTTCTTCAACCCCGTGCGCTACATGCGCCTGCTCGAGCTCGTCCAAGGGCCCAAGACCGATCCCAAGGTGATGGCGCGCATGGCCGCATTGGGTGAGCTGCTCGGTAAGGGCATCGTCTACGGCAAAGACACGACCAACTTCGTCGCCAATCGCATCGGTGTCTACGCCATGATGCAGACGATGAAGGTGATGGCGGACGATGGTCTCACCATCGAGCAGGTGGATAAGATCTGTGGCGAGCCCATGGGGCGGCCGGCGAGCGCGGTGTTTCGCACCGGCGACATCGTCGGCATCGACACGCTCGTGCACGTCGCGAAGAACTGCTTTGACAACCTGCCCAAGGACGAGGAGCGCGACGTCTTTAAGATCCCAGCGTTCGTGCAGCAGATGGTGGAGAAAAAGCTCCTCGGTCAGAAGACCAAGGCCGGCTTCTACAAGAAGGAAGGCAGCGACATTCTCGTCTTGGATCCCAAGACGCTCAGCTACCGTCAGCAAGAGAAGGTGCGCTTCGACTCGCTCGGTGCGGCGAAGAAGGTCGAGGACACCGGCGAGCGCTTAAAGGGCCTCGTCGCGGCCGACGATGTCGCCGGCAAGTTTGCCTGGAAGGTGCTGGCGCGCACGCTCGCTTACACGGCCCGCCGCGTGGGCGAAATCGCCGACGATCTTGTCAACATCGATCGCGCGCTACGTTGGGGCTTTAACTGGGAGCAGGGCCCCTTTGAAGCGTGGGATGCCATCGGCGTGCGCGCGTCCGTCGAGCGCATGAAGAAGGACGGCATCGATGTGCCGAAGTGGGTCGTGGAGATGCTCGCGAGCGGTCGCGAGCGCTTCTACGATGGCCCCGAGGCGCAAAGGACCGTCTACGACGTGCCAAAGCGCGCGGCGGCGAAGATGCCCAGTGACCCGCGCCAGATCCGTCTCAAGGCGCTGCACGAGGACAAGACGCGCGTCGTGCGCGATACCCTGGGCGCGTCCCTCGTGGATCTCGGCGATGGTTGCCTGTGTCTCGAAGTGCACACGAAGATGAACACCATCGACGGCGACGTCATCGAGATGATGGATGCCGCCGTGGACGAGGCGGAGAAGGGCTTCGAGGCGCTCGTCGTCGGCAACGACGGTGAGCACTTCGGTGCCGGCGCCAATTTGATGCTCATCTACCTCGCGGCGCAGCAGAAGGAGTGGGGTCAGATTGAGGACGTAGTGCGCAAGTACCAGGTCGCGGCGCAGAAGCTGCGCTACGCCAAGGTCCCGGTGGTCGCCGCCCCGTTTGGTTATACGTTCGGTGGTGGCGCCGAGCTGGCGATGGCCTGCGACGCCATGCAGGCCTACGCGGAGACCTACATCGGGCTCGTGGAAGTCGGCGCTGGCCTCGTCCCCTCGGGCGGAGGATGTCTGCGGATGGTGGAGCGCTGGACCGAGTATGACAGCCGCGTTGCGGGGCTCGATCAGCTGCCGCTCATTGGCCAGGCGTCGCTCAACGTGGCGATGGCCACCGTGGCAACCGGTGCCGAGGAAGGCCGGCGGCTGCGCTACCTCTTGCCCTCGGACGGCGTCTCGCTCAACCGCGATCACTTGCTCTATCAGGCAAAGCAGCGGGCGTTGGGCATGGCCCGCGCGGGGTACTTGCCGCCGCGACCGCGGGTACTGCGAGCCGCTGGCTACGATGCGGCAAAGACCATCGGCGCGCGCGTCTGGGGTCTCGTCGAGGGTGGCTACGCCAGCGCGCATGATGCGCTCGTGGCCAACAAGGTGGCGCGCATCATGTGTGGCGGCGATGTCGCGAGCGGTGCCGAGGTGACCGAGCAGCACTACCTCGATCTCGAGCGCGAGGCGTTCTTGTCCCTGTGCGGCGAGGAGAAGAGTCAGGCACGCATGCAGAGCCTACTGATGACCGGAAAACCACTGCGCAACTAGCGACGGGAGAGAGTCATGGCATTTCCACTCAATGTATTGATTGCGAGCACCGTGCGCACCGCCGTCGGCCGCGCGGTCAAAGGTACCCTCAAGGACACGCGGCCCGATGATCTGGCGGCCACCGCCATCGTCGGTGCTCTCGAGCGCGTCAAGGGGCTCACCCCGGCGATGGTCGACGATGTGCTTCTTGGCTGCGCCATGCCCGAGGGCGAACAGGGCATGAACGTGGCGCGGGTCGCCGTGTTTCTCGCCGGCTGGCCCAACACGGTGACCGCGGAGACCATCAATCGCTTTTGCTCGAGCGGGCTTCAGGCCATTGTGCACGGCGCGCAAGAGATCCAGACGGGCCTGGCTGACGTGGTCGTCGCTGGCGGCGTCGAGTCGATGTCGATGGTGCCGATGGGTGGCAACAAGATCAGCTTCAACCCGCGCCTTATGGACACCTTCCCGGAATCGTACATCGCCATGGGACACACGGCGGAGCGGGTGGCCAAGCGCTTCAAGGTGACGCGCGAGGAGCAAGATGTCTACGCCTTGAAGTCGCATCAGAAGGCGGTGGCAGCGATTGCCGCCGGAAGGTTCAAGGACGAGATCGTGCCGGTCAACGGGCGGCGTTTTGAGGGCGGCAAAGTCGTCGAGTTCCTCTTCGACACCGACGAGTGCCCGCGCGCCGACACGAGCCTCGAAAGTCTCGCGAAGCTCAAGCCCGCGTTTGCGCAAGGTGGTACCGCGACCCCCGGCAATTCATCGCCCATCAACGATGGCGCGGCGGCAACCGTGCTGCTCTCCGAACAGAAGGCGAAGGAGCTTGGCGTCAAGGGTCTCGCACGCGTGCGCGGGTACGCCGTTGTCGGCGTCGAGCCGGACATCATGGGCATCGGTCCCGTGCCAGCCATCCGCAAGTTGCTCACGCAGACCGGCCTCACCATCAAGGACATCGATCTGTTCGAGATCAACGAGGCCTTCGCGGCGCAGGCGGCCTACTGCCAGCGCGAGCTCGGCATCCCCGACGACAAGATCAACGTCAACGGCGGTGCCATCGCGCTCGGTCACCCGCTCGGTGCCACCGGCGCCAAGCTCACCGCGACGGTCATTCACGAGCTGCGACGCCGCAAGAAGAAGTACGGCATCGTCTCGATGTGCATCGGCGGTGGTATGGGTGCGGCAGGGCTGTTCGAGGTCATCTAGCAGCGGCGTCGACGGGGGCGCGCGTCGCCAGCAGTCCCAAGGTGACGAGCGCCATCGCCGCGAGCCCCGCACCGGCCGTGAAGGCCACGGCATCGCCGAAGCGGTACCAGAGAAAGCCAAACAACAGGCTGGCCGGTAGCGCCAGCGCACCTTCGACTGCATTGTACCAGCCGAAAGCCGTGCCGCGACCGCGCGGCGCCAACTCCGCAATGAGCGCCTTGGTCGGCCCTTCGGCGAGCCCATGGTAGAGGCCGTAGACGACGAACAGCACCGCCACGAGCACGGGGTCGTGGGTGTGTGCGAAGCCGAAATAGATGGCCGCGTAGAGCGCCCAGCCGGCGGCGATGGTGCGGCGGCGACCGAACCGATCGGCGAGGTACCCCCCGGCGAGCGAGCTTGCGACCTTGGTGACGTGCAGCGCCATCCACAACAGCGGCAGGGTCATGAGCGGGGCGCGGCTGGCGCCGACTTTGAGCAAGAGGAACGCGTCGCTGGCGTTGCCGAGCGTAAAGAACGCGAAGGGGACGAGAAAGCGCACGAGTGCGGCGCTTGGCCACAGGGTCACGGTGGAGCTCGCGTGGTCGCGCTTTGCCTGGGCCAGCTCGCGCACGCCGAAGACGATGGCCAGGACCGCCAGTGCCCCCGGAATCGCCGTCAGCCAGAACAGCACACGCAGATCGGCGCTCACCCACGTGACGATGGCCAGAGCCACCAGCGGGCCGATGACGGCGCCGGTGTGATCCATGGCGCGATGAAAGCTGAAGGCGCGGGCACGACTCTCGGCTGGCGCCGCGGCAGCGAGCAACACGTCACGCGGGCTGGTACGTAACCCCTTGCCGGTGCGATCCGCGAGGCGGACACCCAAGACGTGCCACGGTGAAAGCGTCACTCCGAGCAGCGGTCTCGCGAGTGAGGAGAGCAGATAGCCGCTGAGCACCCAACGCCGTGCGCGACCGAAGCGATCGGTGAGCCGCCCGGAGACGAGCTTGAGCAGCGCGGCAAGACTGTCGGCGGCGCCTTCGATGGTACCGAGCGCCAAGGCAGACGCGCCGAGCGTCGTGGTGAGAAAGAGCGGCAGGAACGGCAACGCCATCTCGCTCGCGATGTCCGTGAGCAAGCTCACGAGCCCGAGCGCGAGGACGTTGCGACTGAGCCAGGCTGGACGCATCGGGAGTCAGCGAAGCGCAACGCGCCGGACTAGATCGCCGGAACCTTTCGCTGCGCGATGCGAAACAGCACGATGGCCATCACGGTGTAGAAGATCACACCCAAGACTTCGTAGCCGCCTTAGCCGAGCAAGCCGACGAGCGAATGCTCCGCGGAGATGCGAGCGAGAGCCTGGGCCAACGTGTCGTTGGCCGAGAAGATGGCGACGAGTACGCCCGCGATGGCGCCGCCCGCCACGAGGCCCGTCGCAAAGAGATTGCCTGGACCGAGCTCGGACTCTTCCACCTTCTCCTTCTTGCGCGCGGCGAGCACATCGACGAGGCCTTTGACGAGGCCACCGACGAAGATGGGAGCCGTGGTCGAGAGCGGCAAATACGCGCCGACGGCGAAGCTAAGAGACTTCACACCACATAGCTCCATCGTGATCGAGAGAAAGACACCGACGAGCACGAACTGCCAGTCGAGGTTGAAGGCCAACAGGCCCTTGATGAGCGTGGCCATCAGGGTCCCTTGCGGTGCCGGGTATTTCTCCGAGCCGATCGCATGGGTGACGCCTTGCGCGAGCATCTCGGCCGACGGCTTGTCCAGGACTTGGATCGTGACGCCGATGACCGCGGCCGCCGCGAGCGCGCCAATGACGAGACCGATCTGCTGGTAGCGCGGCGTCGCACCGACGAGGTAGCCGGTCTTGAGATCCTGCGAGGTCGCGCCAGCGTTGGCCGCGGCGATGCACACCATACCGCCGACCGCGAGCGCCATGGGCTGGTAGATGTCGCCGGTCCAGCCGACGCCGATGAAGATGAGCGCCGTCGCCATCAGGGTCGCAATCGTCATGCCCGAGATGGGATTCGACGAGCTGCCGATGAGGCCGACGATGCGGCTCGAGACCGTGACGAAGAAGAAGCCGAAGATCACGATGAAGATGCCCAAGACGAGCTTGCTGCCGACCGAAGTGCCGGGCACGAACGGCAAGAAGGCCATGATCAAGACGAGCCCGATGCTGCCGATGAGCACCACGGGAAGCCCCACGTCGCGCTCGGTGCGGCGCTGGCTGGCCTGAGCGGCGCCCTTGCGCAGCGAAGCGACGCTCTCGCGAAACGACGAGACGATGGTGGGGAGTGTCTTGATGAGGGTGATAAAGCCGCCCGCTGCAACCGCGCCGGCGCCGATCTGCCGTACATACGCAAAGTAGATGGCCGTCGCGGTGTTGGTGAACGTGTGGGTGACAGGATCCCAGCCGCCGCGGCCCCCGGCGGTGGCGAGATCGGTGAGGTAGCCGAGCTTGATGAGCTGTCCCGCGATGGTGTCCATGGGCACCACCGTGGCAAGTAGGGGGATGAGTCCCAGCCAAGCGAGCACGCCACCTGCGACCAGTACGCCGCCGATGCGCGGGCCGATGATGTAGCCGACGCCGAGGTACTCGGGAGTGATTTCGCCGTTCACTGTTGCCGACGGCAAATAGCGGTTGGCCTGTGAGCTCACCCACGTCGGCACTTCCGCGATGACGTGAAGGACGCGCTGCAAAAGGGCATAGACGAAGGCAAAGCCGACGCCAGCGTAGGCGATGCGGGCGAGCGCGCCACCTTTTTCACCGGCGATGAGCACCGACGCACACGCGGTGCCTTCAGGGTACGGCAGCGTGCCATGCTCTTTGACGATGAGCGAACGCCGCAGCGGCACCATCATCATCGTCCCCAGCACGCCGCCAAGGAGCGCCAGGGTGAAGATGGTCCAGTACGAGAAGTAGGGTGCCCCGACCGACAGGCCGGTCGCTGGATCACGCGCGAGAAAGAGAAAGCCCGGCAGCGTGAAGACGACGCCGGCGGCGATGGACTCACCGGCCGAGCCGATGGTTTGCACGATGTTGTTCTCGAGAATCGTCGAGCCACCGAGGCGCCGTAGCACCGAGATAGAGAGCACGGCGATGGGGATCGAGGCCGAGATCGTTAGTCCCGCCTTCAGTGCCAGGTAGACCGTGGCCGCGCCGAAGATGATGCCGAACATGGCGCCGATGAGCACCGCCTTGACGGTGAACTCCGCGACGTTGGCGTCGTCGGCGATGTAGGGTTGGTGGGCGACAGGCGCGCTCACCGTCGAGCTATTGCCATTCTGCATGGTGGCCTCCGAAAAAGGAGGCGCGAATCTCGCAGAGACGTGAGTCTTTGTCCACTGGCTCAACCGTGCGACGGCATCGGCGGCGCGGGCGGCGGTGCCGGGGGTGGCATGTTTGCACCCGACGGTGGCTTTGCGGGTGTGGGCGCGGCCGGTGTTGGCGCCGGCGCGGCCTTTGGTTCCGGGGCCGGCGGCTGCCATTCGCGCGGCGCGGTGGCGTTGGTGCATGGCATGTCGATGCGGTGCTCATTGAGACAGCGCGAGCTGATCATCTGACCGGCCTGATAGGTGTACTGCGACAGCAGGTGACCGCTCGGATACCAGCGCTCCCACAAGCCGTTCTTGGCACCGTCGCTCCAGCTGCCGCGCTGGGCAAAAAGGCCGTTGGGTCGCAGCCAGAACTCGGGTCCCGTGGGCTGCCCGTTGCCGTCGAGACAACGCAAGACCTTGCCCTCGTCTACACCGGGCTGCTCGGGTGGCGCCGGCAGCTCGACTGAGGAGCTGCCGCCGGGGCAGGCGAGCTTGGGGGGTGGCGGTGCTGCCTGCACGATACTTGCCGCCAGCGTTGCTGCTACGAGGGTCACGATGCGTGTCATCGTCTCATCTCCTGCTCGTCAGTGTGGTGTCACACGCCTACACCATGTCGACGTAAATTGCGACCCCGACGTCGCCTCGTGCTCCTGATTGACACTTGCGCGCGACCGCTCCTACAAGGCGGCGCGTGTCACGTGACGGTCGCCTGCCATTTGTTGATCTCTTGCGTGCCGTCGGTGCGCAAGCCATCGTCTGGCACCACCTGGCGTTCTACGGCCCGCTCTCCGACATCGCGTATCCACTCGCGCCCATGACGATCGACGCGCTGTACGAGTACGCGCGCATGGCGGTGCAGATCTTCTTCGTCGTCGGCGGCTTGATGACCGCGCGGACCTTCTCCCTTCGCACCGACGTGAGGGTCGCCGACGCGGGGCGGCTGCTGTGGCAGCGGTATTTGCGCCTTGGCATTCCGTATGTCGTGACCTTGACCATCGCCATCGGCGCCAATGCGCTCGCGCGTCGTTTCATGGTGCATAGCTCCATCTCCGCGCCGCCCACGTGGGCGTCGTTGGGCGCGCATCTCGTCTTGTTGCACGGCATCCTCGGACACGAGGCGCTCACCGCCGGCATCTGGTACTTGGCAATCGACCTACAGCTCTTGGCGTTGGTGCTGCTCATCGCGATCGTGGTGCAGGCTACGTATCGCAGGGTGCTCGGGCGCAGTGCGGCGCCGATTGCTGCGGTTCGTCTTGCCATGTGGGGCGTCGCGCTCTTGTCGCTGTTTTGGCTCAACCGAGACGCGCGCCTCGACAACTACGCGCCGTATTTTTTCGGTAGCTACTTTGCCGGCATGCTCGTTGCCTGGCTCATCGCCGGGCGCGTGTGCGGCTGGGAGGTGGCGCTCTATCTCGCCGCGCTATTGGCGTCGCTCGGCGTCGACTGGCGACCACGACTGCTCGTGGCAGGCACGACCGCGGTGCTGCTCGTTGCCGCGTGGCGCTTCGCGCTGCTCGGGCGCTGGCCGAGCGGGCGCCTGACGCACTATCTCGGACGCCGGTCGTACAGTCTCTTTCTCGTGCACTTCCCCGTGTGTCTGGTGGTCAATGCCATCTGGTCGTCATTCGATCCCACGCCAGCGTCTGCCCTGCTTGGCATCGTGACGGCGTGGGCGCTGAGTCTGGGGGCCGCGCATCTGTTCTATCGCACGATTGAGCGCCCGGTGCTGCGGCTGCGCTTCGGCGCGCTCGCGCGATCTGGCGCACCGCTGCGGCCAACGCGCCGATAACGTGGCGCATGTCAGAATTGTCGAAGATTGGTGCGGTACCGCTGCGCGTGGCGACTACGCCAAGCGCGCAAGACTCGCTCCTATTGACGGAGTGTGTGTCGCGCACGGCGCAGTCAGCCGTCGCTGAGGTTGCGCCGACTGGCCGCCTGATGCCACGGCCGATGTCCGTAGGCACCTGGGGCGCTCTCGATCTGCCGCATGCTCGCGGCGTGCCGACGACCATCCAAACCAATCGCGTGCTCGAGCGCTTGCCTGCCGTGGGCACCGACCGCGCGCGCCTACGCTCGGCCGGTGAGCAGCTCGGTGCCTCGTCGATTGAGCTGTACGGTGTCCAGCTCGACGGTCCGCGTCTTGTCGCCTTGGCGGCGATGCGGCCCGATGAGCCCTTCGTGCGGGTGCTGCGTGAGGAGCTGGGCTTTGCCGTCGACGTTGAAGATCTCCTGCTCTTTCTCGATGACCTGTTGCGCGAGACGCCGTGGCTGTGGGGCGCATCTGTCGTCGTACCCCCAGCGCGAGCCCGCGACGCCGGCATTGCTTTGCATCCCGATGACATCTGGCGCACGCCGCGTCGCTATGGTGCCGACGGGGGCGTGCTCTCTGTCGCTTCGCCCCCGCCACCGAATCCGCCGACCGCGCACGATGGCGCGCCGCTCGGTCCCGGGTGGATCAAGCGCTTTCCCAACCCGCGGGGTGAAGCCGCGATGATGGCCGCCTTGCGCGACGTGAACCCGCGTATGGCCGAAGCGGTCACGTCCTTGATGCGTCAGCTGCGCGCCCAAGGGGCCATGGTGGAGCTGGCGAGCACGCTACGTCGGCGCGAGCGTGGGTATCTCATGTGGGGCGCCTTCTACCTCAGTGAGCCCGTGTCGGATGCGGACCTCGAACGACGTCTTGCGCGTCTCGACGCCCTCAATCGCGCGTGGGGCCTCAACATCGCCATTCATTGGCGCCACCCGCAGGGCCTTGCCGCTACGCGCCTTGCCGCCAACGACATGCGTGAAGCCTTCGGTGTCGTCTTTGCAACTGAGAGCGGGGCGCGCAATTCCAACCACTACGACGGCCGCGCGGTGGATGTGGTCGCGAGGCGGTTGCCGCGCTTACTCACTCTCGTGGCCCCCGATGGCGTCGAGCGCGCGTTCGATCTCGCGGATCCCCAAGCGTCGCGCGACCTGAGCTTGACGCCCGAGCTCATCGATTGGATCGCCGCGCACTTTGGTATGCGCAAGCTCCTGGCTGACTATCCGCATTGGGACGGGTCACTCACTGCGCATGGCTTCGACGGGGTCGAGCCGACTCGCGCGACTTGCTGGATAGAGCCCGAATACGAGGCCGGTTCCTGACGCCGAGAACAGCGCGAGCATGACCGCCCACGCTGGCACCTTGGCCGGGACTTCCCAGATCGCGTTGGCACCCCAGGCGACCATCGCCCCGAGCAGCACGCCCATCAGCCCGCCAGCGAACGAGAGCGCCACGGCTTCGACCCAGAATTGCGCCAGGATGCGGCGCCGGCGCGCGCCCAATGCTTTGCGCAGACCGATCTCGCGCGTGCGCTCGGCGACCGAGACCAGCATGATGTTCATGATGCCGATGCCGCCGACGAGCAGTGCCAGGGCACAGACGGCGAGCGTGGCCGCGGCGACCAAGGCCGCAAGATTGTTGAAGGTCGAAGCGAGCGAGTCGTTGGTGAAGATCTCGAAGTCGTTGTCGTCGCCTTGTGGGACTTGGCGCATGCGCCGCAGCTGCGCAATGACCTCGTCTTGGGCCGTGCTGACGTCCTGGGGCCTTATCGCCTGCACGCCGATGGTGGCACTGCGCGGCTTTCCCAAGACCATCTGATAAGCTGGGATGGGCATGACGGCGATGGCGTCTTTGGACTCGAGCCCGAGCACCGTGCCCATGCGCTCGAACACACCGATGACCACAAACGGCGCCGCGCGCACGCGTACTTCCTTGCCGACTGCGGGCTCGCCCGGAAATAGCAGGTCTGCCACGTCGGCGCCGATGACCACGACTCGCCGCCCAAGCTCCATGTCGGTGTCCGAGAGAAATCGCCCCTCGCTGATGTTGACAGCGCTGACGTGCTCGTAGTCGGGAACGGTGCCGCTCACGGACACATTCGGACGGGTCGAACGCTCGCTCGTCCACAGGCGCTCGGGGTCGTGCTGGAAGAGCTCGATGGAGACGTGGGCGACATGCGGGCACAGGGCCTTGAGTGCTTCGCCTTGCTCGCGCGTGAGATCCTTGCGCTGGCGGTACTTTGCCCGGGCACCATGGCCAAAAGAAATGGGTGGGAATTTTTGTATCTGGAACGAGCCGGCGCCCAACACCGCGAGATCGGACGCGACCTTGAGGCGCAGGCCTTCGGTCAGGGCCATCATGGCCACCACGGTCGCTGCGCCGATGACGACGCCCAAGAGCGTCAGCAGCGAGCGCAGGGGGTTGGCGCGCAAGGTGCCGAGAGCCATGAGCACGGTGTCGAGCAAGCTCGTCATTCGTAGCGCAGCGCCTCGACCGGATCGAGGTTGGCCGCGCGCCAGGCGGGAAACGAGCCGAAGACTACGCCCACGAGGGCCGAGAACCCGAAGCCCAGCAAGACCGCCGAGCCGGTAGCCGCAGCGGCAAGCGGCGACACCAAGGCGACGAGCTGTGCCACGCCAAGGCCCAAGAAGGTGCCGACGCCACCTCCTACGGCAGCGACGATCGCCGACTCGATGATGAACTGAAACAAGATGGTGCGCCGCCGCGCGCCCAAGGCGCGACGGATACCGATCTCACGCGTGCGCTCGTGGACCGCGACGAGCATGATGTTCATGATGCCAATGCCGCCGACGATGAGCGTGATGAGGCCGACGCCCACCGCGACGGCGTACAAGGCGCCGGTCAGTTGCTGATACACCTTGAGCAGTTGCTCTTGGCGGTTGATGGAAAAGTCGTCCTCGGCTTCGGGCGGCACGGCGCGTACCCGGCGCAAGATCCCGGTCAGCTCGTCTTCGAGAGCGCGCAGGGTAGTCGGCGCGCCGGCGACGGCGATGCTCCACGAACGCCGCGAGCCGAACATCGGGCTGAAGGTGCTGTACGGCATGAGCACGTTGGCGTCGAGCGAGTCGCCCAAGAAGGCGCCGCGCCGCTGCATCAGCCCGATGATGCGAAAACGACGGCCCGCGATCGCCACCTCGTCGCCGATGATCTTTTGCGGGAGCGTCGCTGGAAACACCTGATCGGCCACGTCCGCGCCGAGCACGACGACGGGTCTCGCCAAGGCCGTGTCGCTCTCGACGAGAAAGCGTCCATACGCCACGGTGCCGCCCGCGGTTTCGAGATACTGCCAATCGGTGCCGTTGACCTGCACGCTGGTCAGCTCCACACCCTCGTGTGACACCGTGGCAAAGGCACGCGACTGTGGCGCCACCGCGGTGGCGAGCATCGACTCGCGACCAATGGCGAGCAGCTCGGCTTTGCCGATGCTCTTGCGGTTGCGCATCTTCCACCAATCATCCGAGAGGCTGAGCCACTTCCATTTGGAGATGTACAGCGTATTGGCGCCGAAGGTCGCTACCTGCGCCTCAAAGCTGGTGTTCAGCCCCTGAATGATCGCCACGATGGCAATGACAGTCATGACGCCGATGACCATGCCCAGGGTAGTCAAAAAACTGCGCAGCCGATTTTGCGCCAAGGTAACCGCGGCGAGGCGCACGCCCTCGACGAGCTCAGCGGTCGAGCGCGCGCCGATCATGTACCGACCGCCCGCGGTGCAGTCATCGCTGCGACTTTTGCCCCCGGCCCATCGGCAATCACGCGCCCGTCCGACAGGCGAATAGCCCGCGGCGCGAGGGCTGCCAAACGCGGCTCATGCGTGACGAGCAGAATGGTATTACCGGCGGCATTGAGGTCGGCAAAGAGACGAATGATCTCTTCGCCCGTCGTGCTGTCGAGATTGCCGGTGGGCTCGTCGGCGAGCAGCAGCGACGGGCTACCGACCAAGGCGCGGGCGATGGCGACGCGTTGGCGTTGCCCACCGGACAGCTCGTTAGGACGGTGTGACATGCGATGCTCGAGACCCACCTCGGTGAGCGCCTGCTCGGCGCGCTCGCGCCGTTCCCGTCGTGACACGCCGCGGTAGACGAGCGGCAGCTCGACATTG
>CAYHNK010000079.1:1226-16159 GCA_964357695.1 uncultured Bdellovibrionales bacterium | reverse complement strand
CCTTTTTGGCGAGCTGCAAAAAGATCTGCACGAACTCGGAGGAGGCCGTGCCGAGCACGTAGGGGTGCGCCTTCGCGGTCGCCACCCAGCGATCGATCTGGGCGAAATCGAACGCCTCGCGCGTGTCGTGGTAGACGCCATCGACGACGATCTGCTGGGGCGTGAGGTCGATGTCGTAGTGCGCCACCGTCTGCGCTGACAGATTCGATCCCGGATTGGTCAAGATGCGCATGGTTGTCCTCCCACGGCACGCTACCTGCTGCCGCCCGGTTTGCCAAGATCGGCGGGGCCCCGATCGTCGCGCGCTGGTTTTGCCTTGCCAGCGACACACCGCCTTGCTACCTGTGACCCTTCATGTAGAGTAGCTTAACGTATGGCAACGCTCGCACGATTCCACCTATGAAGATCAAGAAGCTCGAAATTGCTGGGTTTAAGTCGTTCGCGGAGCGAGCGACGCTGCATTTTGGTGCGGGGATTTCCGGCGTCGTAGGCCCGAACGGCTGCGGCAAGTCGAACATCGTCGACGCCATTCGCTGGTGTATGGGCGAGATGAGCGCCAAGCACCTGCGTGGGCGGGCGATGCAGGACATCATCTTCGCCGGCTCCGACAGCCGCGGCCCCATGGGCTTGGCCGAAGTGACGCTCACCTTCGACAATGACGGCGATGTGCCGCCGCAATACGCCGCGTACCCCGAAATCGCGGTGACCCGCCGCCTGCATCGCGATGGCACGAGCGAGTATCTGCTGAACAAGGTTCCGGTGCGCCTGCGCGACATCACGGACATGTTTCTCGGCACGGGTGTCGGCACACGCGCCTACTCCATCATCGAGCAAGGGCGCATTGGCTTTATCGTCACCGCGCGTCCCGAGGACCGCCGCAGTCTCATCGAAGAAGTTGCCGGCATCACCAAGTTCAAAGCGCGCAAGAAGACCGCCGAGCGACGCATGCTCGCCACCGAGCAGAACTTGTTGCGCGTCAACGACATCGTTAGCGAGCTCGAGCGACAGCTCGGATCGCTTCGGCGCCAAGCGAAAAAAGCCGAGCGCTATAAAGAGCTGCGCGCCGAGCAGAGCGACCTTGAGCTGCACGCCGCGGCACTCGATCTCTTAGGGCTCATGGCCTTCGGGAAGGCGAAGGACGCCGAGCGCGGGCGGCTCGAGCAGCACATGGGCGATGCGGCGCGCACCTTCGATGGCGAGGAGACTGGGCTCGAAGGCGACAAGCTGCGTCTGCTCGAAGAAGAGCGACGCTTGCAGGACGAGCAGCAGGCCAGTGCCGCAGCCGAGGCGAAGCTCGCCGCGCTGGAGCGTGATCTGGCGCACTGGCGCACGCAGCTCACCGAGGCCGAGCAGCGTTCGACGAGCGCCGCCGAGGACGTTCAAGAGGCGAGCACACGCCTTGCCGAAGTGCAGGGTGAGCGTGCGCGCCTCGAAACGCAGACACGCGAGCTTGCCGAGCAGACGAGCGATGACGACTTTCTGCTCGCCCAGACCGAGCAGGAAGTCGCCGATCTCATCGCGCAGCGCAATGCTTTGGCGCGCGAGCTCGAAACGCTGCGGCGCGCTGGCATCGATACCGTGCATGTGATGGCGCAGCAGCGAACCCTGGCCGCCAATCTCGAGCGGCAACACAGTGACCTCGCGCAGCGCCTCGCGCAGCTCGAGCGCGAGCATGATGAGGTGCACGAGCGTCATCTGGGGGCGGTCGCGCGGCACTTGGAGCTCGAGAGTCGCGTCGCCGAGTCGCGGGTGCAGCTGGGCGCTTGGCGTACGCGCCTTGCGGAGCTGCGCGCCGAGCTCGAGGATATTGAGCAGGTGCGAGCGCAGCAGGAAAGCGAGCTCTTGCAGCTGCGTGGGGAGCTTGCCGAGCGGCGCTCACGCTTGCAGTCGCTCGAGCAAATCGCCCAAAAGCTCGAGGGCTATTCGAGTGGCGTGCGCGCGCTGATGGGCGTGACCGATGCACAAGGGCAGGCGGGTGCGAGCACGCCGGTGGTTGCCGGGCTGCGCTCGCCGCTCGCAGACATCGTCGAAGTGCCCACTGAGCTTGAAGCCGCCATCGAAGCGGCCCTCGGTGAGCGCTTGCAGTACGTGCTCGTTGACGATCATCGCGCGGGTGCCGAGGCCATCAGCTACTTGAAGGGTCACGGCGCCGGTCGCGGCGGCTTTGTGCCCGTGGACGTGCGACTCGAGCGCGCCCTGGGGGCGGTGCCTTCGGCGTCCGGTGTGCTCGGTGCGGCGCTCGCACGCGTGCACGTGCGCCCCGGGCTCGAAGCGATTGCCGAGGCGGTGCTCGGCGATGTGCTGCTCGTCGAGAGTCTCGAAGCGGGTCTGAGCCTCTGGCGCAGCGGCTCGTGTGCGGGCTGGCGCCTCGTGACGCTCGCCGGTGAGGTGCTCGAGCCCGCGGGTATGCTCTCGGGCGGCGCAGCCGATGGCGCCGGACTGCTCGCGCGGCGGCGTGAGATCCGCGAGCTCGGCGACGACGTCGAGCGTATGGAAGCGGCGCTCGTTGGTGCTCAAGCGCATTTTCTCGAAATCGAGCAGCAGCGCTTGCAGCGCGAAGTTGACCTGCAACAGCTCGACAAGGACGTCCGGGCGCTCGAAATCGAGCTCGCGGAAGCGGGCAAGGATTTGCAGGCAGCGAGTGAGGAGAAGCGACGCGCCGCTGAGCGCCTGGAAGTGCTGGCCTACGAACGTCTCCAGCGTGAAGAGGAGCTAACCGCCATCGCACACGAGCGCACGGTGGCGCTCGCCGCGGCAGCGCAGGCGCAAGAGGAACAGACGCGGCTCGATGAGGCCATGCTCGCCCTGCAACGACGTCAGGAAGGCGAGCAAGGCTCACTCGCCGCGCGCAGCGAAGCGCTCACGGTGCTCAAGGTGCAGCGGGCCTCGCGGGCGGAAAAGCTGGCCAGTGTGCGCGCTACGGTCGAGCGGCTGACCCAGGCGGCCGCCGACCTCGAGCGCCGCACCGAGCGTGACCGCCGCGCCATCGCTGAGGGTCACGAGCAAGTCGTGCAATTGCGCGAGAACATCGCCGCGGGTGAGCAGGATCTCGGCAACCTCGCCACGCACGCGGCGACGCGTAAGCAAATCCTTGGCGAAGCGCGTGCACGCTACGAAGTGGACCAGCAGCGCCTGGGCGAGCGTGAGCAGGTGCTGCGTGAGCGACGCCGCAGCGGCGAGAAGCTGCAACACGATCTCCTGCACGTGAAGATGGAGCTGCAACGCACGGAGCTCGAGCGGCAGAGTCTCATCGAGCACGTGCGCGAGCGACACGACCTCGATCTCTTGCGCATCATGGGTGACTATCACCTGCGGCCGCTGCCGGGTCCCGAGGCCAAGTCCCGGCGCGAGGATCTCGAGCGACAAATCAAAGCCATGGGCCCCATCAACCTCATGGCAATCGAGGAGCACGCCGAGGTCGAGGGGCGCTATGAGTTCCTACGTCGGCAGCGCGACGATCTCAGCCAGGCGCTCGATTCACTCAAACGCGCCATCCAGCGCATCAATCGCACCAGTCGTGAGCGTTTCAAGGAAGCCTTCGAGGCCGTCAATGAGATGTTTCAGCAGCTCTTCCCGCGGCTGTTTCGCGGTGGTGAGGCGCGCCTCGAGCTGACCGAATCTGACGATCTGCTCGAAGCCGGCGTCGATATCGTGGTGCAGCCGCCCGGCAAGAAGGCGCAGAGCGTGACGCTGCTCTCCGGCGGTGAAAAGGCGCTCACCGCGACCGCGCTGGTATTTGCCATCTTCCTCATCAAGCCGAGCCCGTTCTGCATCCTCGACGAGGTCGATGCGCCGCTCGACGACGCCAACGTTGGACGCTTCAACGAGCTGTTGCGCGAGATCTCGAAGCTGTCGCAGTTCATCGTCATCACGCACAACAAGTCGACCATGACCGAAGCCGACCGCCTCTATGGCATCACCATGGAGGAGCCTGGCATGAGCAAGGTGGTCGCGGTCGAGTTCGAGGAGCGTGACGCGCGCGCCGCGTAGTCATGCCGAGCCTACGCGCGGGCGTGCTCGTGTGGGAGGGCTCGCGCTCTGCGTCGCCTTAATCGCTACGAGCGCATTTGCCGCGGATGAGCTCGTGGACGTTTCCGCGGTCGTGCCGGGGGTTGCGCTCGATCTGCGCTACGCCACCGCCGACAACTTTGTGGGTGAAGCTCTCTACGACGCGGCGGTCTGCCTTTTGCGGCCCGACGTCGCCGCCATGGTGGCGCGCGCGCAGCGCTACCTCGAGGCGCGTCGTGCGGGCTACGCGCTCGTGCTCAAGGACTGCTATCGTCCGCTGGCCGCACAGCGGCGCATGTGGGAGCTCGTGCGCGCCACGCCCAAGCGACGCTACGTTGCCAACCCCGATTCGCCGACGGGCTCGGTGCACTGCCGAGGCGCGGCGGTTGACGTGACGGTGCGCGGGGCGGATGGTCGTGAGCTCGACATGGGCACGCCGTACGACTTTCTCGGGCCGCTCGCCGAGGTGCGTCTGGAGGAGGAGATGGTGCGCGCGGGCAAGCTCACGCGCACGCAGGTCGAGAATCGGCGTCTGTTGCGTGCAGCGATGCGGGAGGGTGGGGGCTTTCTCGCGACCGCGCGCGAGTGGTGGCACTTCGATGCGCTGCGAGGGCAGGCACTGTGGGCGCGCTACCCGCCGCTCGATAGGCCGCTTGGCGCGCGGCCGTGAGCACTCTTGATTCTTTCTCGGGTCAAGGGTAAGCGACGGACATGCTGGAGTCGCATCTACCGCTGCTCTTGACGCTGGTGATGGCCATCGGTCTCGGCGCGTTTATTCTGCTGCTCTCCGCCTACCTCGGGCCGCGTCGACCGTCGATGGTCAAGGGGCAGATCTTCGAGACCGGCAATCCCCCGAGCGGGGATGCCCGGCAGCGTTTCAACGTCAAGTTCTTCCTGGTCGCGATTTTGTTCTTGGTCTTCGATATCGAAGCCGTGTTCATCTATCCGTGGGCGGTGGTCTTCTCCGACAGCACGCGCGGCGTAGGCGGGCTGTCGCCTGTCGTCCTGGGGATCGACATGCTGGTGTTCGTCGGCATCATCCTCGTGGCCTTGGCGTACGCCTGGCGCAAGGGCGCTCTGGACTGGAACCGCTAAAGGCCGCTACGCGCAGGCGTGAGGGAAGCTATGAGCGACGAGAACCTGCTCGCTTCGGAAGTGCTGGTGACGCGCAAGGACGCCGTCGAAGGCTGGCTGCGCGAGACCATCGAACGGATGACCCAGCCGGGCGTGAACTGGGGGCGCAAGTACTCGCTTTTTGCCTACCCGTTCGTCACCGCCTGTTGTGGCATGGAGTACATGTCGGTCAACGGTCCGCGCTACGACATCGCGCGCTTCGGTGCTGAAGTGCCGCGTTTCTCGCCACGGCAGGCGGACTTGCTGTGGATCGTCGGCACCATCTCGCAGAAAGTCGCCCCGGTGCTGCGGCGTGTCTACGAGCAGATGGCCGATCCCAAGTGGGTGATCGCCTTCGGCGTCTGCGCCTCGACCGGCGGTTTCTATGACAACTACTGTACGGTGCAAGGCGCGGATCGCGTCGTGCCGGTGGATGTCTACATTCCCGGTTGTCCGCCGCGGCCCGAGCAGGTGCTCGATGGCCTGCGGCTCTTGCAGGAGAAGGTCCAACGCGACCGCGGTCGGGTGATGATCTAGGCGGCGCGTCGTGCCGCGAGTGGGTGAGTCCATGGCAGCGATTGTCTTAGAGCGGCTGCAACGCCGGTTCGGTGAGGCGATTGTCGAGACGTCGTCTCAGCACGGCAATGAGACCGCGGTGGTCGTTCGCGGGCGGCTGCACGAGATCGCCGAGCTCTTGCGCGACGATCCCGACCTTGCTTTCAACGTGCCCATCGACTGCACCGCGGTCGACTGGCTAGGCAAGCGAGCGGCACGCTTCGAGGTCGTCTACCACCTCTACTCGCTCACCAAGGGTCATCGCGTGCGCCTCAAGGTGCAGGTGCCGGAGTCCGATCCAACGTGCCCATCGCTCACCGATCTGTGGCCCGGCATGAATTGGCACGAGCGCGAGGCCTGGGACTTGTACGGCATCCGTTTTGTCGGCCACCCCAATCTCAAGCGCGTTCTCATGTACGAAGAGTTCGTCGGCCATCCGCTGCGCAAGGACTATCCCATCGACGGCCGTCAGCCACGTGTCGCCATGCGTGAGGTCAAGGACGTGCCGACGCAGCGACAACCGCCGCGCGAGCTGCTCAACGAGCCGTAGCTCTCTGCTGTCTCGTTAGCGCCCTTGGCCAGTGGCTTCGCGCAAGCGCGCCATGGCACGACCCACTGCCGCCAAATCCGCATCGCTCGCGGCGACAATCGCGGTGACGCTCTTCTCGCCTTCCGAGATCTGTCCCAGGATCCCCGCCTCACGCGTGGTGGCAATGAGGGCGCGGCGCATGGCTTCTTTGACCTTGGCATCGAGTGAGCGCCTGGCGACGATCGCTTCCGAGGGGATTTCGGCCGTGTAGGCGAGCAGCCTCGTGCTGGCGGCCTTGTCGGCATCGCTTGGCCACACCGGGTCGAGGCATCCTTCGTAGCAGCCGCCCGCGTCCACCGTACCGTCGCGCACGGCCTCGGCGACCTTGGTGTGATTGCCGAGCCAGCGCAGGGTCACGTCTTTGCCGGGAATGAGCCCGGCATCAAGCAGCGCCAGCTGCGGGTACAGACCACCGCTCGTCGACTCCGAGGACACGAGACCCAGCGTCTTGCCGCGCAGCGCCGCGAGACTGGCGATGGGGCTCTTGCGCAGCGCGAACAGCACGCCAAGATAGGTCGGCGTGCCCTGTCGCTCGAGACGCACGAGGGGCTCGTACTCGGCGCGCAGCTCGTAGCAGAGCATGGGGCCGGCGTTGGCAAAATCGTACTTGCCGTGACGCAACGCCTCGGCGAACGCCTCGTAGCTCGATTCGGTGTGCACGGTGACGTTGGCCTGCAAAGTCTCGCCGACATAGGCTGCCAGCGGTTGCCATCGTGCGACGACCGCACTGCTCGAGGGCACGCGCGCGAGCGTGTACGTGGTGTCAAAGCGCGGCCGATCGATGACCGCGGGGAGCGCCTCATCGTCGGCCGCGGGAGTCGCGCCGGTGAGCCGCCCGAGCTGCTGCTCGATGGTCGCCTTCAGGTCCTCAGAGATGCCGCGATTCTGAAAGGCAATGTTGCCGTCAGCACCGACGATGAACAGGTGCGGTAACTGTGAGACGCCGTAACGACGCGCCAAGAGGCCAAAGCCATCGGGGATGACGCGCCACGGCAGCGATTCCTGCTTGGCGAAGGGACCGAGGTCCTTGTCCCCTTGTGACAAGCCGATGTACGCGATTTCGACGCCCTTGCCCTGCCAGCGCCGGTGGACGCTCTTCAAGATGGGGATCTCTTTCATGCAGGGCTTGCACCAGGTAGCAAAGAATACGAGCACCATGGCCTTGCGTGCCTCGGTCGGTGCGTTGCCCACGTGGTCGCGCAGCGAGAACATCTTGCGGTCCAGATCGCGCATCGAAAACGGCGGCGCCGAATCGCCCGTGTTCAGGAGCAGATCACCGCCGGTAGAGCCGAGCTGTAGGGTCAAAGCGAGCGTGAGCGCAGCATGCATCGAGGACCTCCCAGAGTGGCGGCGACGTTACTGCGACTTGGTGCCGCGAGCAACGCCGCGTTGCGCTTTCGGCTGCGAAACGGTTGTTGACTCCATGCCAGGGCAGGGGCTACGAAGCGCGCATGGTTGATATCGCTCACGATCTGCCAACGCGCACGATGGAGCTCAACATCGGGCCGTCGCATCCTGCAATGCACGGCACGGTGCGCATTCGTGTGGAGCTCGACGGTGAGACCATCGTGCGCAGCGAGACCGAGGTCGGCTACCTGCATCGGGGCTTTGAGAAGGAATGTGAGTCGGTGCACTGGGCGCAATGCATGCCCTACACCGATCGACTCAACTACGTCTCGCCGCTGATTAACAACTTCGGCTTCGCCGCCGCGGTCGAAAAGCTTCTCGATGTCGAGATCCCGGAGCGCGCAAAATACATTCGCGTGATTGCCGCCGAGCTTTCTCGCATGGCCGATCACATTACCTGCAACGCCGCGATGGCCATGGAGGTTGGCGGTTTCACGCCGTTCTTCCTCATGATGGAAGCGCGCGAGCTCATCTACGATCTCATCGAGGAGCTCACCGGCGCCCGCTTGACGGTCAACTACGCGCGCGTCGGTGGCGTCGCCGAAGATCTCACCGAGGGGTTTGCGGAGCGCAGTCTTGCCAACATCAAGAAGGCCTTCCTGTTCATCGACGACACCGACAAGCTCCTGACGCGCAACCGCATCTTCATCGATCGCGGCAATGGCGTCGGCAAGATCACGGCCGAGCAGGCGCTCTCATTCGGCATCACGGGCCCGTTTCTGCGCTCGACCGGTGTCGCCTACGACGTGCGCAAGGCGCATCCGTACGACGTCTACGATCGGATGGATTTCGACATTCCTGTCGGCGGCAATGGCGATGCTTACGATCGCTGGCTCGTGCGCATGGAAGAGCTGCGCCAGAGTCGGCGCATCGTCACCCAGGCGCTCGCGCAGATCCCGCCGGGAAAGTTCTTGCTCGAAGACCCGCGCTTTGTCCTACCGGTCAAGGATCAGGTGTACACGCAGATCGAAGCGCTGATGAATCACTTCAAGCTCGTCATCGACGGCGCCCAGGTCCCGGCCGGCGAGATCTACAGCTACTCCGAGGGCGCCAACGGTGAGCTCGGCTATTACATGGTGTCCGACGGCAGCGGCAAACCGTACAAGTGCCGCGTGCGCTCACCCTCGTTCGTCATCATGCAGGCGCTCGATGATGTGCTGCTGCCGGGCGCGATGATGGCCGACATCGTGCCAATCTTTGGTTCCATCAACATGATCGGCGGCGAGTGCGATCGCTAGGAGCGATTGCCGCACGCGTCGTTGCGAGGAGCAAGTAGTCATGCCGGTGGTCACCATCGACGGAAGACAGCTCGAATTCAGCCCTGGCGAAAGCATCATCCAGGTCGCGACGCGTCATGGCGTCGAGATCCCGTACTACTGCTGGCACCCCAGGCTCAGCATCGCGGCCAACTGCCGCATGTGCCTGGTGGAAGTCGAGAAGGCACCCAAGCTCTTGCCCGCGTGTCAGACCGAATGTCGCGAAGGCATGGTCGTGCACACCGAGACCAAGAGCGTCAAGGATACGCAGCGTGCGGTGCACGAATTCTTGCTCATCAATCATCCCATTGACTGCCCCATCTGCGATCAGGCCGGCGAGTGCAAGCTGCAGAACTACTACATGAAGCACCAGCTCGGCCCGAGCCGCATGCAAGACGCCAAGGTGCACAAGCCGCGTCACGAGCAGCTTGGCCCGTATGTCATCTACAACGCCGAGCGCTGTATCATGTGCACGCGCTGCGTCCGCTTTATGGACGAGATCGCAGGGGAGCGACAGCTCGGTATTTTCAACCGCGGCGACCACGCGGAAATTGGCACGTTTGAGGGTCAGCCACTCGACAGCGCCTACTCGCTCAACACGGTCGATGTTTGCCCGGTCGGCGCGCTGACTTCGAGCGTCTTTCGCTTCAAGCAGCGTGTCTGGAACCTGTCCCGCTCGCCGAGTCTGTGCGGTGGTTGTGCGCGTGGCTGCAACGTGCACGTCGATTTTCGCTCGCGCCAAGTGTATCGCCTCTTGCCCCGCGAGAACGACGAGGTCAATCAATCGTGGCTGTGTGACGAGGGACGCCTCACCTACCGCCGCGCCAATGACGAGCGCCTCACCCACGCGCTGATGAAAGACGGCGGTGTCACGCGGACGACCGAGCGCAAAGTCGCGCTCGAGCGGACTGTTGAGCTTCTGCAACCCTTGCGCGGCAAGGGCGACGGGATCGCGCTGGCGTTGACGCTGCACACCACGGTCGAAGAGGCCTATGTCGCCGCGCGGTTCGCCAAAGACGGTCTGGGCGTGCGCCGCGTGACGTTGCTCGGCTACGACGACGGCGTCGCCGACAAGCTGTTGCGGCTGGCCGATCGCAATCCGAATCGCGCCGGTATCGAACGGGTGCTCAAGGACTTGGGCCTTGCCGTCGGGGCGCCTGCGGCGCTCGTCGGCGAGCTTGGGCGCGGGTCGGTGAAGGCTCTGGTTGTCGTGGGAGCCGAGGCCGATGGTCTTGCGACCTTAGCGCAGGCGGCCGCGCGACTCGAGGTCTTCGTGCTCATCGCGAATGCCACGTCGCCGTTGTCGGAGGTGGCGCCCGTGACGCTGCCGAGCGTTGCCTGGGTGCAACGTGATGGCACCTGGGTCAACGCTCAGGGGATGTCGCAGTGCCTCGTACCCGCGTACGACGGCGAAGACGACGCGCAAGCAAGCCATGCCTGGCTCGTCGAGCTGTGCGGCGCGCTCGGCGTGGATGTCGGCCACGGGGCACCGCAGAGCTTGCGTGCAACGATCGAGCGCACGCTGCCGTCGTTTGCACAGAGCCGCTTGACCGAGCTGGGAGCATAGGCATGGTTCTCGTCATCGCCACGATCATCAAGTTCATCGCCTTCCCGCTGACCTTTGTCCTCCTGTGGGCGGCGCTGCTCACGCTGCTCGAGCGGCGCCAGAGCGCCTACAGTCAGGACCGCTACGGGCCGACGCGGGCACACTTTTTCACCTTTCGCGGCAAGCCGGTGGTGTGGGGCGGCGTGTTCCATATCGTCGCCGACGCCTTGAAGATGTTCTTCAAAGAGACCACCGAGCCCGACATCGCCGACAAGCAGCTGTTTCGCCTGGCGCCCATGGTTGGCTTTGTCACCTCGATGGTGATCTTGGCGCTCATTCCGTTCGGACCCGATGTCGCGACACGCTGGGGTGTCATCCCGCTGCAAATCGCGCGTGTCGATGCCGGCATTCTGCTCATCTTCGCCGTCAGCAGCATGGGCGTCTACGGCGTGACGCTCGCCGGTTGGGCGTCCAATAGTCGTTACGCGCTGCTCGGCGGCCTGCGGGCGGCGGCGCAGATGGTGTCGTACGAAATTGCGCTCGGCCTGACGGTGGTGGGCGTGCTCATCGCCTACGGCGCGACCGAGCTCTCGGCCATTGTCGATGCGCAGAGCGGCCTGAGCCACGGCTTTCTGCCCCATTGGGGTCTGTTTGTGCAGCCCTTTGGCGCGACCTTGTTCTTTGTCGCCGCCATGGCGGAGACCAAGCGGGCGCCCTTCGATATGCCCGAGGGCGAGTCGGAAATCATCGGCTACTTCCTTGAGTACTCGTCGATGAATTTCAGCCTATTTATGCTCACTGAGTTCATTGAAGTGACGATTCTGGCGGCGCTCTTTACGACGTTGTTTCTTGGCGGCTGGCAGTTGCCGTGGGTGATTGGCACCAATTCCGTGTCGCTCGGCTTTGTGGTCTTCGAAGGCCCGTGGGCCGTGGCCATCGCCGGCATGCTCGTGTTCGCGTTCAAGGTCATGTTCATGAGCCTGTTCCAGATGCAGGTGCGCTGGACGCTACCGCGCTTTCGCTACGATCAAGTGATGAATCTGGGCTGGAAGATGCTCTTGCCGCTGGCGCTCATCAACATCTTCGCCACCGCCTTGTTCGTCTGGTGGGATCCGACGCTGGGCCTGTTGACTCACGTCGGCATCGTTCTCATCGTGCTCTTTACCTTGGTGGTCATCGCGGGTCCCAAGCGAGCGAGCACCCCGGCGGCGGCACACGGCTAAAGGAGACACCATGACCATCCGAGTGCGCGAGCAAGTTGCCTACTCGGCCTACGAGCGTAGCTACCTGCCCGAGATCGTGCGCGGGCTCGTCGTCACCCTGCGCCACTTGTTTGGCAACCTCTTCGGGCGCAAGGCGACGCGGTTGTTGCAGACCGTGCGCTATCCGGAGGAGCAGCGCGTCTATCCCGAGCGCTACCGCGGTCAGCATCGTCTGCTCGCGCGTGCCGACGGCTCGCCGCGTTGCGTCGCCTGCTACATGTGCGCGACCGCCTGTCCTGCCTACTGCATCCACATCGTCGCCGCCGAGTCCGAGAGCCCGGAGATCGAGAAGTATCCGGAGGCGTTCGAGATCGATCTCTTGCGCTGCATCTACTGCGGCTTCTGCGTCGAAGCATGTCCGGAGGATGCCATTCGCATGGACACCGGCATCCACACTCCGCCATTCTTCAATCGTGACGACGCGGTTGCCGGCCGTGTCGATCTGATGAGCTTCGGCGGTCGCGCGGGCACGCCCGAGGCCTATGGGGCGCAGAACTTTCGCGAGAACAAGCCGCGCGGCAGTTGAGCTCTCGTGTGGGATTGCGTGGCGCACTAGCCTGTTGCGTGGGTGCCTTCGCCGTCGCCCTCGTCGCGCAGCGCGCGCGCGCGGACGACACGCACTACCAGGACTACATCGTTGGTGGTCGCGCCGTCGGTCTCGGCGGCGCATTCGTGTCCATCGCCGATGACCCCTCGGGGTTCTACTACAATCCCGCGGGCGTCGCCGACGCGCGTCAGAGCAGCTTGCAGCTCTCGACGAGCCTCTACGGCTTTGAGCGTGGTAGCGTCAGCCATCCGCCAGCCTTGCCGGTCACCGGGCTCGAAAACCTCGACGTGCAGTTCACCGATCTCATCATCGTGCCGGCGAGTGCTGGCTTTGTGAAGACCTTCGGGCGCCCGGGTGCCGATGGGCTGCCCGAGCAAGCCTACGGCGTCTCGGTCGTCGTACCGTCGTTTCGCAACTATGCCTCATCGCGACCGGCGGATGAGCGCGCCGATGATCCGACGACGTTTCTCGTCGAGGAGGTGCCCACCTACCAGCGACGCGTGACGGACCGTACGCTGTGGTCGGGGATTGGCTACGGCCGGCGCTTCGGTCAGCGACTGCGCCTCGGATTCTCCGCGTACTACGTGCTGCGCAGCATGGTGGACGTCGAGGACGTGACCGCTAGCGCCCGCATTCCCGGGACCGACTCGCAGCTTTTTCGCACCGCCTCCAACGACATCTCGCTCATCAACGGCAACGTCGTGCTCATCTTCGGCGCCAAGGTGCGTTGGGACGAGCATTGGTCGTTCGGGGGTGCGGCGCAGCTGCCGTCGATCGGCGTGCATGCGCAGTCGCACCTGCGCTTTTCGCGTGCCGAGGCCGTGCCCCCATGCGATGTCAGCCCCGAGTGTGACACGGAGCCCATCCTACAGGATGGGCCCAGCGCTCGTCTGACCAACGTCGCCCTCGACGGACGCTCTCAGACCCGCTACGCGCCAACCGTCCGACTTGGAGCGAGCTATTCGCAGACGCGCAAGTTCACGCTGAGTGCGGATGCGAGCTACTACTTCCCGGTGGACTACGCGCTCATCAGCTCCGAGGAGCTGACCACGTCGTTGCGACAGCGCTTGCCGTTTACGCCCGAGGTGCATCGGCGTGCGGTGGCGAATTTCAACGCCGGGGGCGAGTTCCTCATCGTTCCCGAGGTGAGCATCGCCGGTGGTATCTTCACGGACTTCTCGAGCAGCCCCAAGATCCCAGTGACGCCGCTGCTCGACCAGCCGCCGCGCGTCAACCTCATGGGCCTGACGATGGCGCTCGGCTACTTTGGCCAGCACACGCTCTCGCGTCTCGGCGTGGTCTACAGCTTTGGCTCCGGGCGCGACGTCATCCCGGCGAGCGATGTCGATCGACTGCTCGAGGACCGGCAGGCGTTCAAGCGTGTCGACTACTTCCAGTCTTTTTTCTACGTCTTCTTGTCGAGCACGTTTCGCTACTGAGCGTGCAATAGAAACTCCGTGATGGTGGACGCATCCTGCGGCTTGCTCAGGAGGTAGCCCTGTGCCTGATCACATCCCAGCTCACGCAAGACGGCGAGCTGTCCCGTGGTTTCAACACCTTCCCCGACGACCCGCAGCCCGAGGGTATGCGCCATGACGATGATGGCGCGCACGATGGCGACGTCGCCGGCGTTGGTTTCGAGCTCCTGAATCAGGGAACGGTCGATCTTGAGGACGTCGACAGGCAGGTCCTTGAGGGACGTGAACGAGAAGTAGCCGGAGCCAAAGTCGTCGATCGACAGCTTGATCCCCATTGTCCGAAGCTCGCGCAAGACAGCCACGAGCTCGCGTGCGTCCTTGGCCAAAAAGCTCTCGGTGATCTCCAGCTCGAGCTGCCCCGGGTTCAAGCCCGCTGTTTCGAGTGCCTGCGCGACCGTCTTCAGCAGCTCTGGCTGGCACTGCCGGACCGAGAGATTCACAGACACCGTGACCGCGGGAAGGTCGGTGCGCGCCCATCTGGCCGCTTGCGCACAGGCCTCCGACAGCACCCAGGCGCCAAGCGGCACAATCAGACCCGTCTCTTCTGCGAGTGGGATGAAAGCGGCGGGCGCCACGAGACCGCGCCCAGGTCGTTGCCAGCGCACGAGGGCTTCGAGACCTTTGATCTGTCCGGTCACCACGTCCATCTTGGGTTGGTAGTGAAGCAGAAATTCTCGGCGATCGAGAGCATCGCGCATTGCTCCTTCGAGCGTCAGGCGATCGCTCGCCTTCGAGCTCATGGCCGGGTCGTGGAAGCGGTACGTGTTCTTGCCGGAGTACTTTGCGGCGTACATGGCGGCGTCGGCGTTCTTGAGCAGGCTTGCCGCATCCGGACCGCTCTCGGGGAACGTGGCGATACCGATGCTGGCGGAGATGTGGATCTGTCGGCCGTCGAGGGCGACTGGCGAGGCCAGTGCCTGCAAAAGCCGCTCGGCCAGCACCGAGGTATCTTGCGCCTCTCGGAGCTCGGTGATGAGCAAGCTGAACTCGTCGCCACCGAGGCGACCCATGGTCGCATCGCCGTCGGTCGCATCGTCGCGGGAGACCGAATCGCTCTGGCGCACGCATGCTTCCAGGCGCGCGGCAACCACCTTGAGGAGCTCGTCGCCGCACGTGTGGCCGAGCGTGTCATTGATGCGGCATGCGAGCTCGACTATCCCCGCGAGCTGTTG
>CAYHNK010000079.1:0-1216 GCA_964357695.1 uncultured Bdellovibrionales bacterium | reverse complement strand
GATGCGCTTGAAGTTGTCGATGTCGAGGAACATGACCGCCAGGCGCCGATGGTAGCGCGCAGCATGCAAGACGGCCTGCTGCAGGCGGTCGTGAAAGAGCACCCGGTTCGGCAGATTCGTGAGCCCGTCGTAGTACGCCATGCGGGTGATCTGCTGTTCGGCGCGTCTTTGTCGAACGGAGTAACGGATCGAGCGCTCGAGCTGGTCGGCGTCGAGCTTGCCCTTGACGAGGTAGTCGGCCGCACCGGCATTCATCGCCTCGAGGTCGACGCACCGCTCGTTGCAGCCCGTCAAGATGATGGCGGGTCCGCGGCAGGTGTGCGCGGCCATTTCATGCAAGAGGTCGAGTCCCGTGTGCTGACCGAGACTGTAGTCGAGCAGATAGATATCGTGCTCATCGCGGGCAATGGCCTCAACCGCGTGCGCATAGGAGCGTGCCCACTCGACGTTGAGCTTGAGGTTGGGCATCTCGGCGAGCAACGCGCTGGTCAGCAAATAATCGTCCTCATCGTCGTCGACGACGAGAGCCTTGAGGCGCCGTGCATCCATGCTCAACCCCTCAGCGAGGCAGCTCCACCAGCTCGAACCAATATTTCGCCAGCGCGCGCATCGCGTCGACAAGGCCGTGGAAGGTGACCGGCTTGACGACGAACGAGTTCACGCCAAGATCGTAGGTGCGCACAATGTCCTCCTCCGCTTTGGACGTCGTGAGCACCACCACGGGGATGTGGCGTAGCGTCGAATTCGATTTGATTTCAGCCAGTGCCTCGCGGCCGTCCTTGCGCGGCATGTTGAGGTCCAGCAGGATCAGTCCGGGGAGCGGGGCATCGGCGGGAGGCGCGAACTTGCCTCGTCGAAGCAGATAGTCCATGAGCTCTTCCCCGTCGACGACGAAGCGCAAGTCGTTGACCAACCGCGCCTCCTCGAGTGCATCTTTGGTGAGCAAGCGATCTTCGTCGTCATCGTCGGCCATCAGAATGGTGACGGGTAATTTGCGCCTATCCATGATCTTCTTCTCCCATGGGTTGATGGCACGGCAGCGTCGCGATGAAAGTCGCCCCGCTGCCTGGTGTGCTCGTGGCGGTCAACGTGCCCCCGTGGCGCTCGGCAATGCGGCGACAGACGGCGAGGCCGATGCCGGTGCCGGTGTACTCGTTGCGGCTGTGCAAGCGCTGGAAGACCACGAAGATCTTCTCGGCGAATTTTTCGTCAAAGC
>CAYHNK010000078.1:0-16183 GCA_964357695.1 uncultured Bdellovibrionales bacterium | reverse complement strand
CGTTTCGGCGCTCATCCACGCCGCCACCATGGTCACCGCCGGCGTCTACATGGCGGCGCGCCTGGGCTTTCTGTACACCCTCGCGCCCATGGCCATGCTCACCATGGCGATCGTCGGCGCGGTAACGGCGCTTTTTGCCGCCACCATCGGTACGGCGCAAAACGACATCAAGAAGGTGCTCGCCTATTCGACCGTCAGTCAGCTCGGCTACATGTTTCTTGCCGCTGGCGTCGGTGCCTACGCGATGGCGATCTTCCACCTCGCGACGCATGCTTTTTTCAAAGCCTGCCTGTTCTTGGGCTCGGGCTCGGTCATCCACGGCATGAGCGGCGAGCAAGACATGCGCAAGATGGGCGGCCTGTGGAAAAAGCAGCCCATCACCTTCGTGACGTTCTTCGCCGCGACGCTCGCGATCACCGGCTTTCCGCTCACCGCGGGCTTTCTCTCCAAGGACGCGATTCTTTGGAGTGCCTTTTCCGCGGACGGGGGCGCTTTCGCGCCGGTCTTTGCAGGCATCGCCAAGACCCTATGGCTCGTCGGGCTGCTCGCTGCGGGGTTGACCGCTTTCTATATGTGGCGCCTCGTGTTCATGACGTTTTTCTCCGGCGAGCTGCGCGCCGACCATCATGTCGCAAAGCACGTGCACGAGTCACCCTGGACCATGACGCTGCCGCTCGTGGTGCTCGGGGTCTTGTCGCTCGTGGGCGGTGTGCTTGGCTGGCCGCATGTGCTCGGCGGCCACGATTGGATTGCCGAGTGGCTCGCGCCGAGCGTTGGCATGGGCACCGGCGTCGAGGGTGAGCATGTTGCCATCGAGTGGATCCTCATGGCCACGGCGACCACCGTGGCGGTGGCCGGCTTTCTGACCGCCTACATTCTCTACGCCCGCGGCATCCATGCATTCACTGCCCGCTTTGCGACGCAACAGCCCGGCAAGTGGCTCTACGAGCGGGTGCTCGGCAAGTGGCATGTCGATGAGCTCTACGACGTCACCGTCGTGCAACCCATCCTGTGGACCTCGCGCGAGGTGCTGGACGGGGTGGTCGACAAGCGCGTCATCGATGGCTCGGTCAACGCCGTCGGTTGGCTTGCCCGCTCGCTCGGATTTTTCGGCCAGCTCTTTCAGAGTGGCAACGTGCAGCGCTATCTCGCCATCTTTGCCATCGGCTTGGCGGTGCTGCTCTACGGCTGGATGTCGCCGTTCGAGAACCGGCCAGCCTCGGTTACCCAGGTCGTCCGCGGAGGTCAGCCATGAGCTTTCTCGATCAGCACCTGCTGACCGCCGTCGTATTCTTGCCCTTCTTGGGCGCGCTCGTCCTGCTGTCGTTCCCGCGCGATCGGCAGGATGGCGTGCGTGGTTTCGCGATGGCGGTCAGTCTCGTCGATCTCGTGCTCGGGCTGGTCGTGTGGGCACGCTTTGACCCCATGCACACAGGTCTTCAGCTCGTTGAGTCCGCGAGCTGGGTGCCGACCTTCGGTATTCGCTATGCGCTCGGCGTCGACGGCCTGACCATCCTGCTCGTCGTGCTGACGGTGTTTCTCGCGCCCCTCGTCGTGCTCAGCACCTACTCCAACGTCGGTGAGCGTGTGCGTGAGTACATGGTGTGTCTGCTCTTTTTGCAGACCGGTATGCTCGGCGCATTTGTCGCCACCGACCTGTTTCTCTTCTACGTCTTCTGGGAAGTGATGCTCGTGCCGATGTACTTTCTCATCGGCATCTGGGGCGGCAAGCGTCGCGTCTACGCCGCCATCAAGTTCTTTCTCTACACCATGGCGGGCTCGCTGCTCATGCTGGTCGCCATTCTGTACGTCGTCTGGGCGGTGCGTGATCAGGGCGGCCTGACCTTCTCGTGGCCGGAGGTGCAGACGCGGCTCGATACCGCCACGCTCGGCGGCGCCGAGATGTGGCTGTTTCTCGCCTTCGCGCTCGCGTTCGCCATCAAAGTGCCGATGTTTCCCTTCCACACGTGGTTGCCTGACGCGCACGTCGAGGCACCCACGGGCGGCTCGGTGATCCTCGCGGGCGTGCTGCTCAAGCTCGGTACCTTTGGCTTTCTGCGCTACGCGCTCGGCATGTTTCCGCAGACGGCAGCCGCATTTCTGCCGGCGCTCGGTTTGCTCTCGGTCATCGGCATCATCTACGGCGCGCTCGTCTCCATGGTGCAACAGGACCTCAAGCGTCTCGTCGCTTTCTCATCGGTGAGCCACCTCGGCTTCGTCATGCTCGGGCTCGCCGCCATGACGGTGACGGGCATCTCGGGCGGTGTGCTCCAGATGGTCAATCACGGCATCTCCACCGGTGCGCTCTTCCTCCTCGTCGGCGTCATCTACGAGCGACGCCACAGTCGCATGATCGGAGACTTCGGCGGACTCGCGAAGGTCATGCCGCGCTATGCGTTCTTCTGGCTGCTCATCACCTTGAGCTCGATCGGCTTGCCGGGCCTCAATGGCTTTGTCGGCGAGTTCCTCATTCTCATTGGCACCTTCCAGAGCGAGGGCGTGACAGTGGCCACCCATACGAGCACGTTGGCGCTCGCGGGTATGCTGGCGACGCAGCTCGTGGCGGTGGTGGCGCTCGTCTTGCTCGGCGTCGCGTTGTGGCGGCCCCAAGTGGCAGCGAAGGTCGGTTTGGCGACCCGCATCGCCGCGCTCGCTGGCGGGGCGCTCTTGGCGACTTGGCTGGTCGCGCCGCCCATCGGGGCGTTTGCCGGTGGCTTGCTCGTGCGGCCGCTCTTGGCGCCGATGCAGCGACCCGAGGCGTTTCGCGAGCTCTTCGCGGTGTTGGCAGTGATCGCGGCGAGCGGCGTCATCTTCGCAGCGGTGTATTTGCTGTGGGCCACGCAGCGCGTCTTCTTCGGACCCATCCGGCACCCGGAGAACCAAGGGCTGCACGATCTCAGCACGCGCGAGACGCTGGTGCTCGCACCCCTGGCGCTGTGCGCCGTGCTGATGGGCGTTTACCCGCAGCCGTTCTTGCAGGCCATCAATCCGAGTGTCACCGCGTACGCGCAGCGCTTTCGCACGCAGGCGCAGCTGCCGCAGCTTGCCACGCGCGCGTCTGTGCCGTCGGCGCCCATGCGGGGTTCGGGGCCACGCGCCATTCGAGGGAACGTCGTCAGACCCGGCGCACCCGAGGAGGCTCAGCCCGCGGGACGCGAGCTACTCTGGCGGCGCACGCTCGAGGATGCACAGCGCGGACGGCCGACGCCGTAGCGGGGAACACACGTGGGAACGAACATGCTCGTGGACTTGGGAACAATCTCGCCGTTGTGGATCGTGGGGCTCGGTGCGGCACTCGTGCTGCTGCTCACCGTCGCTGGGGGCCGCGCCCAGCTCTCGCCACCCTCGAGTCATCATCTCGTGGTACTCACGCTCCTCGTGCTCGGTGCCGCGCTGTGGCTGTTGCTCGGGCACGAAGGCGCGAGCTCTGCCTTCTCTGGCGCACTGCTCGTCGATGGTGTGGGCGTCGTCTTCGGCATCGTCGCACTCGTCGGCGCGCTGCTCGCCGCGACTCTGTCGACCGGCTACCTCACCGAGCATGAGCTATCGCAAGGCGAGTTCCTCGCGCTGTTGCTCTTGTCCACGGTCGGCATGCTGATGCTGACCATGGCGGGAGATCTCATCACGCTGTTTATCGGCCTGGAGACCATGTCGCTCGCGGTGTATGTGCTCGCCGGTTATCGACGCTCCTCGCGCCGCTCGCAGGAGGCGGCGCTCAAGTACTTCGTCTATGGCGCGTTTGCCTCGGGCTTTTTGCTCTTTGGCATTGCGCTGCTCTACGGCGAAGTTGGGCGCCTCACGGGCCATCCCTCGGTGATGCTCTCGGCCCTCGGCGCCGCGATTGAAGCGGGCGAGGTCAGTCGACTCGGATTTGTCGGCATCGCCTTCGTGCTCAGCGGCTTCGCGTTCAAGGTCGCGGCAGTGCCCTTTCACATGTGGGCGCCCGATGTGTACGAGGGGGCGCCAACTCCGGCCACGGCTTTTATGGCCGTGGGCGTCAAGGCGGCGGCGTTTGCCGGCTTGTGCCGCTTTGCCGCGGCGGCGCTGCTGCACGGCGGGGTCGCGACCGAGACGACCATTCAGCTCTTTGAAGTGCTGGCGATTGTCACCATGGTCTACGGCAACTTGCTCGCCATTCGTCAGACGCAGATAAAGCGCATGCTCGCCTACTCAAGCATTGCCCACGCCGGCTACGTGCTCGTCGGTGTGGCCGCGTTCTTGGCACACCCGCAGGGCGCAGCCATGGAGGGCATTGCCTACTATCTGCTCGGCTACACCGCCATGACGCTCGGCGCGTTCGGCATCGTGCTGGCATTCGAGCGCCGTGACGACCGCCGCCTCGATATCACCATCGATCGCTTCGCGGGTATCGGTCGCGAGCACCCGGCCTTGGGCCTCGCGATGGCGCTATTTATGTTCTCGCTGGCGGGCGTGCCGCCGACCGCGGGTTTTTTCGGTAAGCTCGCCGTCTTTGCCGCAGCCGTCGAAGCGGGACGCGTGGCGGTGGTGATCGTCGCGGTGCTGGCGAGCGCCGTGGGGGCCTACTACTACCTGCGGGTCACGGTGGTGATGTTCATGCGTCCTCGCGTCAGTGAGGAGCAGCGCGTGCGCTCAGCTTGGCTCAGCGCCGGGGTCTTTGGCGCCGCTACCCTCGTGCTCGTCGTCGGTATCCTGCCTGACGGTGCCCTGTCGTTTGCCCGCCGACTTCTTGCGGGTTGGCTCAGCTAGGCGATTCAGCCTATACTGCCGGTTACTCATGGACGCCTATTGTCCTCGCTGCCGCACGCCGATTGCGGACATCGACGTACAGACTGCCTCGCAGGGCGAATGTCCCACGTGCGGCGGACAGATCACGCTGGGCGACATGGCCGGGGAGTCGCCGTCGATCGCCGGTGCGGTGGCCATGACCTTCAACACCGAGTCGCGGGTGGGTGTGCCACTTCAGGCCGCGTACGAAGAGTCCAGCCTGTCACAGGCCCGGGCCTTTGGCATCAGCCTCGACGACCCGCAGGGACGTTGGGACGAGAAGACGCCGCCGCCCGAGCCGGAGGAGTCGCCGAAGGCAGCGCTCAAGCCTAGCGTCGAGCCCCCGGCACCGCCAGCTGACGGCTTGGCGTCGTCATCATCCTCGGATCTCCCGGCCCACTTGCAGTTGCCGAGCATCGATTTTTCTCTGCCCAACATGGGCGATCTGCCGTCGCCTGCAACGTCGTTCGCGAGCCCCAAAGCGAGTGCAGAGATGGGCTCGGCCCTGCCGGCGCATCTGGCGTTGCCTGAATTTCCCACGTTCGAGCTACCGCCGATTCCCGGCACCCAATCTCGGGAGCAGGTGCAGATCCGTGGCACCGAGGGTGGGGGATCCTTCGACACGCAGGTGATAGGTGGCGTCGGCACGCCTGGTGAGGGCGTCGCTCCCGCGGGTGAGAGCTGGTCGGTAGCCCCCGCCGCGACCTTGCCGCCCCCCCCACCATTGCCGCCCCGTCGCGCAAAGCCCGCCCTGTCCGCACCTGCGCCGCAGGCGTCGCTGCCCGATTTCGGCTTGCCGGCCCTGGCTGTCGAACAAAAGAAGTCTTCGGTGACGCTCGTCGAATCTCCGGCGAGCGACGAGGATGACGAGATCGGTGGCCGGCGCGGGTGGCTCGTGCCAGTCGTTGCGCTATTGCTCATCGTCGTCGGGGGATCTGCGGGAGCGTACTGGAAGCGCGACGACGTCATGCGTCTGTTCGGCCTGGGGCACAAAGCCGCGCCACAGATCACCCGCACCGACCGTGCGATGGAGGTCTACGTGCGCGGCTTTGAGGCGGCGCGCGCCGAGCGGCACGCCGAGGCGATTGCGGCATTCGTGCAGGCGCTCAAGATTGATCCGCGCTTAGCCCGTGCCGAGCGTGGCCTCGCCATCGCGTATGCCACCCTCAAAGAACAGGACAAGGCCGTCGCGCACTACCGCAAGTATCTCGAGCTCGAGCCCACCGGGACGGACGCCGCCGAGGTGCGCAAGATCATCAGCGACTACGAGAAGTCGCGCGAAACAAAGACGAAATCCGGTGGCCGCCCGCGCGCGGGGCGCTAGGCTTGCTCCTAGCCTGGGCCCTCGAGCGTCTGCTCGGCAAAGCCGTAGCTGAGAACGATGCTTTTGCCTTGCATGGACAAAAAGCCGCGCCGCTGAAACTCGGATAGGGCGCGCGAGACCGTCTCCCGGCTCGTGCCGATCATGGCAGCGAGATCTTGCTGTGTCGGCCGCTCGCGAATGAGCACGCCGTCATCCGCCCGTTCACCCTCGCGGTGGCCAAGATCGATGAGCACGCGTGCGACCCGGGCATAGACGTCGAGTAACGCCAGGTTGCCGATGACCTCGTCGGCGCGCCGCAGCCGCAAGCTCATCTCCGCAAGAATGTTGATCGCGGTACCCGGGTAGCTCGTGATGTGCGCGACAAAATCCTCGCGTGAGAGCACCAGCATGTGTGCGTCTTCGGTGGCCATCACGGTGGCCGAGCGCGGCTGACCGTCGAGCAGGCTCATCTCGCCAAAGAAATCGCCCGGACGAAAGATGCTGAGGATGACTTCGCGACCGCTCTCGCCATAGAGCACGACTTTCACGCGCCCGGATTGGATGATGTAGAGCGCATCACCCTGGTCGTCACGTCCGACGATGACCGCGTCCTTGGCAAAGTGCACAGATTTTAGGCACGCGCCAAGGCTCGCGAGCGCCGCGGGGCTCAAGCCGGCGAAGATATTGACGCGTCCCAAGAGCTCCGAATGATCCACCGCACGACTCCTTGCGCCGAGATGCGAGTGCCCTAGCGTAGCATGTCGATGGTTGGGGCTAAAACGTCTGTCCCAGGCGATGCGAGATGAGCCGAGACCAGCCGGTAGAGCAGTCTCGCAACGTCGAAGGTTGCGCCGCCCGCGGCCGCCATCACCTCGCGCACAGAGCGCTGACCATCGATTTGGTGCAGCACCGACAGCTCGGACTCGGTGAGGTGCTGCGCAGCGGCACGCTCGCTGCTGCCCGGGGTGCGGGCGAGCACGATGTCGAAGCTTGGTAGCACCGCCTCGATGAGGCGCCACTCGTCGACACGGCGAAAACCCTCCATCAAGAGCTCGTCGATCCCAAGGCCCATGTCGTGCTCGAGCAGCTCCGCGGGGAGCACGTCGCGACGCTGAAACTCGAAGCGACCGGTACGCCAACGCAGCATGTCGTAGACGAGCTCGCTCGACTGGCGACGCAGGACGCGCACGAGGTCCTCGCGCCCCAGATGTCCGTGCCGCAGCATGCTCTCCCCCAGGCGCTCGTGCGTGCGGGCTGCGGCGCTCAGCAGGGCCTCGAGCTCGTCGGCGCGCAGCAGGCGCTCCTGCACGAGGATGGTGCCGAGGAGGAAATCGCGGCCCATGTTCTCGCCGGTGACGAGTCGCACGCTGCCGCGCTGGACGGCCACGGCGATCGCGGCCGCCCCGTGTCGCACGGTGAGAAAGCCCGTCTGTCGTTGCAGGGCAAGGAGCTGTAGCACTTCGGCGATCGGTACGACGGCCAAGTCACCAAGCAGCGCGGGCGGCACCATGGCGCCCACCTCGCGCACGAGCGCCGAGCCCTCGGGAGACATGAGCGCCGCACACAGCGTCTGCGCGAGCCGCTTGTTGCCGCCCGCTGCCTGGGCGAGATGCGACGCGAGCGACCAGCAGGGCCCGTCGGACTCGGTAGGGACGATGGCGGGTGAAGGCTCGACGGCGCTGCTCGCCGGGCGGGGCGACTGCTTGAGCGCGTGCTCGACGACCGCGAGCAGCGCCTCGGGCGAGAAGGGCTTGGTGATGTGATCGGTCACCTCGAGCGCACTGACAAAGCGCTCGGCCACCGCGTCGCCGCGTGTGCTCATGACGACAATCGGTACGTCGGCGAGCAGAGGGTGCTCACCGAGCGCGCGGCAGACGTCGAAACCGTTGATCTGCGGCATGGCGAGATCGAGGAGAATCAGGCCCGGACGATGCGTGGCCGCCATGTTCACCACATGTGCGCCGTGGTCGACCGTCGCCACGTCGAAGCCGGCATCACCGAGCACGCGCCGCGCGACGGACAACACCGCCGTCGAATCGTCGGCAACGAGGATGCGTGTCGACGTTTGCGTCTTGGTCACAGCTTCAACTACACTCGGACTCACACGAACCGCAAGGTGGGCCATGGTCGACTTGCCGCATGCGATGCTCGACGAGGCGCAACGCCACTGGCTGCTGTCGCGTGCGCGCGATGTGATGCGTGCGACGACGCGAGGCGAGCGCCTTCCCGCTCTCGAGCCGCATGCCGCGGCGCTCGACCGCGAAGCGGGCTGCTTTGTCACCCTTCATGCCGCCGATGGAGCACTGCGCGGCTGCATCGGTACGTTCGATGCGACGCGGCCTCTTTGTCGGGCGGTCGACGAGATGGCGATCGCGGCGTGTGCGCGCGATCCACGCTTTGCGCCTGTAGAGGAGAGTGAGCTTCCACAGTGCTCGCTCGAAATCTCTGTGCTGGGGCCGCGACGGGTGGTCGGCGCCGACGAAATCGAGGTGGGGAGACACGGCGTGTGCGTGCGCCGCGGGTGGCAGAATGGCGTGCTACTTCCTCAGGTCGCCAGCGAGCAAGGTTGGGATCGGGAGACTTTTTTGGCGCACACCTGTCGCAAGGCCGGGCTCCCCGCTGATGCGTGGCGCGACGGCAGTGTGCAGATCGAAGTCTTCGAGGCGCAGGTCTTCGGCGAGATCACTCGCTAGGTGCGTGCTCGCCCAACTGCTCGAGCGCAACCGCACACGCAGCACGCACGCTGTCTTTCTTGTCCTGCCTCGCGAGCTGGGAGATCCGTGAGCGGTGTCGCGTTTCGTGGCGCCACGCGGCGAGCTCGCAAGCGGCGGCGCGCACACGCGCGTCGCGATAGGACAGCAGTCGGTCAATGTCGTCCATGTCGCCCAGTTGCTGACGGGCCGCGCGCAGCTCGCTGGCTTGATGTGGCAAGAGGAAGGTCAGAAACGCGAGCGCTAGGCCCGTCTGCACGACGGCCCGCATGAGCGGGTAGCCGCGCCGCCACACGAGCAGCGCGCGATCGACGCCGTAAACGACGACGAAGGCAGCGAAGGTGGCAACTGGCACGAGCGCGCTCCACATGGGCAACGAGCCGGCGCCGGCAGCGCTCCAGAGGCTTTCACCGACGAACAGCGTCGTTCCGGCACTCACCACGAGCATAGCGTAGACCGCGACGCGCACGATGCGTCGCCACGTATCAGGCGGAAACATGGCGCATCTTACGTCGTGCAGGACACGCTGTCGATGGGGCTACTCACCACCCTGGAGCACGGCGTAGATTTGGTTGATCTTGCGGTTGGCCCGATCGTAGCGACCGTCGCTAAAGGAGTCGCTGACGTCATCGAGAAGACCCAGCACGCGCTTGCGCTGTGCCTCGTTCAGCTGCGCCATTGCGCCCTGATAGACCTTGTTGATGCGCGTCATCTTGGCCTGTACGAACGCTTGGTTGATATCCACGCCGTCGACGGCCGACTGGAGCGAGGTCAGCGCGCCCGCCGCGGCGGTGTAGTCCTTGTTCTTGATCGCCTGATTCGCAGCCTCGTCGAGCTCGCGCGCCGAGGGAGGCAAATCATCGGCGAGGACGCCCTTATTCTGCATGGCGCCGTGCACGTCGCGCTGCTGCTTGGTGACACTCTGTTTGGTGGCGGGTCCGGTCGAGGACGACGCGGGCGCTGCCATCGAGACACGCACGCCGCTGGAGGCTTGCAAGCTGGCGACGATCCGCTCCGCCTGCTCGAATCGCTTGACCAGCTCGCCTTCGCGTTGCGCGAGGTCCTTTTCGCGCGCGGCCAGCTGGGCCTCGCGGCGGGCCACGTCGCGCTCACGCTGCGTCATCACTTGCTCGCGCTGCTCGACGGTCATGCCGCCCTTGGTCTGCGTGAGGGTGGCGATGCGCTCGAGCAGCTTGGTCTTCTCTTTCGCGAGCTTGTCGCGCTCGTTCTCAAAGGAGCTTATTTGATTGCGCAGCTTTTGCTGCTGCTCGACGATTTGCTTCTCCGCGGTCTCGAGGCGCTGGCGCTGCTTGCGGTCTTTTTTCGACAGCGATGAGAGCTGCTTGGCAACGTCATTGCGCTCGCCGTCGAGGCGCTGACGCTCGGCCTCGAAGGTCTCACGGCGGCGCTTGAGCGCCTCTTCTTCTTCGAGAATGCGGCTCTTGTCCTGCTGCACGACGATGGTGAGATCTTCGACGCCCGATTCCTGGGTCTCAGTGGTTGTCGAGTCGCCCTTGCAGGTCAGCACGCTCGCGGCACAAGCCGCCAGAATCGTATGAATGGCCGCGCGGCGGCAGGCTCGACTCATCGGCCTCTTGTCGCGTACTGCATGCATGTGCGTCACCCGGTGCGTAGGCTGTCAATAGCCAACATTGCGTAGATCGTAGACCCGCCGTACCCCGCTAGCAAGAAAGGCGCGGGTGTTGTCGCCCCGCCGTCGCGTACGCACAATAGACCCGTGCCTTGCGGAAGGAGGATCCCATGAGTGTGTTCGCCTTGCTGTACGCGGCAGTCGTGATCACCGTGCTCGCTGCGACGGGGGTTGGCTTTGTGGCCTATCGTGCACACCAACGCGCGTCGCAAGTGGGAGCCGTACGCACCGAACGACCGGCGAGCTGGCCGCGGGAGGACCGACGGCAGAGCATCACCGATCGTCGGGTCACACCGCGCCGCGCGGTGGGCGCTGGATGAGCGAGAGAGTCAGCTACCCCCCGCTCGTTGTCCGCAGTGCATCTCTGACCAGCGTCGCCAAATCGGTCTTGTCGTGCGCGCGCTCGAGCACCTCACGTGATGTGCGCTGCGCCGTCGGGACGCCGAAGCCGAGATTGACGAGCGCGCTGACGAGATCTTCGTAGAGATCGGCGCGGACCGGCGCGCCGTGCGTATCCTCGGTCGGCGCAGGCAGTCGGTCGCGCAGCTCGACGAGCAGGCGCTCGGCTTTCTTGGGGCCGACACCCGGGATCCGGCGCAGGGAGGCAAGGTCCCCGCGTGCGACGATGGCGGACAGCTCCGCGGGACTGACGACCGACAAGATGGCCAACGCGAGTCGTGGACCCACGCCGCTCGCGCCGATGAGTGACTCGAACGTGCGCTGCTCGCCAAGCGTCGCAAAGCCGTACAGGCGGATGGCGTCTTGCGACACGTGCGTGTGGATGAACACCGTGACCTCGCTGCCCTCGGCGCCGAGCTGGCTGAGGGAGGGGACCGGCATCGAGACGCCGTAGCCAACGCCGCCGCAGTCGATGATGACGAGCGTGGCGTCCTTGCGCATGACGCGACCGCGTAGCTGGGCGATCATGAAGGTCGCGCCTGCATCGGATGCGCGCCCATCTCCGAATGGCAGATGGCGGCGGCCAGCGCATCGCTCGTATCGAGGCCGAGCTCGTCGCGCAGGCCCAAGATGAGCTGCACCATCTTTTGCACTTGCTCCTTGTCGGCGCGACCTCGGCCGGTGGTGGCCTGCTTGATCTGACCGGCCGTGTACTCGTGAATACTGGCGCCAAAACGGGCCGCGCACAGCAACGCCACCCCGCGCGCGTGTCCGAGCTGCAATGCGCTGCGGCTGTTCTTGGCGTGAAAGATCGTCTCCACGGCGACGGCCATGGGGCGGTGATGCGCCATGACGTCGTCGAGGCCATCGGCGATCGCGCGCAAACGCGCGCCGAGCGTCTCGCCACGCGCCTCGATGGTGCCGGAGGCGATGTGCTCGACGCGGCTACCGTTCGCTTCGATGACCCCCCAGCCGGTGCGGTGCGAGCCGGGATCGATGCCGAGCACACGCATCGGGCGGCCTCAGCTCGCCGAGGCGATGCGCTCGAGCTCGGAGTCGTCGATGTCGAAGTTGGCGTAGGCTTTCTGCACGTCGTCGAGCTCTTCGAGTCGCTCGAGAAAGCGCATCATCTTCTCGGCGCTTTCACCCGAAACCTTGACGTAGGTCTCGGGCACCATGGTTAGCGCGGCGCTCTCGTAGGTCATCGCCTTCTTGTCGAGCTGATCGAGTACGGCACCGAACGACTTGAGGTCGGTGACGACGATGAACGTGTCGCCATCGCGGGTGACGTCCTCGGCGCCCGCATCGAGCGCCACGTCCATCAGCTGCTCTTCGGTGTAGCGCTTGGCATAAAAGGTGATGTGGCCCTTCTTGTGGCACATCCAGGCGCCGCTGCCCGCGGCGCCGAGCGTGCCGCCGCCCTTGGTGAAGGTCGAGCGCACCTCACTGATCGAGCGATTGCGGTTGTCTGTTTGTACTTCGATGAATACGGCGACGCCCCCAGGAGCGTAGCCCTCGTAGCTGATTTCTTCGACCGGCGGTCCATCGAGATCGCCGGTGCCCTTCTTGATGGCGCGGTCGATGTTGTCGGCGGGCATGCGATTCGCTTTGGCCTCGGCGATGGCTGCGCGCAGGCGCGGATTGCCGTTCGGATCTCCGCCACCCATGCGCGCCGATGTCGTAATCTCGCGCACGAGCTTAGTGAAGACCTGCCCCTTCTTGGCGTCCACGGCGCCCTTCTTGCGTTTGATGGTAGCCCACTTACTATGACCCGACATGTAGACCTCGATGCGCCATGCGGCCGTTTCTCGTCGGCATGGCGCTAGCATATCGCGCGTACGCAAGGCAAGTCGCCCCGTGCCTTGTGGGGTAGGCCTTGAGCGCCGTCGTGGGGTATGCTTAAACAATTCACCTTCCAAGGAGTGAGAGTATGCGCAAGCTGATGATGTCGTTGCTGGCCGTGGCGCTCTTGGCCATGCCGATGGCCGCGCAGGCCGGTTTTGTGGTCGAGGGCTCGCTCGGCTACGGCGCCCAGATGAGACCGAGCTTCGAGGTCGAGGGTCAGAGCCTCATGTTGGCTCCGGGCTACGCGCTGCTCGGCGAAGTGCTGCGGCTCGAGCTGGGCTTGGTGCTCAACCGCTCGCAGCTCGACAACGGGGATTTTCACATGCAGCTGCGCCCCATGCTGGTCATCGATCCGCCCATCCTGCCGTTCTACGTGCGTGGCATCGTCGGCTTCGATGACCCGTTCGGCGATCGACAGCTCGCCTATGGTGCCGCTCTCGGCGTCGGTGGATCGGTCTTGGGCCTGGGCCTCTTTGCCGAGGCAGCTTACTTGCCGCGCTTTGATGGCGGCACGCGCGTGGATCTCGCCGAAGCCCGCGTCGGCGGCTTCTTCGCCTTCTAGGAGCCCAAGCTCTCGCGTCGCGCGAGCAACACTTCCACCATCTGCGCAAATCCCGCGCCGCCCGATGCCTGGGTGACGTAGGCGGGCAGGTGTGTCATGTGCGCGACCATGTGGCGTACATTGGCGACGCCGCAGCTGTGCGGGAAGAACGCGAACATGGGCGCGTCGTTGGGGGAGTCGCCGCAGAAGAGAAAGCGCTCACGCTCGTGCTCGAGATCGATGTCCCACAGCTCTCGCGCCGCAATCTTGGCCATCGCGAGCTTGTCGTAGTCGCCAAACCAGCCGTTGACGTGGATGGAGCTCACCTTGGCGTGCGCGCCGTGGGCTGCGAAAATGGCGCGAATGCGCTCGGCCGCTTCGAGGCCGAGATCGGGCGCCTCTTCGCGAAAGTCGATGGCCAGATCGAAGCGCCGATACGGCTGATCCTTGGCGACGCGACTGCCTTCGATGTGTGTGAGCACGTCGCGACGCACGTCGTCGAGACGCGCACGCACGGCAGGGTCGGCAACCGAGGGGTGGATGAGCTCACGCAGCGCGCGATCATGTTCATAAAATAGCAGGGCGCCGTTCTCGCCGATGACCGCATCGACGGGCCATTCGCGGGCGATGAGATCACACCAACCCGCGGGCCGACCGGTCACCGGCACGACGCGCACCCCGGCGGCCTCGAGACGCCAAAGGGCGAGATAGGCCTCGGCAGTGAGCTTGCCTTCGGTGGTCAGGGTGTCGTCAATGTCGGTAAAGACGCCCCACAGACCCTGCGCCGCGTCCGTTGTGAGCTCGCTGATGGGCCGCATGATGTGGCGAGCATAGGGCGGCATGCGCCCGGCCCGCAAGCTTGCTTTACTTCGCCCTGCCCCATTGCTATGCAGGGCCCCGCGATCTTCTGGGAGTGTTTCCATGCGCAATCTGCTCTTGGCGCTCGGTGCGGGGGTTATCGTCCTCGCGGCGCTGTTTGCGTCTCGACTGCTGGGTCTGGGCGAGGCCTCGGTGCCGGCGGTGCTCGTCGTGACGGCGGTCTACTACTTTCTCGCTCGGCGCACCTTTCGACAGGTGGAGGCGATCTTTCAGACGTCCGCCCTGTCGCTGCAGACCGCACCACCCAAGTTCGAGCTGGCGCTCTCGACTCTCGAAAAGGGCTATGCCTTCGCGTCGCAGCAGTTCGGCGTCCGTAGCCAGGTCGACACCCAGATGGGCGTGATCTTGTTTCTCAAGGGCGACAACAACAAGGCGCTCCCCCACCTGAAGCGCTCACTCGGCTTTGGGCACTGGCTGGGGGCCGCCATGCTGGCGGTCATCTACTACAAGAAGAAGGACCCCGATGAGATGCGCAAGACCATGGACATCGTGGTCAAGCGCGCCAAAAAGCAGAGCCTCGCGTGGTGCCTGTATGGCTATCTGCTCACGCAGCTCGGCGATCGGGAAGCTGCGCTTCGCGTGCTCGCCGACGGCGTCAAGAAGACCGGCGACGACACCAAGGTCAAAGAGGCACTGCTGGCTGTACAAAACGATCGTAAGATCAAAATGCGCGGCTACAAGGAACAGTGGTACCAGTTTCAGCTCGAGCGGCCGCCGGTGGAATACCAGCGTATGGCCGTCGGGGGCCACGCAGGAGGAAAAGCAGCTCGCCGGGGTCGTTGGAGCTAACGAACGACGGCCTCTTGCGGTCGGCAGGTGAGCGATGTATAGTCGCTGTTGAAGTTCATGTTGGCCTGGTCGTCGGCGGTGGGGGCATGGTTATCCCTCCCCCCCCAAACCCTTGCCGCCGATGACCGGGCCCCGACTCTCCGAGAGCCACCGTTGGGTGGCTCTTTTTTTTGCCGTTTTTGGTGCTGGCGGCCGGGCTCGTGTAACATGAGCCACTACGCATGCCAGTCCAGCTCGCCCATCGCTTTGGTGGCATTGTGCTTTTGGCGCTTGCCGCGGCTACGCCCGCTCACGCGGCAGCCGAGCGAGACCTCGCCGCCCTCATCGACCCGCTGCTCGATGTACCGGCACTGGTCGGCGCGCAAGCAGGCGTGTGCATCGTGCGCCTGCGCGATGGTGCGGAGCTCTACACACGAGACGCCGATGTGTCGCTGATCCCGGCATCTAACGTGAAGCTCGTGACCACAGCGGCGGCGCTCACCTACCTAGGACCTGATTATCGGTTTCGCACCGAGGTCTACGGCGAGCTCGGTGCCGACGGCGTGGTCACCGGCGACCTCACCCTCAAAGGCTACGGCGACCCGTATCTCATCCCGGAACGGGTATGGTATCTCGCGACGCGCCTGTACTACCTCGGCGTCAAGGACGTCCGTGGCGACTTGGTCGTCGACGATAGCTACTTTGAGGGCCCGATGAATGCCGAGAGTGACGAGCAGGGCACCGCGTCGTACGCGTATCTGGCGCCCGCCGGTGCGCTGTCGGTCGCTTTCAACGCCCTGCTCGTGCACGTGCTGCCCGCGGCAACGGTGGGGCAGGACGCCCGCGTGCTCATCGAGCCGACGAGTGCCTACCCGCTCGTGCGCGGAAGCGTGCGCACGAGCGCGCGTGGTCGCTCCGCTGTGGAGGTCGACGTCGAGCCTCATGGCGATCGCAGCATCGTGCAAGTGGGCGGGCGGATCGCGCGCGGCGACGGGGGACGCTCGTATTGGCGCCGTGTCGACAATCCGGCGATCTTCGCGGGCGAGGTGACGCGTACGATGCTCGAGCGGGCGGGCGTGAGGGTCCGTGGTCGCCTGCGCCGCGGGTCCGTGACGCAGGGTGCCTCACGGCTCCTGAGCATGAGCTCGCCGTCGCTGCGCGACCCCGTGACCATCGAGGCGCTCGAGCGCGACTCGCAGTGGACGGTCCTGGTGCTCGCGATCGGCGAGGCGGGCATGCCGGTCCTCACGGGCTGCGTCGCCGAGGCGACGATCGAGGGTGGAGCCGAGACGGTCGTGGAGGTCCCGCTCGCGGACATCCCCCTCACGTTCGAGGGTCCC
>CAYHNK010000077.1:0-16233 GCA_964357695.1 uncultured Bdellovibrionales bacterium | reverse complement strand
CGGAATCGAAGGCGAGGGTTCCTACGACCAGTAAGCTCACGGACTCGCTCCTGTGCTGCTTTTGGCTGCTTCTGCGACCTCGGCGAAGACGTTGAGGATCTTCGGCGAGGTGGTGATGGGGTTGAGAGTCGCCCGCGGATCGATTTCGACCCACGACCGAAAATAGTCGCGCGCGGCACGGGTGTCCCCGAAGGCGACGGCGCAAAATCCGAGATGGCTCACGAGCAGCGCGCGCTCCGCGGTGCCCACCTTGCCCTCTTCGAGGAGGGTCTCGAGCGCGCCACAGCCCACGACGAACTCGCCGCGGCGATAGGCGCCAATGGCGTCGCGAAGCTCAGCGCTCACGCTGGCCGCCGTGTCGTCATTGGCAACCGGAGCGCTCGGTGCCGCCGAGGTGTCCTCCGGCTCCTCGGGGGCGCTGGGCTGCGGTTTCGATGGCGCGGTGGGCGCCGGGCGATTCGCCAGCGGCGACGCGGCAACTGGCGCGGCAGGTGACGCAGGCGGCGTGTAGCGGCGACTCTGCACGTCGATCGTCGCGCGATCGAAGATGGGCACGGTGAGGCGCTCGCCGGGGGTGAGCTGCGGCGCGCCATTGTAGTCCCTAATCATGTTGGCGAGGCGCGTCGAGCGATAGTAGCGCCGCGAAATCGTCGCCAGCGTGTCGCCGCTCTCGACGATGTGCCGCAGGTGAAAGGGCATCAACAGCTCCGAGCCGACCTCGAGGCCCGACGCGTCCTTGATGCCGTTGGCCTGCATGACGGCGACGTAGCGGTTGGCATCGCCGAGGTAGCGCTTGGCGATCACTGCAGCGGAGTCGCCGCGGCGCACGGTGTACACCCAGCATCCGGGGACGTACAGCCGCGTTCCGGGCGCGACCTGGCGTGCGTCGGAAATGTCGTTGCGGGCTTGAATATAGACGGCCTTCCAGGCGGCGCCATAGTAGTGCTTGGCGATGTCCGCGAGTGTCTCGCCCGCGCCGACGCGATGGCGCAGATCGCCGGCGGTGGCCGTCTGCGGCCCGCCGACGAGCAGTAGGAGGATCAAACAGCGGCGCCACATGGTTTATGGCCGCCGCCGACGCAGCTCGACATGGACGCGCTCAGTCTTCCCCGCGGCGACCTCCACGTTACGTGCCTCGGAGCGAAAGTAGCTGTTGCGAAACTCAAGCGCGTGCTTGCCGGGCAAGAGCGTGATGGGCTTGGCGAACGGCGTGACATCGTAGAGCTCGCCGTCGACATACACCTCGGCCCAGGGCGCCGCATTGATCTCGACGTAGCCGACCTGCGCTCCCAGCTTGGCGTAGTCGACCAAGGTGGTCCAGCCCGCGGCGATGGCGAGCAGCGCCATGTTGACGACCAAGAGCGGCCCCAAGATCACGCGCCGCCCGTCGACAGCGCCCGTATCGGAAATCACCGAGCTGCGCTCGCGCAGCTCCTCCTCGCGCACGTAGGTCTTGGCCTCGGTGTCGCTAATCAGCCCACGGTGACTCAGGTAGATGACGAGTCGTCCGTTAAAGTTGATGCGCACCTTGCGGGCGACGTAATTTTCGAGCTCGCGGCGCAGCGCCTCGGTGGAGGGGTAGCGTTTGTCGGGCCGCTTTTGCAGACAGCGACGGACGATCGTCTGCAGCGCCCAGGGTACGTCCGGCACGAGCGCCCGTGGCCGCGGATACGGCTCGTTGACGATGCGCTGCATGACACTGCGTGTTTCGTCGTCGAGAAAGGGCTTTTGCCCGGTGAGCATCTGATAGAGCACGATGCCAAAGGCGAAGATGTCCGAGCGAAAGTCTACCCGCTCGCCCATGATCTGTTCGGGCGACATGTACGACGGCGTGCCGAGCGCGGTGCCGGGGCGCGTGAGATCGTCGAATGACTCGTCACGGGCGATGCCGAAGTCCATCAACTTCACTTCGCCTTGCTTGGTGATCATCAGGTTGGACGGCTTGAAATCGCGGTGCACGACGCCTCGGTAGTGCGCGTACTCGAGCGCGCGCGCTGCCTGCAAGGCGATGATGGCGGCGATGTCGGCGGGCAGGCGCTCGACACGGGTCATCAAGTCGAAGAGATCGATCCCTTCGACGAACTCCATGACGATGTACATGGACTCGCCACGGGTGACGAAATCGTAGATGTGCACGATGTTCTGATGGCCGAGCGCCGCGACACTTTTTGCCTCGCGCTCAAAGCGCGTGATGATCGATGGATCGCGCGCCAGCTCGGTGCGTAGCTCTTTGATGGCCACCATGCGTCCGAGGGAGGGTTGCTCGGCGCGGTAGACGACGGCCATGCCGCCCGAGCCAATCTCGCCGAGGACATTGTAGTTGCCGACGCGCTTGCTCACAGAGGTCATGCTGCCCAACTTATTTCATGCCGCACGCCGACGTTCAACGGCTGCGCGATACAGAATGAAATTGCTCAGTCTTTCCAAGGTACACAGATGCGCTCGATGGCGGTTGCGTGGCCGTTTGCGTCGTCGATGTCGATGATCGCGCCGCACAGACGCACGTCGCCTTCGGCGACTTTGTGGTGTGTCTGACGCTGCGTCAGAAAACGGCGTACCGAGGACTCGACGTCCATGCCGATGACCGAGGCGTAGGGTCCGGTCATGCCAGCGTCGGTGAGAAACGCGGTGCCTCGCGGCAAAATGCGCTCGTCGGCGGTTGGCACGTGCGTGTGCGTGCCGATGGCGGCCGATAGGCGACCGTCGAAGTGCCACGCCAAGGCTTGCTTCTCGCTGCTCGCTTCGCAGTGCAGGTCGACGAGCGTGGCCGTGACGGGTCCAAGGCGCGAGAGCTCCTGCGTGATGGCAACAAACGGGCAGCCGAGCGAGCGCATGAACACGCGCCCTTCGATTTGGATGACGCCGAGCGTGCGCCCTCCCGTGAGCGCGAGCGTATACGACCCGTGTCCCGGCGCGTTGGGGTAGTTCGCGGGTCGCACGAGACGCGGTTCCTCCTCAAGGTAGGACTCGATTTCTTTGAAGCGCCAGATGTGGTTGCCGCCCGTGAGCACGTCGACGCCGGAGCGCAGGAGACGATCGGCAATGTCGGGCGTAACGCCCCGTCCAGACGCCACGTTTTCGCAGTTGACGACGATGGCGTCGAGACGTCGCTCATCGCGCAGACGCGGCACGAGACCGAGCACGGCGTCGCGGCCAGGGCGGCCGACGACGTCGCCGACAAAGAGGATGCGCATGCCACCCTTGTAGCACACGCGGCGTCGATGAGAACCGGCGTCTCGTCGGCTTTTCACGGCGGTGCGCCTTTGACAGCCGTCGCGGGGCCCGATAGAAAGGCGCCTTCGAGCGAAGCGCACACGCTGGGCGCGAAGCGGTCGGCGTGGCGGAGGATGAATCGTCATGACAACTTTTTCCTCGCAAGATATCCGCAACGTCGCTCTCATCGGCCACAAGGGCACCGGCAAGACGTCGGTCGGAGAGGCGATGCTCTTTACGGCCAAGAGCACGACCCGCCTGGGCAAGGTCGATGAAGGCAACACGGTGCTCGATTTTGAGCCCGAGGAGCACAAACGCGTTGCCTCGGTACAGAGCTCGCTCGCCTACCTCGCTTGGAAGAAGCACAAGATCAACATTCTCGATACGCCCGGAGACCCCATTTTTGCGCCGGACGCCAACAACTGCCTTGCGGTCTCGGAGGGTGCGTTGCTCGTCGCTGGTGCCGCTGACGAGATCGAGCCGCAAGCGATCCGCTTGTTCAAGCGTGCCGAGGGCAAAGCGCGTGCGGTGGTGATCAACAAGATGGCCCGCGAGCGCGCCGATTTCGATGCGGCCCTCGCAGAGGTCAAGGCCAAGCTCACGGCAACGGCTGTGCCTGTGACGTTGCCGATCGGTGTTGAGAGCGCTTTCAAGGGCGTCGTCGATCTCATCGAGCTCAAGGCGCACATGTACACGCCCGGCGAGCAAAAGCCCCCGGCGGTGCAGGATCTCACCGGCGACCTCAAAGAGCTTGCCGGTGCGGCGCGTGCGACGTTGATGGAGGAAATCGCAGCGACCGATGAGGCGCTGATGGAGAAGTTCCTCGACAGCGGCGAGCTCAATGAGACGGACGCGCGCGAGGGACTGCGCCGGGCCATCGCAGCTGGCACGCTGACGCCGGTATTTGCCGTCGATGCACTGCTCAACATTGGGTTCGCCGAGGTCCTCGACCTCATCACCACGAGCTTCCCCTCGCCCGAGCGTGGCGCGGGGATTGCGACTGAGGACGCGGCGGGGGCTGCTACGGAGCTCGTTCGCAAGCCCAACGGCGACGCGGTTGCGCTGGTCTTCAAGACCATCGTCGATCAGCATTCGGGCAAGATCTCGGTGTTCAAGATCCTCTCGGGCGCGCTGACCAAGGACACCAACGTCACCAACGTGACCCGCGACGCGGGCGAGCGCATCGGCAGCTTGTTTACGCTCGTCGGCAAGAAGACCGAGCCGGTCGAAGAGGCGCCGATGGGAGACATTGCCGCGGTCGCCAAGCTCAAGGACACAAATACCGGTGACACTTTGTGCGCCGGTAAGACGCGCGCGCGGGCGAAGCTCCCCGTGATGCCACCGCCGCAGATCAGCTTCCGCCTCATCCCGAAGAACAAGGGCGACGAAGACAAGATCTCGCAGGCCATCCACCGCTTGCGCGACGAAGACCCGACGCTGCTGCTCGGCTTTGACGAGCTGACCAAAGAGATGGTGCTCTCGGGCTACGGTGTGGCGCACATCGACATCGCCATCGAGAAGATGGCGCGCAAGTTCGGCGTGCAGGTCGACAAGGCGCAACCCAACGTGCCCTACCGCGAGACCATCGCCAAGACGGTCAAGAACGTCGAAGGCAAGCACAAAAAGCAGTCGGGCGGTCGCGGCCAGTTCGGCGTCTGCTATATCAACATGTCGCCGCTCGCGCGTGGCGAGGGCTACAAGTTCGTCGACAGCATCTTCGGTGGCTCGATTCCGCGCCAGTACATCCCGGCTGTCGACAAGGGGATCCACGAGGCGCTCGGTCGCGGGGTCGTCTCAGGCTACCCCGTCGTCGACGTGCAGGTCGAAGTGTTCGATGGCAAGTACCACGACGTCGACAGCTCTGAAATGGCGTTCAAGATCGCCGGCTCGAAGGCCTTCCAGACCGCGGCCAAGGCGGCGGGCGTGGTCATTCTCGAGCCCGTGATGACCGTCGAGATTGAAGTGCCCGAGGAGTCGATGGGCGATGTCATGGGTGACATCAACAGCCGGCGGGGACGGGTGCTCGGCATGGAGTCTCAGGGCGGCGTCAGCACGGTGCGCGCCCAGGTGCCGATGGCGGAAATGCTCACCTATGCGCCGGATCTCAAGTCCATGACTGCGGGGCGCGGTTGGTTCACGATGCACATGAGTCATTACGATCCGGTGCCGGGCCATTTGATGGACAAGATCATTGCGGCCTCGCCCAACAAGCCGCACGCGGACGAAGAAGACTGAGATGTACTTAGGCGCTTGCGCTCAGGCGGCGCCGAGCGTGGGATAGCTGTCGAACGCTTCTGGCCCTTCGGTGCGCAGCGACCGTACCGGGCTCGTCACCACATCCGTCGAGAAGATGACGCGGTCGCCGGTCGTGGGTGTGGACGCGTCCACGGGGTGTATGCCCTGCATCGAGCCGCGCAGGGTGCCGACGATGCGGCCGCCGACGGCGCAGTGCGACGGGCGCCATTCGCCGGAGCGATGATCACGCACGGCGATGCAGACACCGTCAGTGACGTGATACTCCGAGTTCGCGGTGATGAGCACGTGATGCGTTTCGGGCCGTGATGCGCCCATGGAGTCCCTCCCTCCTACCTACGGCGAACGTGCCACCCGTGGCTAAAGCAACTCAGATGCCAGGCTGCGCCTGGCTGCATATCGTTGAAAACGCTTGAATTCGCTGATCGAGGGGAGGGCATATCGGTGGGGTTGACGCGCCCCATGAGCGCGCCGGACCCGCGGCGACGCAGCTAGACGCGCGGGTATTCGAAGAGCTCGACGCCGGCAAAGAAGTGGGTGATTTCCACTTTGGCTGTCTCGACAGCGTCAGAGCCGTGCACGGCGTTGCGCTCGATGCTTTCGGCAAAATCCTTGCGGATGGTGCCCTTGTCGGCCTTGGATGGATCGGTGGCGCCCATGAGCTCGCGATTCTTGCGGATGGCGTTCTCGCCTTCGAGCACGCTGACGACGATCGGGCCGCTCACCATGAACTCGACGAGGCTGGCAAAGAACGGTCGTTCCTTGTGCACGGCGTAGAACTCGCGGGCCTTCGGACGGCTGAGCCACACCATGCGGGTTGCGACGATCTTGAGACCAGCTTTTTCAAAGCGGGCAAGGATCTCGCCGACGTGCCCTTTGGCCACCGCGTCGGGCTTGACGATTGAGAGGGTGCGTTCCATCGCTGGTGACTCTTCTTTCGTTGGTTAGTTGCGCTGCTCGAGCGCGTGCTTCAAGGTGATGCCGATTTCTGCCGGGTTGGGCGCCACGGCGATGCCGGCCGCTTCGAGCGCCACGATCTTCTCTTTGGCCGTGCCCTTGCCGCCAGCGATGATGGCGCCAGCGTGACCCATGCGCTTACCTTTGGGGGCGGTGGCGCCGGCAATAAAGCCCACGACGGGCTTCGTCATCGTCGCTTTGATCCACGCCGCAGCCTGCTCCTCAGCCGTGCCGCCGATTTCGCCGATCATGACGACCGCTTCGGTCTCGGGGTCGTCGTTAAATAGCCGCAGCGCATCGATGAAGTTGGTGCCGTTGACCGGATCGCCGCCGATGCCGATGCACGTCGACTGGCCGATGCCGAGCTTGGTCAGTTGCCCCACGGCCTCGTAGGTGAGCGTGCCCGAGCGCGAGACGACGCCGACGCGACCGGGCAGGTGAATGTGGCCGGGCATGATGCCGACCTTGCACTTGCCCGGGCTGATGACGCCCGGACAGTTGGGGCCAACGAGGCGGGTCGGCATGCCGGCGAGCGCCTGTTTGACGCGCACCATGTCGAGGATCGGAATGCCCTCGGTGATGGCGATGACGAGACCGATGCCCGCTTCTGCCGCTTCCATGATGGCTTCGGCCGCGAACGGTGGTGGCACGTAGACGGCGGTGGTATTGGCGCCGGTGGCCGCGACCGCCTGGGCCACGGTGTCAAACAGAGGCACCTGGTTGTCGAACTTCTGCCCGCCGCGGCCCGGGGTGACGCCCGCGACCACCTGCGTGCCGTATTCGATCATCTGCCGCGCGTGAAACGATCCGGCGCCACCGGTGATGCCTTGGATGAGAAGGCGTGTGTCGTGGCCAACGAGAACACTCATGCTGCACCTCCCAGGGTGGCGCGAACCACTTTCTGTGCCGCATCGAGCATGTCGCCTGCCGGGGTAATGGCTAGGCCGCTCTCGGCGAGCATCTTCTTGCCGAGGTCGACGTTGGTGCCTTCGAGTCGTACGACCAGCGGCAAGCTGAGCTTTACTTCGCGCGCCGCCGTGATGACGCCTTCGGCGATGACGTCGCACTTGGCGATGCCGCCGAAGATATTGACCAAGATGGCACGTACCTTCGCATCGGAAAGGATGATCTTGAAGCCCTCGGTCACCTGTTCCGCGGTCGCGCCGCCGCCAACGTCGAGGAAGTTCGCCGGCTCACCGCCGACGGTCTTGATGATGTCCATCGTCGCCATGGCGAGGCCGGCGCCGTTGACGAGACACCCGATCGAGCCATCGAGCGCCACGTAGGACAGCTCGGCGTCCTTGGCGGCGCGTTCTTTCGGATCCTCCTCATCGACGTCGCGAAGCTCGGCGATGTCCTTGTGGCGAAACAGGGCGTTGTCGTCAAAGTTCACCTTGGCATCGAGCGCCATGACATCGCCCGAGCTGGTGATGATGAGCGGGTTCACCTCGACGAGCGAGGCGTCCGTTTCGACGAAGACCTTGTAGAGCTTGGTGAAGATGTCGGCGGCCTGTTTCGCGGCCTTGTCGGTCAGGCCGAGGCCGTAGGCGAGCTTGCGGCCATAAAAGCCCATGTTCTCGACGACGGGATCGACGGCGAGACGCAGGATCTTGTCCGGCGTCTTCTGCGCCACCTCTTCGATCTCCATGCCACCCGCCGTGCTGGCGATAAAGCTTACGCGTCCGCGCTCGCGATCGAGCACGAGACCGGCGTAGAGCTCGCTCTTGATGTCGGACGCGGCCTCGACGAGCACGCGCTTGACGACCTGGCCTTCGGGACCCGTCTGGTGCGTGACGAGGGCGTGCCCGAGCAGCGCCGCGGCATGCGCTTTGGCTTCGTCAGCGGTCTTGACGAGCTTGACGCCGTGCACCGCCGGGTTGTCGATGAGGGTTCCTTTGCCGCGACCGCCCGCGTGGATCTGTGCCTTGACGACGACGCGACCACCGAGCTCGGCGGCGATGGCGTGGGCTTCGTCCGGCGTGCGCGCCATGCGGCCGTTCGGAACTGGGATGCCGTGACGGCGAAAAATCTCTTTGCCTTGGTACTCGTGTATCTTCATGGGGCCGACCCTCTACCAAGCGCACGGCGACGGTGCAAGGCGTCAAAGAACCGCTACCACCCGCAAGTCTGGCCGGCGTTTTGCGTGGCGAGAAACTCGCCGAGAGGCGCGAAGTATTCGAGCAGCGCGCTCGCGTCCATGGTGCGTGGGCCGGTCACCGCCTCGAGCGCCTCGGGCCAGGGCTTGGATGCGCCGAGCTCGAGCATCGCCTGGAGCTTTGCGCCCGCAAGCTTACTGCCAAAGATGGAGCACTTATGCAGCGGACCGCTATAGCCGGCGGCCGCGCACAGCGCTTTGTGAAATTGGAACTGTAGAATGTGCGCGAGAAAGTAGCGCGCGTACGGGACGTTCGCGGGGATGTGATATTTGGCGCCCGGATCGAAATCCACTTCGCTGCGCGCGAGCGGTGCGGCGATGCCTTGATACTCGGTGCGCAGCTTCCACCAGCCGGCGTTATAGTCGCTCGCGGAGATGCGGCCATCGAACACCTCCCAACGCCATTGATCGATGAGCATGCCAAACGGCAAGAAGGCCACCTTGGCGAGGGCGCGTTTGAGTAGCACGTTGAGCTCGGCCTTGGGATTGTCGGGCACCTTGTCGAGTAGGCCGAGCTGCTTGAGGTAAGACGGCGTGATGGAGAGCGCCAGGGTGTCGCCGATGCCCTCGTGGAAACCGTCGTTGGCGCCCTGTTGCAGGAGCGGTGACAGGTTGTCGTAGGCCATGAAGTAGTAGTCGTGGCCGAGCTCGTGATGGATGGTGACCAGATCCTCCTCCGTCGGATCGATGCACATCTTGATGCGCACGTCGCCACGCATATCCACGTCCCAGGCGCTCGCGTGGCAAACCACCTCGCGTGCTGGTGGCTTGGTGAGCATCGAGCGCGACCAGAACGTCTCAGGTAAGGCACGCAAGCCGAGCGAGGTGAAGAACGCCTCACCGGTTTTGGCCATGCGCACCGCATCGTAGCTCTGCGCTTTGAGCTGCGCGGTGACGTCGAGCGACGCTTCGCCGGCATACGCCTCGACGAGCGGGTAGATGTTGCTCCAGTCCTGGGCCCACATGTTGCCGAGCAGGTGCGCGGGGATGGGTTTGCCGCCCGGCACCTTGTCCTGGCCATACGTTGCGCCGAGCTTGCGGCGCACGTAGCAGTGCAGCTGCTCGTAGAGCGGGCGCACTTGTTGCCAGAGACGATTCTCCTCGGCCTCAAATTGCGCCGGCGTCATGTCGTAGCGCGCCCGCCAGAGCACACCGACGTCGTTAAAGGCAATCTCTTGCGCGCCTTGATTGGCGAGCTCGACAAAGCGCTGATACTTCGCCCGCATAGGGCGCGCGACCTGGTGCCAGGCCTTCCATGCCTTGAGCAGCCGATCGTAGTCGCGGCTCGACGCCATGATCTCGCTGAGTGCTTGCAGATCGAGACATTCCTTGTCGCCGTCGAGACAGCCTTTGCCTTTACCGTAGGCGCTGTTGAGATCGGTGCTGATGTCAGCGAGCTCGCGGCGCGCCTCGCCGTCCGAGGGGGCCGGGAGGCTCGTCATGATGCCGAGCAAGTAGTACTTGCGCGCCAGATCGGGCGTTAGGGCAAGGGGCGCAAAGCGTCGCGCTGCTTTCATCAGGCGGGCGACGCTGGCCATCGAGCGCTCGGTGGCGCGTGCGACGAGCCAGTCGGTGTCGTCGGTGATGTAGGTGGCGTTGACCCACGAGGCGCGCTCGTTCTCGACCCACACGTCGCGTAGCTCGTGCTCCGCCTCGTCGATGAACTTGCCCGCTTCGGTCACCGTTGGCGGCGCTGAGCCACTGTAGGGCTGTCCGCTCGCGCCAGCACAAGCTGATAGTAGGATGAGAGAACCAAGAGAAGACGCTCGTAGGGCGTATCGGGTGCGCATGGCCGCCGTATGCCCCAACGAGGTCGAGGAGTCCAGGCAGCGTCGAGGCATTGTGTCACCATGCGCAGCGACCAGAGAATCTTGGCGTCGGGGCGGGCGTCTGTTAAGGGGCAGTCTGTAGGTAAGGGGTGGCTACGCAATACCACGGAGGTTTCATGCAAGCGCGCGTACGGCTTTGGGTTGTGGCGACGATTCTGGTGGCTGGGTGCGGCAGTCGCGAAGGTGCGCGGCCGGCAAGTGCGGGTGAGCGTGAGGCTCCCGGGACTACGGCCGCCGACTGGCAGGGTCGCGCCGCGTCGGGGATGCCCGCGTGGGCCGAGCGGGGCAGCGCCGCGGTGCAGGGTCCACAAGGCCGCGTCTTTTATGGCGTCGGCACTGCGAGCGGCATCAAGAACCCGGCGCTCTTGCGCACCACCGCGGACAACCGTGGCCGCGCCGAGATCGCCAAGCTGTTCGAGGTGTTCTCCGCATCGCTGATGAAGGACTACATGGATTCGACCGGAGACCAGCAGGTCGAGCAGGCCATCAAGACCATGAGCTCGATGTCCCTTGAGGGGGTCGAGGTCATCGACCGCTACATCGGCGGTGACGGCACGCTGTACGCCCTCGCGGCACTGCGGTTCGAGACGGTGGGCGCCGCGGTGCAGCAAGCCAAAGCACGTGGCATCGTCAAGAGTCAGGGGGTCGACAAGCTGTCGCTCGACGACATCTTCGACCGCCATGCCAAGAAGGCCGCCGAGCCGGCGCCGCGCATCGTGGCCCAAGGTGAGGCGCCCGCGGCGGGCAAGACGCCGGCAGGGGGCAGCGACGCCGCGGTCAAGGCCAAAAAGGGCGGTGCGCAGCCCGCGTGGGTGACGGGAGAGGACGCGAGCTATCCGCGTCGCGCGTTGCTGTGTGCGGTGGGTTTTGCCAATGAGCGTGCGGCAGCGGAGAACGGGGCGTTCTCGGCCCTGTCACGTATCTTCGAGGCGCGCGTGGCGTCGGTGACCACCGACTTTATGGGCGCTTACAGCAAGACCGGTGCGCCGCAGCTGGAAGTGCAGTCGGTTGAGAGCCTCACGCAAGTGTCGACGACCAAGCTCCTGAGCGGCGTGGAGCTGCGCGAGCTGTGGCAGTCCAAGGACGCGATGCTTTACGCCCTCGCGTGCATGGACCGCGCGCGCTCCGCCGCGGGTCTGCGCGAGCAAATCGCCACTGCGGATGGTCGCGCCGAAAAAGCGCTGTTGGAAGCCGGGTCCGCCGATCGTGCAGGCAAGGTACGATATCTCGGTCGCGCGCTCGATGGCATCGTCGAAAGGGAGGCGCTCAACGGCGAGCTGCGCATCGTCGATGCCGATGGCATCGGTGCTCCGGGGTCGCTCTCGCACGTCGATGTGGCTGCGGCGCTCGAGTCGGCGGTGCAGGCGTTGCGCGTGGGCGTGCAGGCCAGCGGTGCGTACGCCAGTGACTTTCGCGCCGCGCTCGTCGAGTCGTTGACCAAACGCGGCTATCAGGTCTCGGATGTGGAGGAGGACAGCGACGAGCCGCTCGATGTGCTCATTGCGGCGGTGGTTCGTGTCGAGGACGCCGGCGCTGGCAGTGGCGGCGCGGCCTCCTTGTACTTCGCCCGCGGTGTCGTCCAGGTCGAGGTGAAGAACGTGGCCACGGGCAAGAGTGTCGGCGCCTTCAATGAGAGTCGCAAAGAAGGTCACCGCTCCAAAGACGAAGCAGAGCGCCGCGTCGTGCGCCAGCTCGGCAAGACGCTCAGCGACAAGGTGGGTGCCAAGATCGACGCATCAATGAAAGGTCGGTAGGACTTGCTCTGTTATCGGTGCGGCAGCTACACGCCGGACGGTAGCCGCAAGTGCGCGGTCTGCGATGAGCCGCTGTCGCCGGAGAAGCGTCGTCCACCCGCGAGCAGCCTGACGGGCCTGACGACCGGCGTGACGCGCCCGCCGCTCAAGTCCGGCACGCTCGTAGGCGAGCGCTATCGCATCACCGTGGGAGGTGAGTGTGGCGTCTCTGGCTGGGTGCTGCGCGCGCAGGACACGCAGGAGGACAGCGAGGTCGCCCTCAAGCTCATCCACTCGAATCTCTTGCAGACCGAAGATGAGCGCGCCGGGTTCCTCAAGGCCATCAAGCGGACCGAGAGGCTCCAGCATCCGAACGTCGCGCGCATCATCGCCGGTGGGCGCGACGGCGCACAGTTGTTCTACACCATGTCCTATTTCGAGGGCTTGACGCTGCGCAAGATCATCGACTTGCGTCTCGAGAAGGAACAGCTGTTCAAGCTCGACGAGGTCCTGCCGCTCTTTGGCCAGCTCGCCGTCGCTCTCGACCACTTGGCCAAGGGGGGCTCGCACGGCGCTCTGCGGCCGTCGAACATCATCGTGTTGCCCGACGTCCTCAAGGTGACGGGGATCGCACACGTGCAGGGGCTCCCGCGACGTCCGTACATGATGCTGCTGCACGAGCGCGGCGAGGCCGACTACGTCGCCCCCGAAGTGCGTCACGGTGACGGCAAGGTCATCGTGACCGCGGATATCTACTCGATGGCGGTCATTGTCGCGGAGATGATCACCGGTCAGCGCTACGGTCGTGACGCCGCGGCTTGGGAGGACGTGCGTCAGGATGTGCCGTCGCGCCTTGCGGCTGTGCTGCAGCGCGCCCTCTCGGATGACGCGAACGAGCGTTTTAGCTCCGCATCGACGTTCTACACGGAGCTCGCGGCCGCGGCGGCAAGTCGCGGGGTGGTCGTCGGGGTCAAGCCCACTCCGACGCTGCTCGAGCAGGAGGCTACCGTGGTCGAGGCGAATATGCCGCCGGTGTCGCCGGAGGAATCGTCGCCACGACCCCAGCATTTTCCTGCCGCCATGAGTGAGCCGAATATCGAGCTCGCGACCATGCGGCCCGCGACTCCTATTGTTTCCGAGCCATCGCGACGCGCGCGCACGTTGCGTGTGCGTCGTCGTTTGGGCGGGGGCGCCTCGTCGCGTATCGTCGTCATCGCCGTCGCTATCGTCCTTGCTGGCCTCGGCATTTCCGCGGCGCTCTGGTGGCAGGGGCGCCCTCGTTTCGTCAATGCGCCCACGCCGCGGACGACGCTCGTACCGCCGGTGGGCGGACGCGCGCGGGTGATCCTGCGCCCGCGTGCCGTGGGGCCGGAGCAGCCATCGGTGCGCGCCGCCGACGCCGTCGACCGCCGACCGCGCGCGCGCGCAGAGCGACCCGTCGATGCCGGACCGTCTTCTTCGGCGTTGCTACAGGCGCGCCGTCGCGCCGCACGCGCCGCCCAGGGGTTGGGCGATGGCCGACGTGGTGACGAGGAGCCGGCGCTCGTAGCGGCTCCGCCACCGCCTCCCCCGCCGGTGGTGCCGGTGCGTCCCGATCCCCCTCCGGCCACCGAGCTGCCCGCTGCCGACGAGCCGACCGGCGCCTGTCCCGCCGGCATGAGCTACATTGCCGACGGCTCGTTTCTGATGGGCTCGACGTCCGACGATCCACTGCGCGGCTTTGGCGAGCTACCGGCGATGCGCAAGCACGTGGACGCGTTTTGCATCGACCGCTTCGAGGCGCCCAATGTTGCCGGCAAGGTGCCCGTGAGCGGCATGAGCTGGGAGGACGCTGAGCGCGCCTGTGATGGCGCGGGACGTCGCCTGTGCACGGAGATGGAGTGGGAGTATGCGTGCAAGGGGCGTCAGGGACGCGCCTTTCCCTACGGCAACGAGGTTCGTGCTGGGGCATGCAACCTCGGCGAGGGCGCGCCCAAGCGTGCGAGCGGCTCATTGCGCGATTGTCGCAGTCAATTCGGCGTGTTGGACCTCGCGGGAAACGTCGCCGAGTGGACGGCGAGCCAGTTCCCCGGCTCGATTGCGGGCAAGGTCGTCAAGGGTTGCGCAGCCGGGCAGCCCGACTTTACCGGGCGCTGCGCCGCACGGGCGAACGAGTCGTCACGTAGCGCGCAGCCGACGATTGGCTACCGTTGCTGCGCCGACATGGACTGAGGAACCGCGCTTGACTTCCAACGGATCGCTGACGATAAGTGGCGCGCAACCATAGGGAGCTCGATGCCTGACAAGTACGGACATGACCCGACCGACGACATCATTCTCACGCGCGTGGATGACGCGGTCGACTGGGTGCTCAATTGGAGCCGCAAGAGCTCGCTCTTCTACCTGCTGTTCGGTCTTGCGTGCTGTGGCATCGAGCTGATGCAAACGGGTGGTCCACGCACGGACGTAGATCGCTTCGGCGCCGTGCCGCGCGCCACGCCGCGACAGGCGGATCTCATGATCGTCGCGGGCACGCTCACCTACAAGATGGCTGAGCGCTGCAAGCTGCTCTACGACCAGATGCCCGAGCCGAAGTACGTCATCTCGATGGGATCGTGCGCCAATTGTGGCGGGCTGTTCCAGATGAGCTACTCGGTGGTCAAGGGTGTCGACAAGATCATCCCGGTGGACGTGTACGTGCCCGGTTGCCCGCCGCGCCCGGAGGCGCTCACCGAAGGGATCCTCAAGATCCAGGAGCTGGCCATGCAGGAGCGTGGCTGGCTACGTCGCGCGTTTGCCAAGGGTCGTCCGGCGCGCCGCGCAGTGACCATCGCCGGCTGAGACCGCGGGAGGAGCACGATGTCGAAGTGGACTTTCTCCTGCTGGTCGTGCCGTCAACCGACCGACATGGAGGACAAGGTCACGCGCAGTGACGTCTGCCCGCACTGCGGCAGCGACATGCGCGCCTGCAAGAATTGTCAGTACTACGACCCCGGGGCGCACAACGACTGTCGCGAGACAATCGCCGAGTACGTGCCTGACAAGGAGCGCTCGAACTTCTGCGGCATGTACCGGCCCTTTCAGGGCGAGCGCGAGGCGGGCGTCGATGTCAACGCAGCCAAGGCCAAGCTCGAGGCGCTGTTTCGTAAGTGAGCGCGAGTCGCGCTTTGCTGCTTGACAGGGTCGCGAAGCTTCCGTAATGACAGCTGCCTGCCGTGGCGATGTAGCTCAGTTGGCTAGAGCATGCGGCTCATAACCGCAGTGTCCGGGGTTCGACTCCCTGCATCGCCACCATTCACACTACTTTTCGCTGATCGCGTGTATGAAACTACTTGGCCGCCGCATCAAGCGGCGCCGGGGCAAGAGTCGGCGTAGCGGCGGCAGGAGGCTCGGCAGGCACGGCGTTCGCGGCGGGCATGGGGGGTAGCTTCGGTTCGCTCTTTGGCGAGAGTGCCATCCACAACAGCACGCCGAGCACGGCCGCGGCGATCGTGCCGGCGATGATGAGCCGCGTGCGCATGCGGTCTTTGGCGAGACTCGCGACGATGTACTGCGTGTTGTACTTCTCTTCCTTGGCATCGGCCTGAAAGCCGAATGCGCCGTCATCGGCGCCTGCGCCGGCCGCGTTTTGGCTCTTGTCGTTGCCTGGCGTCGGGTAGCTGTCGGACATGTGCATGGCCTCCGTGCTCAGCAGTGGTAAGCCGGTTGCCTGCCAGAGGTCAAGTCTGTCGGCGACGTCGTTGCGCCGTTGAGGGCTCTTCGCTAGGATGGCGCCGCACTGTCGTGACGAGGAGATGCTCGATGCACTCGGGATCCGCGCAAGAGGAGCTAAGCTCGGTTGACCGCCAACGGCGTCGAGCGATTCCCATTGTGGATGTGCGCTTCCAGTGGAAGTACACACTGCTCGTGACCGCGTTTGGTGTCGGCCTGACGGGGCTGATGGGCGCGTTTCTTTATCGGGCGCATGTGAGCAACACGCGCCTGCTCGAGCTCACCGACAATCGTCTGCTGCAGCAGGAAGTGATCCGCGGTGATCAGATCTTTCTCTTGTACCTCGCGGTGCTCGTCGTCGCGATGGGGGGCTCGCTGCTCTTGTGGGGTCTCATCATCACCC
>CAYHNK010000076.1:0-16250 GCA_964357695.1 uncultured Bdellovibrionales bacterium | reverse complement strand
CACCGTCCCGTCGTGGTCGCTTCGATGGGCGCGCTTTCTTCGCTCAAGGCGTAGACGGCGACATCGGCGGTCGCGACCGCCCGCCCTCTGTTCTGGTGTTCCGCGCTGCCATCATCTCTTGGCCTTGCCCTCGTCGGGCTCGTCCTGGCCGGCACCGCCGGCTTCGATCCACTTGTCCACCTCGGACAGCCTGAACTTCCAGAGCCGCCCGACCCGGTGAGCGGGCAGGCCCTTGTGCTCGATCCAGCGGTAGACCGAGTCCTTTGCCACGCCGAGATGACTCGCGACGTCTTCCACGGAGACCCAGGGTTCAGGCATCGTCCATCCCTCGAAAAACGCCGGCTTTCTGCGCTGTTGGGCGACCTTCACCCGCAGCGTTACGCGAACCTATCATCAACGATGAAGACGTGCAACAGCAGATTCAATCATACGAGAGTCGGTGAGAACTGACTACTGAACCTTGGCGGTGACCGCGTGAGAGGCACTAAGTCGGCACCAAGTAGGCACTAAGTTGGCACTAAGTCCGGGTATTGAGGAGCGACACTTCCATGCAAGTCCAGTGATTTCAAGGTGTTTCGCTGCTCATCCCACATCCGCGCCCGCACCACCCTGCGCACCGCTCGCTCGGTGAGGGGTTCATCGCCGTCGACCGACTCGAGAATCAGGATCTGCTCCTGGAGGTCCGGCCCAGTCCTATTCAGGTCCGTCTGCGCTCGTGCTCAGCCATCGCCGCATCGATCGCTTCAGCGGCTGCTCGCTTCTGGTCGAGACAGACGTGCGCGTAGATCATGAGCGTCGTCTCGATGCTCCGATGCCCCAAGGTGTCGGCGACGGTGCGCGGCGATAACCCGAGGCTGAGCATCCACGAGGCCGCCGAATGTCGCACGTCGTGGAAGCGGATGCGCGGGAGGCCGAGCTGCCGGATGCGTCTGTCGAACGCCCAGTGGAGGTAGCTGCCGCAGATGGGGGCGCCGGTCCGCGTCAGAATGACGAGGTCATCCTGCCGGCGCTCCCGACCCAACCGAAGCGCGCGTGCGTCGCTGAGTGCCCGCGTGTGCAGGAGCGCGCTCCGCACGCGCGCGGGCATCGCGAGGGTGCGAAAGCTCGAGCGGGTCTTGGGCGGCTGCAGATGCAGGCGACGATGAGGGACCTCGACGCGCTCCTGATCGATGCGAATGAGATCCTGCTCGAAGTCGAGGTGCCGCCAGCACAGCCCCATGATCTCGCCGCGTCGCACTCCGAGCAGCGCCGCAAGCGTGAACACGCCGTCGAGCGCGTGGCCGTCGGTTGCTCGCAAGAGCGTGACCAATTGCACCGGCGTCCACCAGCGAGGCTGCGTGCGCGGTGGCGGTGGCAGCGTGATCGCGCGCGCGACGTTCCGCTCGACCAACCCTCGCGCGGCGGCCCAGTCGAGCGCCATCGTGAAGGACCGCACGCCGGCGCGGATGCGGTGGACGCTGCGGGGCTCGCGCAGCCACCGCGCGATGACGTCGGCGAGCATCGCCGCGGTGACCTGCTCCGGCGTCGAGCAATCGAGCGCCTCGGCGAAGTTCCGTGCGGCGCGTGCGTAGGCGAGCTGCGTGAGGGGGCGCAACCGGACGCCGACATGCTCACGGAGCCACGTTTCGAGCCATTCTGGCAGCTCGGGTGTCATTCGCTGAGGCGCGGGCGTGGGTGCATCATGCATGCGCAGTTCGGACATGCCGCGATCGATCGCACGGAGGTGCTGTTTAGCGGTTTCTAAACACCTGCGATCTTCCACGACGGGGCGGGGCGACCGCGCGAGCTACGAACCGGTCGTCCACGGGCCGCCCGCTGGCCAGCGCCGCTCGAAGCCCTCGCCGCTCTCGCAGGCTCGCGCGATCGGCAGCAGGAACTCGGCGAGGAACGTCACGACCTCGGCGAGCGTTGCCGGGCACTCGGTGCTCGGGAGCTTGTTTCGGAACGCGGTCCACTGCGCGAGCGTCGATGCCTGCTCGGTGAAGTCCGGCGTGAACGCGAACTGACTCGCGAGTAGCCATACGTCGTAGAAGTCCTTCATGCGGCTGTTCAGCGTGCGCAGGTAGACCATCGCCTGGAACTTCTCGGCGATCACGGTCTCGCGCGGGTAGCCCGAGAGCGTGGGAGCGGGGAAGTCGAGTAGCGTCGGGTAGGTGATGTCCTGCGCTCCCGGCGTGACGACATCGCCGAACCCGACATCGATCTGCATCGCGACGCGCGCCTTGCCGAGCAGGCCGACGAAGCGTGCGCGCACGCCCTCGTAGTCCGCGTCCTCCTTGATGCGCTCGGTCTTCACCGTGGCCGAGTCGAACACCATTCCGTCGGGCTCCACGTCGGCGGTGCAGACCTCGCGGACCACGCTCTCCAGGTTCTCGAGCGAGTTGTCGAGCCGGCCGAGGAAGTCGAGGTCCTTCGTCGCGCGCGCCAGCGGCGCCTCCCACACGTGCAGCATCAGCGCGCCCTTGAGGACGAAGCGCGCACGGTGAGGGCTCGTCGATAGCCGGTAGAGGAACCGCTCCATCGCGTAGTACTGGAGCAGCTCCTGGAACGGCCGCTTCGAGGCGCGCGCGTGGTTCTGGAGGCGCGCCTGCACCGAGGCCGAGAGGTTCGAGACGTTCTTGACGGTCACTGCATCGCCTCCAGGTAGGGTCGCATCGCGCGCTCGACGTGGCGCATGCGGGCGTACTTGAGCAGCACGTCGAGCTTCTTGCGGCGGCGCTCACGCCAGACCCGCAGCGCCTCCAGCACGACGTCCATGCCGATCTGGTTCCGGTACCGGAAGCAGTCGGCGAGCGTCTTCTCCGGGTCGTAGATGCGGACGGGCACGCCATCGAGCGTGTGCGTCTCGATGCCCTCGCGGAACGCGGGACCCGAGAACCAGAAGAAGCGGGTCGGCGGGTAGTCGAGGCGCGGCTTCGTCTTGCCTCGCTCGAGCGCCACGTCGATCGTGTGCGGCACCTGCGTCGTCAGCTCGTGGAACGCGAGCGCCGAGATGAGGCAGAGCACGCCCTGCGGGACGCGCTTCGCTACCGTGACGAGGTCCGGGTGGGCGAGCGGACCGAGCGACGCGAGGCGGTACACCCCTCGGGAGACGGGCTCGACGACGCCGGCGTCGCGCATGGCGTAGAGCGTCTTCCGGTTGATGCCGAGACGCAGCGCTTCGGCCATGCGGAGGCCGCCGCCATGCTGGCGGAACAGCTTGACCTCGCGCTCGTAGACTCTGGCAGCCACGGGGACATATTGCCTTCAAACGTTGTTGGAGTGAAGGCCTTTTGTCTCACCGCCTGGACCCGAACGGGGCTGCGACGAACGGCTCCCCGCAGTCGTCGCGGGACGATGCGAATCCTGGAGAGCGTCCCGGTCGGCCCTCACGAAGTGTCAGAAACCCTGCGCTCTGCTTCTCGCTGGGACAGTGCGAGCAGAGAGAACCCGTCCCGCAGAGAGCCCTGCGAACGGGTTCGCAGACGGCTCCGAATGCGGAGCCAAACAAACCCGAGGCCCGTCGCAAGACGGGCCTTTTGTTTAACTGCCCTTCCACGATCCATGAGAAAACTGGCTTGTGCGCCGAGGAAGACGCCTTCGGGACCTCGCCTCCGCTCGAACCTTGTGTCGTTGGGTGGCGTCCGTGACTGGGGCTGGGCCCGGGCCGGAGAGCAGATCGGCCACGACCAAAGGCAGCCGCTCCTTCACGTCGGTGTCACCGATGCTCGCGTAGTTGACACACCAGAGCTGCTTGACCCGTGGCCGCAGTGCGTTTTTCGCGCGCGGGCCTGTACCTCGAGGACCTTGGCCGTCCGTTGCTCTCCGCGCAACGTTGCTGGCTTCCGCTTGGCTTTCATCTGGAGAGCCGGTGCTTGGGGCTGTGATAGCCCCTGTCGCCGTAGGGTTGCAGCTTCTCCATCCAGAGATCCTCAAGGGCTCTCAGGTCGGCGTCGTAGTCGTGATCTGGCTCGTCCACCGGTGCCAGCTCGTCGATCACGTCTATCGTGAAGCTCTCCTCACCAAGCGCCTGCCAATCTCGGCACAGCTCGTGGCTCGTGCAAAACGCACCAGTCTTGAGCTGGAAGCGCAGGCTGTTGATCGTGCCCTTGGTGTTGGCGCTCGCCGTAATGAAGGAACGACCGTTCTTCAGGTTCTTGATCTGAATGACCCCCATCGGTTGGAGCGTGTGCTTGTAATCATCCTTTGCCTTCCTGCGATCCATGGCGTCACCTCTGCTCCTCCAGCCGAGCCAGCGCAACCTGCAATCTCTCCATCCGCCGACGGGCAACGTTTCGATCGAGCGTCGTCTCGAACATCGCGCTGGCTGCCTCCGCCACTTCCACCAGCGCTTCAGCTTCCGAACGGGCGAGCGTCACCGGGGAGCCCAGAGCCACAGCCTCTTGGATCCGCTGACGCAAGTCGCGAAGCTTCATCCCTCCACCATCCCCCGACACGATCGAGGCCAGTCCTGTATCTCGACCTGGGGTCTCGGTCGCGCGTTGCTCTCCGGCCAGCGTAGATACCGGAGCACCAGGTGGCCGCCGCCCTTCACCCTGGCCCTTGCTCTTGGTCGGCTTCTCCTTCGCCGTCATCCTTGTACCCCGGCAGCCTAAAGCCGCTCTTCTCGGTTCAAAACCTTCGACACCCACGCACGAGAGCAGCCCAGACGCCGCGAGAGATCGGCCCTGGTGATGCCTTCGGCGTCGAGCATCGCCTGAAAGGTCGTTGCGCGGTTTCCGTAACCCTCGAATATCCTTGTGAAGATCCAGAGCGGTGAGTCTATGCTGCGAGAAGTTGCCATCACCACTTTCCTCCGATGCGCGCGAGCTGGATGTCGCGCTCGTCGATTACAGAACCCGTTTTGTCGATGAGAGCCAGACCGCCATAGGGTGTTCCGTCAGGTACGGCACAGCATACCTGCGCCCGCGCCCATGGATCGGCCCATCCCGGCGCATTCCCGACCACAACTTCCATCGGTGTGTTTGCATCGAAGGCTCGACGGATGACTCCATACAGAAACTCCTCATCGCGATGGAGCCACGGCGCGGGGAATATCTCGTCGAGAAAACCCCATCGCAGCCGCACGCAGCCATGAACTCGACCGTAGTTGTAAAGCGCGTACAGGGATTTTGCGTCAGCTTCCAACCGGTCGCGCAATCGTCCGATCTGGCCCTTCTCCAAGTAGCCGGCCATCTTCGCTGGATCGCCGAACGGCTTGCCGATGCCGCACGATCCCTGGATAAGCATTGCCGTGGTTATCTTCAGCGACCGACCGCGTTGATTGAGGGTTATCGACTTCTGCGGCGGTCCCAGCTCAGCAAGTCGCCTCTCTTCGGGGTCCACCCCCAACTGACGGAGAAGCTCGCGTACACCAATACCGCAGATCACGTCATATTGGTCGAGACGCTTCCTTGCTTCATCCAGCTCGCCATCTACAAACGTGGCAAGCTCTCGGGCCGCAACGTCGACAAGAGTTACAGCGCGAGGGCTTTTGGCAGGAAAACATACAACAATGACTCGGCGAAGCTTCGCCAGTTCCGCCGCATTGGCCGCCCGCTTTGCCTCGCCTGCCCGCTGATTTGCCTCGGCGACAACAGGGTCGTAACGCATGCCCGCCCATTTGCGGTCCATCGCAATCCGATCCCGGACGGCCTTGCGTGCCGAGAGCAGGGCCTCGCTCTTGAGATCGGCCTCCCAGGTGCCGTCATCGCGCACGCGCACTGCACCCATTCGCCAATATTCGCCCGACTCGACTCGGAGCGCATGGTGGTCGGTGAGCGACGAGACGAAGGACACGACTTCCTCGGGTTTCATCGGTGCATGGTGTGCATCGAGAATCGCCAAAGCGAGGCGCTGGGCCGAGAAATTCGAAAGCCACTTGCCGCGCCAAGCTTCCTGAAGCTCCGCTATGGTCAACGGTTGGTCGAGACCAGGCAGCGGCTCGGGCGTAGCGCGCACAACCTGGAGCCGCGGAACCTTGGGCGGTCGCAAACCGAGGCGGAAAAGCCAGAGGTCGAGCTCATCATCGTGAGGATCGAGCGCGTAGTAGTCGCCGTCACGATAGAGCGGCGGGCGTCCGGGTCTGCACTTCTTCAAGGCCGCGAGCGCTTCGTCGGCAGGTCCAACCCCAGCGGCCTCGAAACGCTTGGCAGCTTCAGCCAATGTCATCGGCGAGCCGTGCTCAACGATGGCGACGATGAGAAGCGAGTATGTGGATGCGTCGTGTTGGCCAACGACACGTTCGAGACACGGGACGTCGATCTTGAGTGCCTCGCAGTAACGATTGCTGTTGTCCTCAGGCATTAGCCGGCAGCTCCGTTTCCACCTGGAGAATGTCGAGGTACTTCGCATAGGCAAACACCCGGTCACGTTTCCTGCCGGAATGCTCTCGCAGGATCTTGCAGTCGGTGAGCACGTCTACGGCCTTGGCTGCGGTGGGCTTCGTGACATCAAGTGCACGGGTGATCGTGCCAATCGTCATCATGGGCTTCTTCGGCAGCATCTCGAAGATCCGGATACTCGGCACCGTCACGTGCCCGTGGCCTAGGAGCCGCTCTCGATCCGCGCTCATGAGATCGAAGAGCTGTCTTGTCGTGTTGACCGCTTCTTCGGACGTTACAGCGACGCCTTCGAGGAAGAATCTGACCCATGATTCAAAGTCCCCAACGTCTCGGATCTCGTTCAGCAAACGGCAATACTCGGCCCGATGTCGTTTGAGAAAGATGCTGAGGTACAGGAGCGGGCTCGACAGCAGCCCCCAGTGCTCAAGGAGCAAGGTGACGAGCAAGCGCCCGATCCGGCCGTTGCCGTCGAGATAGGGATGGATGCTTTCGAACTGAGCATGAATGAGTGCGGCACGAACGAGCGGCGGCAGGTCACTGTCGGCGTGGATGTATTTCTCAAAGTCCGCAAGAAGCCCCGGCAACTTGTCGGGCGGCGGTGGAACATAGACGGCATTGCCGGGCCGTGTACCGCCGATCCAGTTCTGGCTTGTTCTGACCTCACCTGGCCTTCGCGATTGTCCGCGTGCTCCCTTGAGCAGGAGCTTGTGTGTCTCATTCAACAAACGCATCGACAGCGGCAGACCGCGCTCCTTTTTCAATTCCTTGCGGGCATAGCTCAACGCAGCCAAGTAGTTACAAACCTCGACGACATCTGGGCTCGTCTCGGCTCTTGACGTTTCTTCAGCCTCGTGCCGGAAGAGATCGACCAGCGTCGCTTGCGTGCCTTCAATCTGCGAGGAGAGCACCGCCTCTTTGCGAACGAAGGCATAGACAAACCAATCCAGCGACGGGACCATGTCTCCGGCCAAATTGAGCCGCGCCAGGTTCTGGTTGGCCTTCAACAAGAGGCTGTTTGCTTCGCCGTCCAGATCGATTGGCGGATTTTCGGGTGGCAACGGATGGGGAACAAACGCCCGGACTTCTTCGCCGGTAGTGCTAGCCGCCACGTATACGCCGCCTATCCGTTTCATCTGCCGAACCTTTCTAGGAAACAATTATTTACTAGCCGCATGCAAAAGCAAAGAAGATCTTACCAGATTCATCCTTTGGTAAAATCATCTTCCGGAACACAGCAGCGAGTAGATCCGACGTGAGGCGGCAATCACCGCCTCATCGGACTCAGCGGCGCCAGGCAGGAGACCGAACTCAGCGACGAACAGCGCTTGAAGCACGACCGCCGCGGCGAGTCCCAACGCCACCCAGGCATAGAACGGCGGGGCCCACAGCGCGCGTGCTGCACTCCCGCGGCCGTACCGGAGCAGCGTGTAGAGAATGACCTCGCCGCGGAGCTGCTCGTCTTCACGCTCGAGCGCGAGCGTCGCGATCGAGCGCCGTACGACGGTGAGAACCTCGTCGACCTCGAATGGCTTGCGGAAGTAGTCCACCGCTCCGAGCTTCACGGCCTCGACCGCGAGCCCCTCGTCCTCCGACGTCGAGGTGCCAACCATCAACTACCACCTGAAGAAGGTGTTTGAGGACAGCGAGCTGGAAGAGCACTCAGTTATTCGAAAATTTCGAATAACTGCCGCCGACGGCACGACCTACGACACCAAGCACTACAACCTCTCGGCCATCATCGCCGTCGGCTACAAGGTCAATTCCGAGCGCGCCGTCCAGTTTCGCAAGCGGGCTACGCGGGTCGTGGAGTACCTGCGCATCGAGGCATTGCGCCAGTCGCAGGCGAAGAAACCATCATTCATCGAGCGGATACGGAAGGCGGGGCTGTGATGCCCGCACGCAGGCCGGGGGAAGACCCACGGGTCAAAACCTGCTAAGACAGCGCTGTTCGGCCATGAGTCAATTGGGAACGCTCTACCTGCTCTGCGGCAAGATGGCATCCGGCAAGTCGATGCTCGCGAAAGAGCTCGCGAACAGCCATCAGGCGATCCTCATGAGCGAAGATCAACTGCTTGCGGACCTGTACCCAAACCAAGTGCAAGACGTCGCATCGTACGTACGCTGCTCGACCCAACTCAAGCGCGCGCTGGAGCCGCACATCGGCAACCTGCTTTGCCGGGGAGTCTCGGTAGTTTTGGATTTTCCGGCCAATACCGTTCGCCAACGGATGTGGATGCGCGGGCTGATCACAAAGACGGCCGCTCCGCACGAGCTGCACTACCTCATCGTGTCCGACGCCGTGTGCAAGTCCCGACTCGCAAAGCGGGCCGCGGAACAACCCGAGCGCCGGGCTACCGACACGGTCGAGATGTTCGATAGCATCACGGCCCATTTCCAAGCCCCCACGCCGGACGAGAGATTCGAGCTGATTCGGCACAGACGGTCCTGAACGCAAGGAGACTCATGATCACGATTCGAAAGGCAGAGGACCGCGGTCACTTCGATCACGGCTGGCTGAGCACGTACCACACGTTCTCGTTCGCCGATTACCACGACCCCCAGCACATGGGCTGGCGCGGCCTGCGGGTCATCAACGAAGACTGGGTGCAAGCGGGCCAGGGGTTCGGGACGCATCCCCACCGCGACATGGAGATCGTCACCTACGTGCTCGAAGGCGCGCTCCAGCACCGCGACTCCATGGGCAACGGCTCCATCATCCGACCCGGGGAGGTCCAGCGGATGAGCGCCGGAACCGGAGTCACCCACAGCGAGGTCAACGCGTCCAGGGAGGACCTGGTCCATCTGCTCCAGATCTGGCTACTGCCGGCCAAACGCGGCATTGAGCCCGGCTACGAGCAGAAGACCTTCACTCCCGAGGAGATGGCCGGCCGGCTGCGATTGGTCGCATCGCAGGACGGCCGCGACGGCAGCGTGACAATTCACACCGACGCGTCGCTGTACGCCGGGCTGTTCGACAAGGGCGTAGCCGGCGAGCTCGCCATGGAGACGGACCGGCACTCTTGGGTCCAGATCGCCCGCGGCCAGGCACGCGTCAACGGGCACATCCTTTCGGCCGGCGACGGCGCCGCGCTCTCGGGAGAAGCCCTGGTTCGAATCGAAGGCATCGACGCGAGCGAGGTGCTAGTCTTCGACCTGGCCTGAGCTCGAACGGGCGGACCGCAAGGAGAACGGAGACACCAAGATGCCCGCACTCGATAGTGAAACCTGGCGACAGCTCCTCCTGGACGCACGAACTCACAACGGTTGGATCGATCAGCCGGTGGACGATGCCCTGCTCCGCCGCCTCTACGAGCTCGCGCGCATGGGCCCCACTGCGATGAACAGCCAGCCGGTTCGGCTCGTGTGCGTCAGGAGCCGCGAGGCCAAGGAGCGACTGCGCCCCACCCTCGCGGCCGGCAACGTGGACAAGACCATGGCCGCGCCAGTGACCGCCATCGTCGCGTACGACACGGAGTTCTACGTGAAACTGGCGAAGCTCGCGCCTCACTTGCCCGACGCCGGCAAGCGGATCGGCGGGATGGAGCCCGATGCCAGGCGGCGAATGGGGCTCCTGAGCGCCACGCTACAGGGCGGCTACATCATCCTTGCGGCACGCGGCCTCGGACTGGACTGCGGTCCCATGGGTGGGTTCGATGCGGACAAGGTCGACGCCGAGTTCTTCCCCGACGGAGCATGGAAGTCGATCTACCTCTTGAATCTCGGTCACGGAGATCCGGCCAAGCTTCGCCCGCGAGCCCCTCGGTTGGACTTCGACGAAGCGTGCCGGATCGTCTAGCGAGACTCGAGCATGCCGATGAACCCGATCGCCCTCGGCACCGTTCTGGCGACCCTGGCTGCGCTCGCTTTCTGTGTCACAACGCCGTTCATCCAGAGCTTTGGCGCCGGTCTCGGGCCGTTCACGACGGCAGCGCTCCTGTACCTGGGCGCGACTCTCGGCGCCGTTGGCCGTTCGCAACGTGGGACGGAGCGACGGGAAGCCGCGGTTCGCCTACGTCATGTCCCGAGGCTCCTCGCGATCGCCTTCTTCGGAGCAGCGCTGGCGCCCACCTTGTTCGCCTGGGGGCTGCAGCGCGTCCCGGCAACCTACGGCTCACTGCTGCTGAACGGCGAGGCTGTCTTCACCGTGGGGCTGGCCGCCCTGATCCATCGCGAGTACGTCGGACGACGCGTCACCCTGGCCGTGCTGCTCATGTTTGTCGGCGGTGCAGTAACCGTCGCCGGTGCCTCATCGACCGGCGCCATCGGTCTTCTGGGCGCTCTCGCCGTCGTTGCAGCGGTATTCGCTTGGGCGCTCGACAACGTCCTCACGCGCCCGTTCGCCGAGCTCGACCCGGCGGCCGTGGTTCGCGTGAAGGCGCTCTGTGGTGTCGCGTTGACCGGTTCGCTGGCGCTGGGATTCGGCGAGTCTCGTCCGACCTGGACGCAGATCGCCGGCTTGCTCGCCTGCGGCGCGACCGGTTACGGTTTCAGTCTGCGCCTCTACCTGCTCGCCCAGCGGCGGATCGGCGCCGGCCGTACGGGCTCCGTCTTCGCCCTGGCCCCCTTCGTTGGCGCACTGGTGGCGCTCGGGCTCGGCGACAGACCCGGTGGCATCACGACGGCGGTCGCCGCGTTGCTGTTCATCGCCGGTCTGGTCCTGCACCTCACCGAGAAGCACGGGCACGGACATGCCCACGAAGCGCTGAGCCACGAGCACGCCCACTCCCACAACGACGGCCATCACGATCACCATCACGACGTCCCGCCGATCGGACCTCACGCACATCCACACCGGCACGACGCGCAGGTCCATGGTCATCCGCACGGCCCCGACGCGCATCATGGGCACCAGCACTTCTACTATTGACGGTAGTAGGTTCGATACATACTATGCACTGCCATGAGGACTCTGGACCAACCGCTTGGCGCGCTCGAGGAAAAGGTCATGGAAGCGCTTTGGAACCGGAGCCCACTGGCCGTCCGGGAGGTCTGCAAGCTCCTACCGGGTGACCACGAGCCGGCGTACACGACCGTGATGACGACCCTTGATCGCCTCTTCAAGAAGGGGCTCCTCCGGCGGCGCAAAGACGGCATCGCCTTTCTCTACGAGCCGGCCATGTCCCGTGACGAGTACCGGCGGCGAGTCCTGGAGTGCACGATTTCGAATCTGACCGCACGGACAGCCGACTCCGACCATGTTCTCGCCGCATTCGTCGAGGCGGCAGCAGACATCGACGAGGCGAACCTCACGCGCCTTGAAGATCTCATCGCGGAGCGCAGGAGGCACGGTAAGTGACAGCGCCGAGCCTCATCGCGTTTGCCCTGGTCTTTCTCGCGACGAGCTTGTTCGTCTCGCTGCTCCTGGGGCTTGGCCTGCGGCTTGGGCGCGATCGACTGCGTTCGATGGGCGCCCGCGCCGAGAGGCGAGCCGCAGCGCTCATGCTGGCTGTGCCCCCGGCCCTTGCCTCGCTCCTCACAGGGCTCCTGGCCGTCGACTCGGCGAGGTCGCTCCTCGCCGGCACCGACCACTGCGCGGACCACGCGCATCACCTGCACCTCTGCCTCGTGCATGGGGCCGAGTGGGCGACCCGGCCGTGGGCCGTCGAGCTGCTGGCCGGCGGCGGCGTCTTCGTGGGCGTGCGGGGAATTAAGAATTGCTGGGCGCCCTACCTAGCCCCCCCCGCCCCGTGGGGCTTGCCCCGCATGGGGGAGCCGCTCGCGGGCCACAGCCGTGCGGTTTTCGTGCCGCTCGACGAACCGATGGTGTTCACGGCGGGCGCGCTCTCGCCAACCGTCGTGATCTCGCGGGGCGCTTGGACCAGGCTCGATGCGGACGAGCAGCGCGCGGTCCTCGAGCATGAGCTCGCGCATGTGGTAGGCGGGGACATCTGGCGACGGGCCATGTTGGCACTTCTGGCCTGTTTTGCAGCTCCCGGTTTCGCGTCCTACGCCTTGCGGCTTTGGGACCGCTCGGCAGAACGGATCTGCGACCGCCGCGCCGCGGACGTCGTCGGACAGCCGAGCATCGTCGCCGGGGCCATCGTGTCTCTGGCTCGGGGCATGAGCCGAGGACAAGCGCCCGCCGGCGCGGTCTTTGCCGCCGCGTGCCACGTGACGGCTCGCGTACATTCACTGCTCGACGGTGAGCCGGACGGGGCCTTCGGCGCCACGCGTCTCTCCCGGTGGTTCCTCGGCGCCAGCGCTGCTATCGCGCTCGCGGCTACAGTGTTCTCCGAGCAGCTCCACCATCTCCTCGAAACCATCCTGGGGTAATCGATGGCGAAACTTCGACAAGTCGCGTGGGTTCGTTCGCGCCTACTATCACCGATAGTAGCAAGTCGCTCAGCCGCTCTCTGGCTTCTCGTCACCATCACGGTGCTCGTAGGCGCCGCCGGCACCGGTCAGGCGGAGGAGACGGCGGCCAGGCCACCGGTCCTTACGGCTGCCGAATTCCTCGGCAAGGTCGAGAGCTCGAACCCCGGCATGGAGATGCTCGAGAGCGACGTGGCCCTCGAATCGGCGGCGGTGACCGCCGCCGGCCTATGGTCGAATCCGTCGCTCGCCTACGACCGGGAGGAGATCTTCGCCGGCTCTCGCGGCCACCCTGAGAACATCCTCAAGCTGGAGCTTCCGCTCGAGATATCGGGCAGGCGTGGTTTGCGCGTGGACGCGGCCGAGCTCGGCGTCAGCGCCGCTCGTCAGACCGCCGACCGCGGCAAGCAGGAGCTCCTCCTCGACGCTCTCGGCGTGTACCTTCGGGCCGCTGCTGCTCGCCTAAACCTCGGCGTGCTGGAAGCGGAGCGCTCCGCTCTCGGGCACCTGGTCGAAGCCGTCAAGTCGCGCACGGCAGCAGGTGACACCTCGGGCTATGACCTCGACCGGCTCGAGATCGAAGCCGAGGCGCTCGATGACCTGATTGCGGACGCGGAGCGCGAGCTCCTGGCGTACCGCCGCGCGTTGGGCAGGCTCGCGGGCGACCCCGCCGCGCGCTTCGACGCGGGCGACACGCTCATTCTCCCGACCTACGCGGGAGGTATTGCAAGTGCCTCGGTCCTGACGTCGCATCCCGCTTATCGCGCGGCGGCGCTGCGGGTCCAGCAAGCCGAGACAGAGCTTCGCGCTACGGCCCGCGGATGGATACCGACGCTCAGCGTATCGGGCGGCGCCAAGAGCGCGTTCATGGACGCCGACACACCGTGGGGCTACGTCGCAGGGCTCGCGCTCAGCCTGCCCGTCCTCGACTACGGACAGGCCGACACAGAGAGGGGCCGCGCCCGTCTGCTTCGAGCTCGATCCGAGCAGCGGCTCATCGAGCACCAGGTGCTCACTCAAGCGGACACCGGCGACGAGGTTCTCATCCGAGCGGTGGAGCAGGCACGGAAGTTCGACGAGAGCCAGCTTCCACGTCTCGATCGCCTCATTCGACGCGCGGAAACCTCCTACCAGGAGGGTGAGCGCCCGGTCTTCGAGCTCGTTGACGCCTATCGAACGGCGCGCGGGGTACGCCTGCGCACCATCGAGCTGCGGTTGCAGGCACGGTTGGCAGAGGTTGACCTGTGGCGCGCCTGCGGCGTCGCTCCCGGAGGTAATCCATGATCCGCACTTTCCTTCTGACTCTTTCTCTCTTCGCGGTGGGCTGCCGTCAGGGCGATCACCCACACGACGCACAGGCCCACGAGGACGAGGGCCTCGATGCCCTCTCCGTGACCAGGTGGTCGGAACGCACTGAGCTGTTCATGGAGTACGAGCCGCCCATCGTGGGCCGCGAGGGGAACCTCGCCGCGCATCTGACCGCGCTCCCCGCCTTCAAGGCGGTCACCGAAGGCACCATGACCCTGGTGTTGCGCATGGACGACGGTACCACCCTGTCCGCTCACGCAGAGAAACCCGCGGGCCCGGGCATCTTCCGCGCTGTCCTTCGACCCGAGAAGCCCGGCAAGTGCTCGCTGTCGATCTCCGTGCAAGGTCCGCAGGCAACCGACGAGATCGACGGCGGTCCCTGCGAGGTGTTCTCGGACATCCAGGCCGCGGTCACGGCGCTTGGCGGTGAGGCAGGAGGCGGGGGAAGGCGAATCGTCTTCACCAAGGAGCAGCAGTGGAAGACGGACTTCGCCACGGTGGCTGTCGCCGAGCAGCCGCTCCAGTCCTCGGTGCAGGCCAACGCCGAGATCCGCCCGGTCGCGGGCAAGGAAGCACGGCTGACCGCGGCGGCCACCGGACGAGTGACCCTTGCCACACCGGCCCCGGTCATCGGGATGTCCATCAAGGCCGGTCAGATTCTGGCCTCGATCTCGCCTCGCCTCGCGGCAGGCGGGGACCGCGCCTCGCTCGACGCGGAGGTCCAGACTGCCCGGGCCGAGCTGACCGCGGCCGACGCGCAGCTTGCCCGGGCCGAACGGCTCTTCAAGGAGCAGGCGGTTCCGGAACGCAACGTCGAGGACGCGAGAGCGCGAGTCGAAGTCGCCCGGGCTCGCCTCGGCGCCGCGCAGGGTCGACTCGCACAGTACAGCGCCGGCGCGGACGGTTCGCGCGCGGCTGGTCAGAACACCTTCCAGGTTCGCGCGCCCATCGACGGCACGCTGGTTGTCTCCGCGGTCGCGGCCGGGGAGAGCGTCGAAGAGGGCAAGCTCCTCTTCTCGGTCATCGATCTCAGCCGGGTGTGGCTCGAGGCGCGCGTCTTTGAGCCCGACATCCCCAAGGTCGAGGGCAGCCAGAGCGCCTGGTTCACCGTCGAGGGTTACGACACGCCTTTCGTGGTCGACGCCGAAACCGGCAAGCTCGTCACCGTCGGTCGGGTCGTCGACCCGCTGAGCCGCACCGTGCCTGTGATCTTCGAGCTCGCAAATCCCGGTGGCAAGCTGCGCATCGGTCAGTTCGCCAAGGTCGGGATCGCGACCGGGGAGGTCCAGAACGGCTTGGCTATCCCCGACGCCGCGGTCATCGAAGACGGGGGAAAGCTCGTGGCCTATGTCCAGGCAGAGGGAGAGGCCTTCGAGCGTCGGCCGCTCGCCATCGGCGTGCGCTCGCGGGGTTGGACCGGCGTGAGGGAGGGACTCTCGGCCGGTGACCGCGTGGTCATCAAGGGCGCCTACGAAATCAAGCTAACAGCCGCTTCCGGGGTCATCCCTCAACACGGCCACGTACACTGAGGAGGCGACCATGATGGACAGCCTTATCCGGTGGTCGCTCAAGAACCGCCTCTTTGTCGTCGTCGCGGCCACCGCGCTGTCGATCTACGGCGCGATCACCGCGGTGCGCATGCCGGTCGACGTCTTCCCCGATTTGACCGCTCCTACCGTCACCATCCTCACCGAGGCGCACGGGCTCGCACCCCAGGAGGTCGAGGCCCTCGTCACCTTCCCGCTCGAGTCGTCGGTGAACGGCGCGACCGGCGTGCGCCGGGTGCGCTCGGCCTCAGGCATCGGCATCTCGGTGGTCTGGGTCGAGTTCGACTGGGGAACCGATATCTACATCGCCCGGCAGATCGTCAACGAGAAGATGCAGCTCGTGACGGCTCAAATCCCGCCGGGCATCGGGCCGCCGACGCTCGCGCCGATCTCGTCCATCATGGGCGAGATCCTCTTCCTGAGTCTCAAGAGCGAACGGCACTCGCCCCTCGAGGTGCGCGAGACCGCGGACTGGGTCATCCGCAAGCGCCTGCTGTCCATCCCCGGCGTTGCGCAGGTCGTGCCCATCGGCGGCGGCGTAAAGCAGTTCCAGGTGCTGGTCGCACCGGAGAAGCTGCAAGCGTACCAGGTGACTCTGCAAGAGGTGATGACGGCGCTCGAAGGCTCGAACCAGAGCTCCAGCGGCGGTTTCCTCGTCCAGGGGTCGCAGGAGCGACTCATCCGCGGCCTTGGCCGCATTAGCTCCGGAACGGACGTCGAGAACACCGTGGTCGCGGTCCACGAGGGTGTCCCGGTTCTC
>CAYHNK010000075.1:10143-16474 GCA_964357695.1 uncultured Bdellovibrionales bacterium | reverse complement strand
TGTCGAGAGCTCGCGTCAACGCATTTGGAATCTCGATCGATGGTTACGGCGCTGGTCCTGCCCAAGATCTGGGCAATCCCATGGGCGTCGGAGGGATGGCACTGCATCAGTGGGTCCTCGGCACCAAGACGTTCCAGAAGATGCACGCCGACTTCGCCCAATCGCTCATCGGCGACGCGGTTGGCAGCGAAGGCGTCGACGAGGACTTCGCCGCGCGCGGTTTCGAGAACGTCGGCGCTTGGATCCTCGGCCGGGGCGAGCACCTCTTCGCCGGTATCGATACCGTGAGCCTCGGCTACAAGTGCACAGAGCACGTGTCCACGGACGACGCCACGCATGTTGTCCTGGCGAAGTGACCGCAAACCAGGGAGAAGGACATCCACAGCATGACCGCGCTCTGAGCGGGATTGAGAGCCGGTAGTCCTAGCGTGTGTCGCCGCGCGGCCACGGCGCAAGCACATGCAACGCCCGCGGCATGACCGCGAACGAGGCAGCAAGCTCCCCCACCAGCTCCCCGTCGGTCTCGAGCAACATCGGCTCGACCCCTGACAGCGGCTCGATACGCACGTGGCTGCCGCGCAAATGACGAAAGAATGGCAGTCGTAGGTGGTCGCCGCGATACAGCGCCCCTGAGTGCCGCACAAACGTCGCAGCGCTCACGTCGCCGATGACGATGATGTCAAACAGGCCGTCATCGAGTAAAGCCTCGGGCGCCACCATCATCGACCCACCAAAATAGCGTCCATTGGCGACCACCACCGTATTGACGACAAGATCCTGCTCGAAGGCGTCATCGACGCGCAAGCGCACCCACTGGTTGCGATACGCGATCAGGCCGCGCAACGTGCCGACGTAGAATGACACCTTGCCGCCCAAGCGCTTGGACGTGTGATTGACCTTGTCGACGATGACGCCGCTGCCGCCGGTGCTCGCTTCGTTGACAAAGTAGCGTTTGATCTCGGCGCCCTGCGCGTTACGACACACGACGCGGCCGACATCGATCGCGCGCGAGGTGAAATCGCCCCACGCCTCAGCATCATCGTCAGCGACGCCCAACGAGCGCACAAAATCCCCCCCCGTACCCGCAGGATAGACCGCGAGCTCGAGGTCGGGCACGTACGGCACGTCGGTCGCAGCGTCAAAGAGCCCGTTGACCACCTCGTTTAGCGTGCCATCGCCGCCCACGACGACGAGGCGGGTCGCCCCGGCCTGGCATGCCTCGCGCGCGAGGCGGGTACCGTCGCCCGACGCCTCGGTCCACAGTACTTCATACGCGCCAAAGCGCTGGCGCAGAACGCCTTCGACGCGCGACCAGCGCCGGCGCACTCGCCCCGATGCGGCACTCGGGTTGGCGATGACGAAAGTGCGCACGCGATTTACTTACCTTCGAGCATGTGGGCGTTGTCGAAGATGAGGCGCGCCACCGCACGCGCATCGAGGCGTGTCGGGCACACCGTATCAATGGCCTCGGCGAGCACGGTCAGTCGCGCGGCATGCTCGATCGCCAGCACGGCGTCTTCCGGCCGCCGCGCCGCCTGCATGATCCACTGCGATGGCCGCTCACCGGGCGCCGCCAGCACGTCACAAAGCCCACAGCCGATGCAGCGCGAGGTGGCCGCGAAATAGCCCCAGGCCTCGGCGGGCACCGCGCCGAGTGACTCGCTCGCCAGCCGCCGCAGCCACGGCGCCGGTCCCCGTACACCGAGCACGAGCCGCCGCAGAATGTTCTTTGTCAGCGCCCACGCGAGTACCCATTTTGACAGGGTCCAACGATAGATGGCGCTCATCCTTCCCCTCCCGCACAAAGGCACGCTTGTCGTGCCGCGTGCACCGCGCTCGCCATCGCCACGCCGTCGGCGCACAGTGCATAACGCGAGGCGAAGCCGCCGAGGATCATGCCCGCGGCGAAGAGATTCTCGTAGGCGGGCACAGCTTCGCGTTGCGGTCGCAGGTCTGCGTCGCACAACACCCCGGCGGTCATCAGTGGATGCGAGTCCATCGGCGTCTCGCGGACCACCGAGTGTGGGCTATCGACCTCCATCGGTCCGCTTTCGGTCACCACCGGCAGACCCAAAATCGCCTCCCGGCACCCGTCATCGTCCCAGGTGATGCCGCCGGCGATAAATCGACCGGTGGCAAGCACGTAGGCCCCGGCACTCACGTCACGGCCGGCCTGCGTGCGCACCGCCTGTAACACGCCCCGCTCTTCGCACACCTGCACGACGGCATCGAGTCGCTCGATGCCCGCGGCGGCGAGCGCCTCGTCGAGTGCCAGCTGCAAGCGCAGACCCGGCACCGAGGGGATGTGCCCGAGCGCCTCCACCACCGGCTTGCCGACCTTCTCACGCAGGCGCGCGAGCGTGATGCGGTGCTGGCGCAAGCCCACCACGGGTGGGACGACGAGCCCATCGAACGTCGCCCCGGCCGTCGTCAGCGCCGAGGCGAGCGTGTCGACAGCACTCTGATCGTCAAGGAGCCGTGCCAAATCGAGCGGCGAGGCGCACTCGCCAAAGCTCACAGGCACGACGTCAAAGACGACAGCGTCGTTTCCCATGGCGTGCGCGTCCTGCGCGATGCCCAGGGCGACGCGCCGGGCATCGAACGCACCGTCGCCGGCAAGCTGCACGATGCCCCAGCGGCCGCGGGTGGGGTGATTCAGATCGAGCCCGACGTGGGCACCACAGGCTGCGGCAGCAGGCAAGACAGCGCCGAGCGAGGAGGCAAAACCGACGTTCTCCGCTTGCAAGTCCAACGGCGCAAGGTCGAGCCCTCCCCCGGCGAGCGCCTTGACGAGCAGCGCATAGCCATCGCGGATCCCGGGGAGCGACGTCTCGAGGCCCTGCACGCCATACGGATGGCGCGGTCGATGGGCGTTGATGTCCATGACAATGTCGGCGAGCGTACGTGGCACTTGGTAGGCGGGTGAGAGCGCCGGGCTGTAGGCAATGTCGATGGCGCCGGTGCTCATGGCCGTCGCGCCATAGCCGCGGCGCGCAACGGCAACCTTGGCACCGAGGCGCTGCGCTTCGAGGGCCGCGAGACTGCCTGCGAGCCCTCCCCCGATGACGACGACGTCGGCCATCCTTCTCTCCTGCCGCCCCGCTCTCATGCGTGTGGCACGAGGGTCGGCAGCTGCCAGAGCCCCGTGTACTGCGTCATCAGCAGCTCGGCCTGGGCGAGCTGCAAGCCCGTGAGCACCGGCCGCGCCGCGCGCCAACGACGCCCGAGCAGATCCATCAGCTCGGCTCGCTCATCAGTCGAATCGAGGCCACGTTCCTCGGCCATGATCTGTGCCGCCCGCAGACCGCAATCGAGGCCCTGGCAGGCGCCGACGGCAATGCGGCAGCGCGCCATCAAGTCACCGAGGTGCTGCACGTGCTCGACTCGCAGGCAGTAGCGCACCTCACACTCGAGCGTCGGCTCGACGCCGCACACGACTGCGTAGCCGGTCGGACTCTCGCGTCCGATATCGAGCACCTTGGGCGCGAGCGAGCCGTGCCGAGCGATGAGGCGGCGCGCCGCCAAGCGATCGATGCCGTAAACGCGCGCCAACTCTTGCTCGTCGGGCATGCTGTCGCCACCGGGCAACGTGTGCTGGTGGGTTTCGCAAGTGGCATGTACGCCGAGGCGTGCGCCCACCGCATCGGCAGCCTCTTGCGCCTGCACGCGGTAGCTCGCGAGCTTGCCCCCGGCGAGGGAGAAGAGACCGGTAGCGCCGTGCTGCGCATGATCGATGATGCGGTAGCCACGGCTGAGCGCGTCCTCAGTCTTGCCCCACGCGTGCAAGGTGTTGCGTACGCCGACGCGCGCGCCGATGAGGCGCTGTTGCCGGATCCCTGGGAGCACGCGCTCGACGGCTTCGCGCAGGTAACGGATCTCGTCTTCGGTGGCCCACAGATCGTCGAGATCGCCGTAGTAGTCATCGTCCGTCGTACCAATCCACGTTTCGTTTTGGTACGGCATGACAAAGATCTGTCGTCCGTCGACCGCTTGCACCACCACCGCAAAGTTCGTCAGGCGCTTCTCGTAGACGAGATGCACGCCCTTGCCCGGTCGCAAGCGCACGCCGCCGCCGCCGAGCCCCGCGATCTTCTCTGCCCACGGGCCGCCGCAATTGACCACCACGCGCGCGCGCACCTCGCGCACGCTCGCCTCGCCGGCCCGCCGCAATCGCGCACCGACGACAGCACCCGCGGCATCGCGCACGAATCCCACAACCTCTGTATAGGTGAGGATCTCCGCACCGTGCCGTGCCGCATCGAGGGCATTGAGCACACACAGGCGCCCCGGATCGATGCCCCACTCATCGAGCGTCACGCCGCCGAGAAAGTACTGGGTGTCGAGTCCCGGCTCAATGGCGCGCATCTCGTCGAGCGACAGACGCGCATGAGGAATGCCGTTCTTCAAACGCGCGAAGCGGTCATAGACGTCGAAGTAGGCATCGTGCAGCATCAGCGCCGTCGGCCCGTAGAGCGTGTCGTTGGGCACGGGCATGAGAAACGGCACGCGAAAAAGAATGTGCGGCGCGATGCGCTGGATGTAGCCCGAGTCCTCGCACGAGTGGCGCGTCGTCTCGACGTCGTGCAGGAGATAGCGCGGCCCGCCGTGGATCATGCCGCTCGAAGCGCCCGTGGCGCCGCGCGCGAAGTCCCCCTTCTCGCACAGGGTCACGCGCACACCGCGCTTGGCGAGATCACGAGCGAGACCCGTGCCGTTGGCGCCGCCACCGACAACGAGAACGTCGGTGTCGCCGGTCACGTCGGGCTTCCCTGGGGCTTGAGCGGGCGGATAGACAGCTCGCTCAGCTGCGCCTCGTCGAGCGGCGCCGGCGCATCGAGCATCAGATCGCTCTGCTTTTGCGTCTTGGGGAACGCGATGACGTCGCGAATCGAATCGGTGCCCGTCAGCAGCATGAGAATGCGATCGGCGCCGAGCGCGAGACCTCCGTGCGGCGGCGCACCGTACTGTAGCGCCTTGAGCAGAAAGCCAAACTTCGCCTCGGCCTCCTCGGCGCCAATGCCGAGCGCGCGAAACATCTCCGATTGCAGCTCGCTGTCGTGAATGCGAATGGACCCGCCGCCAATCTCGACGCCGTTGAGCACGATGTCGTACGCCTGCGCCCGCACCGACCCCGGGTCGGAAAGAAGCTTGTGGCGATCCTCGGGCTTGGGCGAGGTGAAGGGATGGTGCGCCGCATAGAAGCGCTTGGTCGCTTCATCCCACTCAAAGAGCGGGAACTCGGTGACCCACACAAAACGATAGTCATCGGCGCGGGTGAGCTTGCGTTGGCGCGCCAGGTGTTTGCGCAAGTTGCCGAGCGCCGCGTGCACGACCCACGTGCGATCGGCGACAAAGACCGCCGTGTCGCCCGCGCGCAGCTCGAGCGCCTTGCCGAGGGCCCCCTGCTCGTCGGGGGAAAAGAACTTCGCAATCGGCGACTGCCAGCTGCCGTCTTCTTTGACCTTCACCCACGCAAGACCCTTCGCGCCGTAACCCTTGACGAATTCGCCAAGATCATCGAGGTCCTTGCGCGAGAAGTCTCCGGCATCGCGCAGATTGATGCCCTTGACCTTGCCACCCTCGGCCACGGCGTCGGCAAACACCTTGAACCCACATTGACCGACCTGCTCGGAGATGTCTTTGAACTCGAGCCCGTAGCGCAGATCGGGGGCATCGACGCCAAAACGCGCCATGGCCTCGTCGTAGCGCATGCGCGCAAAGGGTACCTCGAGTGTGCGCCCCGCGAGCTCTTGCCACACGCGCGCAAGCACGCGCTCGACAATGCCCTGCACGTCCTCGGGCGCGACGAAAGACATCTCCAAGTCCACCTGCGTGAACTCCGGCTGGCGCTCGGCGCGCAGGTCCTCATCGCGAAAGCAGCGTACGATCTGGAAGTAGCGATCGTAGCCGGCGATCATGAACAATTGTTTGAAGAGCTGCGGCGATTGCGGCAGAGCGAAAAAGCTCCCGGGATGCACACGCGAGGGCACCACGTAGTCGCGTGCCCCTTCGGGCGTGCTCTTGATGAGGAAGGGTGTTTCCAGCTCGAGAAACCCTTGCTCATCGAGAGTCTGGCGCACGATTTGATTGAAGCGATGCCGCATCATGAGATTGCGCTGCAACACCGGTCGGCGCAGATCGAGAAAGCGATAGCGCAACCGCGTCTCTTCCTGCGTGTCGATGTCGTCGCTGATGGCAAAAGGCGGCGGCTTGGCGCGTGAGAAGAGCTCGAACGTCGAGGCCACGACCTCGACGGCGCCCGTGGGGATCTTGGCGTTGACGTTGCCACCACGACTGCGCACTTTGCCGCGCACGCCGATGACCCATTCTG
>CAYHNK010000075.1:0-10133 GCA_964357695.1 uncultured Bdellovibrionales bacterium | reverse complement strand
TTCTGCACGCAGCGCCGTCGCCTGCTCGAGCACCGACGCGTCGACCTCGGCGTCGAACACGACCTGCGTGACGCCCGCGCGATCGCGCAGATCGATGAAGATACAGCCGCCGTGGTCACGCCGCGCCTGCACCCAGCCCATCAGCACAACGTCCCCGCCGATGTGCTCTTCACGCAGATCGCCGCAGCGGTGGGTGCGCTTGTGCTCGTAGATCAATCGACCGCCGGTGGCGGATTTGTCATTTTGCATGCGGCGCACGCTATCAGAACCGGGCGCCGGAGCAAGATGGCTAGAGCCGCTCGACGCCGATGACGCCGGTCAGACGCTTGATCTCGCTGACCACCTTGCGCAACTGGTCGGTGTCTTTGACGAGGATTTCGAACGTGTTCACGGCATGGTCGGCGGCGGTGACCTTGCAGTTGGCCTGCGAGATGTTGACGGCGTTGTCGGTGAGCACCTGGGAGATGGTGGCGAGGATCCCGGGACGGTCGCCGGTGAGCACGCGGATGGAAACCGGTCGCGCTTGTGATGCTTTGTCGTCCCAGGTCACTTCGATGCGCCGGTCGGGATCGGTGTCGATGGCGCGCGAGCAGCTCTTGGCATGCACCGTGATGCCACGCCCACGCGTCACAAAGCCCACGATGGGGTCGCCAGGCAGCGGCGTGCAGCAGCGGGCAAAGCGCACGAGCACATCGTCGAGACCTTGAACCATGACGCCGCTCGTCGAGCGACGCGCCACCTTGCGAAATATCTGTCCGAGCAGCGTCGGCTGCGCCACCTCGGGGGCCTTGCCCGGGACGAGCCGCTCGACGATCTGGGTGGGCGTGCTGCGGCCGTAGCCGAGCGCGACAAAGAGGCTGTCGACCGACTTGTGCCGCGTGTCTTCGGCGATCTGCTGCAACCGCCCGTCTTTGAGCACGCGTGCGAGCGACACCCCGTAGCGTTTGAGCTCGCGCTCGAGCATCTCACGGCCGAGCTCGCGTGAGCGCTCGCGCTCAGCAATGCGCACATAGCTGCGGATCTTGGATTTGGCTCGACCCGTGCGCACCAGGCCCAGCCAGTCCTTCGAAGGGCGCTGCTGCGGGTTGGTGAGGATCTCCACCATGTCGCCGTTTTTGACCTGGTAGCGCAACGGCACCATGCGGCCGTTGACCTTGGCGCCCGAGCAGTGATGACCCACCTCGGTATGGATGGCATAGGCAAAATCGAGGGGCGTCGCCCCGCGCGTGAGCGAAATCACCTCGCCGCGTGGGGTGAAGACGAAGACCTCATCGGTGAATAGGTCATACTTGACGGTGTCGAGAAACTCGGTCGGATCGTCGAGATCGCGTTGCCATTCGAGTAGCTGTCGCAACCAGCCGAACTCGTGCCGACTCTTGTCGCCGAGCTTGACCCCTTCTTTGTACTCCCAGTGGGCCGCAATACCCTCTTCGGCCACGCGGTGCATCTCGCGCGTGCGGATCTGGATCTCGATGCGCTCGCCTGCCGGTCCCACGACGCTCGTGTGCAGCGACTGGTAGAGATTGGGCTTGGGCATTGCGATGTAGTCTTTGAAACGCCCGGGGATCGGATGCCACAGCGAGTGCACGTGGCCGAGGACCTCGTAGCACTGGCCGACGTTGTCGACGAGGGCACGAAAAGCGATGACGTCGTAGATGTCCTCGAAAGCGACGCGGCGGGCCTCCATCTTACGGTAGATCGAATAGAGATACTTGGGCCGACCACTGACCTCGGCTGGCACGCCGCGCGTTTCGAGCTCGCGACTCAGCACGGCGACGACCTCAGCGACATAGGCCTCGCGCGCGGCGGTCAGCTCGGAGACGCGACGCGACAGATCTTCGAAGTCGTCGGGCTGCAGATAACGAAACGACAGGTCCTCGAGCTCACCCTTGACCCAGTTGATACCTAAGCGATTGGCGATGGGGGCGTAGATGTCCATCGTCTCCTGGGCAATACGGCGCTGCTTCGCGGGTGCGAGATGCTCGAGCGTGCGCATGTTGTGCAGGCGATCGGCCAGCTTGACGAGAATGACACGGATGTCTTTCGCCATGGCGATGAGCATCTTGCGAAAGTTCTCCGCCTGCTTGTGCTCATCGGTGTCAAAGCGGATCTGCGACAGCTTGGTGACGCCATCGACGAGCGCTGCGACCTCTTCCCCGAACATGCCGCGCAGCTCATCGAGCGTCGCCAGCGTGTCCTCCACCGTGTCGTGCAGCAGCCCCGTGACGATGCTCGCTTCATCGAGCCGCAGCTCGGCGAGCAGATGGGCGACCTCCAGGGGGTGGATGAGATAGGGCTCGCCGCTCTTGCGCACTTGGCCGGCGTGCACCTTGGCCGAATACATGTAGGCGCGCTGGATGAGCTCGATCTTGGGCTGGGGGTGGTACAGCTGCACCGCCTCCACGATATCTTCGAATCGCCGTGTTGCCATTCGTCAGCTCAGTGCGCCACCTCGGTCGCGCGGGCCTCGCGCACAACGGTCACCCTCACCTCACCCGGGTACGTCAGCTCGTCCTCGATGCGCCGTGCAATATCTCGCGCGAGCATCAGCGACTCGTCGTCGGAGACTTGCTCGAAGTTGACCATGACACGCACCTCGGTGCCCGCCTGAATGGCGAAGGCCTTCTCGACGCCGCGAAAGCCCAGCGCCAGGCGCTCCAGATCCTCGAGTCGCTTGATGTAGGTCTCCAAGATGTCACGACGCGCGCCGGGACGTGCTTTGGACAGCGTATCGGCGGCCTGCAACAAGACGCCCAGCACGGTCGATGGCTCCGGATCGTGGTGCTCACGAATCGCCGTGACGACCGGCGCCTTCTCACCAAAACGCCGAGCGAAGTCCGCGGCCACGTGTGCGTGGTGTCCCTCGACCTCGTGATCGACCGCCTTGCCAATGTCATGCAGCACGCCCGCGCGCTTGGCGACGAGCGGATTGAGGCCCAGCTCGCTCGCCATCATGCCGACGATGGCCGCGGTCTCAACCGAGTGATTCCACAAATTCTGACCGCTCACGGTGCGGAACTTCATCTTGCCCACGAGACGCACGAGCTCGGGATGCACGCCGTGCAGACCCAGGTCGAACGTCGCCTGCTCACCAATCTTGATGACCCGCTCGTCGAGCTCTTCGGTGACCTTCTCGACGACTTCCTCGATGCGCGCCGGGTGAATGCGCCCGTCGGCCACCAGGCGCTCGAGCGCCAGCTTGGCGATTTCGCGCCGCACGGGATTAAATCCGCTGACGATCACCGCCTCCGGCGTGTCGTCGATTATGATGTCGATGCCGGTCGCCGCTTCAATGGCGCGGATGTTGCGACCTTCGCGCCCGATGATGCGCCCCTTCATGTCGTCAGACGGCAGCTCGACGACACTGACCGTCTTCTCGGAGACGAGCTCACCGGCAAAGCGTTGGATGGCGTTGCAGACGATGCGCGTCGCACGCTCCTGCGCTTCGCGCCGTGCCTCCTCTTCGATGCGTCGAATGCGCGTCGCCGCCTCCTGGCGCGCCTGCACTTCCACCGCCTCGAGCAAGCGTTTGCGCGCCTCCTCCTGTGACAGACCTGCGACCCGCTCGAGCTCGGACGTGGCCTCGCGCACCTTGGTATCGGCGTCGGCGAGCACCTGCTGCGCCTTCTTCTCGTCCGCGTCGATGGCCACCTCGCGCTTGCGCAGCTCTCGCTCGCGTCGCTCGACGAGCTCGTTTTTGCGCTCGACGTTCGTCTCACGCTGGCGCAAGCGTTTTTCCGCGCCGAGCAGCTCGTCGCGCTGCTTGCGCGCTTCCTGCTCGTGGTCTTTCTGCACCTGCAGCAGGGCCTCTTTGGCCTCCGCCTCGGCATTGCGCAGCAGTTTTTCCTTCTCCGCGCGCGCGTCCTGAAGCAAAAGCTCCGCACGCGCCTTGAGGCCACCGGTCGACATGCGCAGGCGCACCCAGAAGGCCGCGAGACCGGCCACGACGCCGACCACGAGGCCGGCGAGCGCCACATTTAGCTCAGACACGTTCATTCTCCTCGCCGCTTCTCTACAAGAAAGCCTATGGCGGTGGAGCTGGGATTGGCGCTCGGACGACGCAAAGCCACAGAGGTCGGGCGGCCCGTGCCATCGGCGTCCGATGGCTGTACCGCTGCGCGAAACGCGGCTGACGCCGCGCACAGTCCCAGTTCCAGCTCGCAGTCACACATTCACACGCGCGGCCTCTAACGCCGCCGTGCCATTCTCGACCGTCACATCGCGCGCCTGCTTCGCGTTCGCGCAGCCCTCCCCGCGCAATTCGCCCAAGCAACATCACGCTCCCAATCGCGCCCTTGCGGCGTCGGCGGCCCATCCCTGTGAGCCACCGACGTCGCCGCGTTCGTCCCCCGCCCTGGCCGTGAGGCAACGGGCACGTGAACCTGGCAAGCCAGGTGGGTGCGATGCCCATGGGTTTAGGCTTCCCCGTGCAATGCGGGGCTTGCACACCCCCGTGCGGATCACCGCTCCCGGTAGCTAAGTGTTGGTTCAGCGTGCCTTGGCGCCAAACACGCACCGGGCAGGGGACCAACCCGTTGTCACTCCGTTCACAGAGCTTATCTTCGTGCATGCAGCGTGGCAGGTCAATGGGAAGAATTGGCTCGATGTTGACAGCACCACACGCAGATGCGAAGGAGCAACGCATGCAAGCGCGCATCGCTGGAGTCTCTGTGCTCGTCGCTTTGGGCCTTTTCGCGATCGGCGCTGTCGCCGCAGACCTGCCCAAAGAAGCCCCCATCGTGCCGCAGTCGCTGGCTCTCGATGAGCCGGGTCGGTATCAATCGTCGCGATCCTACGACGAGACGCTCGACTACTACGAGCGCGTCTTTCGCCGTACGGGCGGCGTCCGCTGGCGCAGCATCGTCAACCTTCCCGGGATCAAAGCCAAGAATATCGAGAGCCTGCGGCGCACCACCGACTGGGAAGGCATCAACATCTACGAAAAACAGGGTGAGGTGCGCATTTTTGTCATCGCGCGCGAGAAGCCTTTACAAGACCCGAGCGCTCGTAGTAAAAGCCGCCCCCGATAGATACGTGCCAGAGAGAAGTTGGGGAATCGTCTAACGGCAGGACGGCGGGTTCTGGCCCCGTTGATCTAGGTTCGAATCCTAGTTCCCCAGCCATGTGTGGCCCCATCGTCTAGCGGTCCAGGACACCGGCCTCTCACGTCGGGAACACGGGTTCGAGTCCCGTTGGGGTCACCAAATTTCTTGCTCCCTCCTCGCGCCGAAAATCTTGGCGCCGTCACCATCAGTCCAGACGATAATGCACGTGGGGAGGCCGAGAGGTGGCCCATGCCGCACCATGCGCGCTCGTTGATCAATTTCGCTCTGGCGGGACTCGTGGCGGCGTGCGGCCCGGTCGAGCACGACCCGGCGTCACCAACGCCTGCGGTGATTTCCACAGATGACGACGCACCGCCCGTTGTTGACGATGACGTCGTGCCTCCGCCAAGCGATGACCCAGTGCCGCCACCGCAAGACTGCACCACATGCCATGGCGAGGCGGACCATGCGGCGCCACCGCTCGATTGCGCTGGCGGTCGGAGCCCCGCGCGTGCGGGAGTCGGAGCACACACGGCCCACTGGCAGCCGAGCACGCTTTTTCGTCAGGTTGCATGCGACGAATGCCATGTCGTGCCCGAGTCTGTGGACGCACCCGGGCACCTCGACGAGGCACCTGCCGAGCTCGTCTGGGGGCCGCTCGCAGCGACGGGTGGTGTCGAGCCGCTGTACTCGGCAGGCCGCTGCAACGTGTACTGCCACGGCGCGACGCTCGCGGGCGGTACCGCAACGCAGCCCATCTGGACGCTCGTCGATCGCAGCCAAGTGCATTGCGACAGTTGCCATGGGTTGCCTCCGCCGCCCCCGCACCTCGCGGTGGCGTCCTCAGACTGCGGTCCCTGTCACCCATTTGTGGCGGCACGCCCAAAGGATCCGTCGACGCACATCAACGGTGTTGTCGACCTCACTTCCGGCGACGGCGCCTGTGGCGCGTGTCACGGTGGCCCGCCAGACGATGCCGGGCACGAGCGTCATGCGGGCGCCACGACACCGGCCTACGGGGCAACGACCCGCGAGCCCTCCCCCGATCCGTCCGTGAGCTATGCCCTCGGCTGTGGCCTGTGTCACCCGCACGACGCCACGCAGCACCTCGACGGCCATCGCGACCTACCGTCGACCTGTGCGGACAACTATTGTCACAGCGCCGGTACGGCCGTCGCCACCGAGGTGATTGAGAGCCATACCGCACCGACGTGGGGCGAGGACACGCTGGCTTGTGACGGCTGCCACGGTGCGCCGCCCGACTACGCGCAGGACGATCCCAAGTCAAACAGCCACAGCGACCACCGCTTCGGCTGCGAATTCTGCCACGCGGGAACAACGCACGACGGCGCCACCATTGCCGACGCACAGTTGCACGCGAACGGCAGCTACGATCTCGCGCCAGGACCCTACACTTGGCGCGATGTGCCGCTAGCGTTCAGCTACCAATTTGACCCCGGCGGTGGCACGTGCAGCGACATTTCCTGCCATGCCAGCATTGGTCGCAGCACTGAAATCCGCTGGGGGCGCATCTATCTCAATGCGATCCTGCAGGTGACGTACCTGCCGGGCTGCTTCGAGGTGGCCTACACCGTCAGCCATGAGGTGGGCGGCACCGCACCCTACAGCTATCACTGGGATTTCGGCGACGGCACCGGGGCCGCCGGCGTGGCGGTCTCCCACGCGTACGCGGATGGCACCGAGCGCACCGTCACCCTGGAGCTGCGCGATGCCAATCGTCACCTGGGTCTAATTCGCGCACAGGTTGCACCACGGCCGCTTGCCAACACCCCCGCGGTTCCCGCGAGCATGATCTCCGCCTTTGGCTATGACGTCAGCTTGACCGACCTGTCCACCGACGCCGATGCGCAGCTGTGCACCCATAGCGGCGATGGTCTGGTGCGCGTGCGCTGGGGCTATAGCGTGCCGAACTGTGACGAGTGGGATTGTTCGGGCACCATCACGATGGAGTCGAGCGCGCAGGTGACCCTCGGGGAGTCACCCACGGGTGTCACGTTCGCGCACACCTACCCGCAGACCAATAGCGTGCGCACGTACGCGCTGCGGCACCTCGTGACCGACAATAGCGGCGCCCTTGTTGGCGCACCCGACGTGTCGTTGACGCTGCCAACGCGCCGCAATCTGACCCTCGCCGGTCGCATCGTCGATGGAGCGACCGTGGGTATGGCCGGCGTCGCTGTCCATCTCGTCTCGCAGCCCGCAGGGTTCCTCGACGCTTGGGTCACGAGCGACGCGGACGGTAGGTACGAGTACAGCGCCGAGCTCGCGGACGTCTGCTACGATGCCACACCGTCGTCAGCCGGCTACGGGTTCGCACCCAGCAGCACGCGCGCGTGCAGTGCCCCGACGAGCGAACGCATCGCCCTCGACGACCTCACGGCCACGCCCGTCGTACCCGAAGAGTAGTAGTCCCCGCGCTCAGCGCGGCTTCGGTGTGTTGACGGCGTTGCGCACCGTGCGATCCTTGGCGTAGGCCACCATTTGCTCGGCGATCGCGGTGGATACCAGCACCTGCGCTTCGCGCGTCGAGGCCCCGAGGTGCGGCGTGCAGATGACGTTGGGATGGCGCACCAGGGGATCATCGGCGGCCGGTGGCTCCTTAACGAACACGTCGAGGGCAGCTGCCGCGATGGTGCCCTCCTCGAGGCCGGCGAGCAGCGCCTGCTCGTCGTAGATGCCGCCGCGGGCACAATTGACCACCATGATGCCCTTTTTCATCTTGGACACAGATTTCGCGTTGATGAGGCCGCGGGTGTGATCGTTGAGCGGCGTGTGCACCGTGAGAATGTCTGACGTCGCGAGCAGCGCGTCGAGGTCCATGAGCTGCCAACCCGCCTGCTTTGCCGCCTCCGGCTTGATGTAGGGGTCGTGCACGACGACGCGCATCTTGAGCGCTTGCGCCCGCTCGGCGACGAGACGACCGATGTTGCCGGCACCGACGACGCCGAGCGTGAGACCGCGCAGCTCACGGCCGACAAATCGCTTCTTGTCCCACTTACCGGCCTTCATCGATGCATCAGCCTGCGGCACCTGGCGTGCCATGGCGAAGATGAGCGCGAGGGCATGCTCCGCGGTGGTGGTCGCGTTCGCATCCGGCGTGTTCATCACCACGATGCCGGCGCGGGTGGCCGCGGGCACATCGATGTTGTCGACCCCAATACCGGCGCGACCAATGATTTGCAGCTTGGATCCGGCAGCGATGACCTTGGCATCGACCTGCGTGGCGCTGCGCACGACGAGGCCGTCAAAGCGCGGCAGGATCTCGCAGAGCTCGGCCGGCTTCATGCCCACCTTCACTTCCAGCTCGACACTCGAGCTCTGGCGAAAAATCTTCAGCCCTTCCTCATCCAAGGCATCGGCTACCAGCACGCGAAACGTCATGGGTCAATCCTCCTCGTGGGTGGGCGCCGCACGGCGCGCGTGATTGGCACTATGTAAGCGGTCGGTCGGTGTCAAGCGCGACCGCGCGCGCAATTGCGCTTGTTTCCCCTCGGGCCGGTGCGGTAGGACTATCGCCTCATTCCAGCCTGCACGCGGAGGTACTGATATGAGCTGCAAAAAGAACACGGCTTGGGCCGCAGGGATTCTCGCGACGTCGCTGAGCGTCGGCTGCGTCACCACAGGAACGCACACCGCGGTAGTCGACGAGCTGTCGCGCACGAAAGAGAGCCTCGTCAAGACGGGCGACGAGCGTGATACGCTCAAAAAGAAGAGCGACGAGTGCACCACCGATCTGACGACCGCGCTCGATCAGAACCAGCAGCTCGTCACCAAAGTCTCCTCGATGGGCCAAAACGTCGAGCAGCTGCTCGGCGAAAAGGGCGAGCTCACGCAGCAACGTGAGCGCATGGCCACCGAGCAACAGACCCTCGCCAAGGAGATCGAGGAGCTGCGGCGCGTGCGCGCGGCCTCGGAGGCGCGCAACGCTCAGTACAAGCGCATTCTCGAAAAGCTGCACAAGATGATCGACGCGGGCACCTTGCAGGTGAAGATCCGCAGTGGCCGCATGCTCGTGCAGATGCCGAGCGACGTGGTCTTCCCCGCGGGCAGCACGCGCATCAAGCCCGAGGCCACCGAGGCCATCACCGAGCTGGCACGCACGATCAAGGAGTTTCCCGATCGCAAGTTCCAGGTCGTCGGCCACTCCGACTCGACCCCCATTCATTCGGCACGCTTCCCCTCCAACTGGGAGCTCTCGACCCAGCGAGCCATCGAGGTGGTCCGGCTGATGGTGGAAGCGGGCGTGCCGCCGCAGATGCTGAGCGCCGCGGGTCAGGCGGAGTTCGACCCCATTGTTCCGGACTCTGACGAGAACCCCGACGCCAAGACGATGAATCGGCGCGTCGAGCTGGTCTTTATGCCGTCGATCAATGAGCTGCCGGGCTTTGACGATGTCGCCGGTACGCCCGCAAAACCGTGAGCCGCTAACGCAGCGTGCGTAGGTAGCGCTCCACGGCGCTTTCGTCGCGGGCAATGCTGCAATCGATGACCGTCAGACGCTGGAAGGTGTAGACCGTCTTCGGCCGCACCGCCGGAAGCGATTCGCCGGGGAAGACGCGCACCTCGCTATCGATATCGATGACCGGGCGGTTCGCGTAGACCTCAAGCACCTTGGCGGGGCTGCGGTCGCGGCGGTACATGCCCGAGACATCCGCGCGCACAAAACAACCGACGCCATCAAGGTTGACGAGCGTGAGCTTGCCTTCGCGCACCACGGCCTCGATGGGCGCTGCACCATCGCCCGCATGGACCTGATAGGTGCCAGCCACTTGGGCGTCTAGCAGCTGGCCGCCGTTGGCAAATAGCGTCAGCTGCGCCGGCGATCGGCCCGCCACGCGCACGGTCACGGCCTTGAGCGTGCCGTTCCAGACGTACAGCTCTCCGGTCCCGTGCAACTGCGCCTGACAGGCCATCGTCAGGCAAGCGCCACAACACGCAAAATATCGCCTCATGACGATCCCCCTACCCTCACCGTATCGACGCCGGCACGTAGCTCGCGCACCACCCGGCCCATGGCCTCGGTCACCGCGGCGGAGCGGCAGTGCGGGATGGCGCGCCCGCCGCCCA
>CAYHNK010000074.1:5027-16476 GCA_964357695.1 uncultured Bdellovibrionales bacterium | reverse complement strand
CGGCCAAAAGCTTCAAGCGCAGTGCACCAAGCTAGAGCCAGAGACGCAACGCCGCGAAATTGTTGGTGTTGCCGTCGGAGCTGCTGCCAGAAAGAAGCAGGCGACCGGGGGGGTCGAGGATGAGCGAGCGCGCCTCGTCGTCGAAGCCAGGGGTGACGTCAAAGCCGAAGACCCCCGCCTGACCGATGTTCGTACCAACAGAGGTATCGAGCGCGCCAGCGCTCGTGAGCACGGCGAGCGAGAAATCTTGGTCGCCTGCGGCATTGGTCCGCTGGCCCGCTGCGGCGATCCGGCCATCGGGCAGCACGACAATCGCGGCAAAGAAATCATTGCCGCCGAGATCCAAGACCACGAAGCCGCCGGTGCCGAAGGTCGGATCGAGCGCGCCGGTCGGCAAGAAACGGATCAGCAAGGAATCCGAGACCCCCGCCGCGCTGGTGCCGTTAGCGCAGAGAATAGCGCCATCCGCTTGCCGGACGACGGCGTCGCAGGCCTCTTCTTGACCGCTGATGTCCAAGGTGGCCCGCCCCGGTAGCCCCGTGGAGCCGTCATCGAAGGCGGGGTCCATGGTGCCATCGGGCAACACTCGCGCGAGCGCGGCATCAAACCCCGTGGCGCCCCAGGCCGTACCCGGGACGAGTAGGCTGTCGCCACCGCCCGGCTGACACGAGCCGCCAAACTCGTCACCGCCAAAAAAATCGATGAGCAGCACGCCGCCGCTGCCAAAGGTCGTCTCGAGAGAGCCGTCGGCCAAGAGACTGTAGACGACCAGATCCGACGAGCCGGGATCGACCGCCCATCCCTGGCCGCACAAACGTATGCGGCCATCGCTGAGCACGACGGCACCGTTGACAATGTCTGCCCCGGCGAGCAAATCCACCGTGCGCCAGCCCACCGTCGCGAACGTGGGGTCGGGCGAGCCGTCCGCGAGCAAGCGTGCGACCCCAACGAGACTCCCCCCCGACGCGGTGGCGGAAACCTCACCCGCCAAGACGATCTTGCCGTCGGGCTGCAAGCGCACCGCTTGCAACCACTCGTAGTCGTAGCCGAAGTCGATGGTGGCGATGCCGGCAGTACCGAACGTGGGGTCGAGCGTACCGTTCTCCAGCAGACACAACGCGGTGAAACTGCCATTGGCCGCGCTGCCGCCGGTGCCACCCAAGACGATACGACCATCGGGCTGCACCGCAGAGCCCTGGGGAGTCCAATTGAGGTTGTCGACCGAGCCGAGGTCGAGCACGAAAACACCGGCCTGGGCGAACAGCGCATCGAGCGTAAACGACGGGCACACGAGCGCCCCGCCCGAGCAGTCTTGGTCGATGCCATCGCCGCAAATGTCTGTGGCACCTGGATACACGGCGACCGCGGCGTCGTCACAGTCGTCGCCGCCACACAGGGCGTCGTCGTAACTATCGCCATCGCCGTCGGTGCAGAAGACACACACGGTCGCTTGCCACACACCCGCGCAACAATAGCCGCCGGCATGCCAGGTGTCGGCGCAGCAGAGACCATCGGTGCGACGCGCGCCCTCACAGAGGCAGCCCGCGCTCGAGACCACGACATCGGCGCACACGGGATAGGCGGCGTCCGTGCCTTGCTGGATACCGTCGCCGTCGGCCGCGAAAGTGGAGCTATGTGCGTCGATGCTCGTGCGCGCGGTGCACGCCGCGACGAGCACGAGCGGCAGCACAGCACGAACGCGCTGCCTAGCTCGACGTGGCCCAGTGCCTGCGTGCAGTTCCTTCATGTCGCGCGGCCTCTGGTGATCGTATCACAACAGCCACACCGATACGATCACGCGATGCCATGCCTGATGGGACCTCACGGCTCGTAGGCGCCAATGCTCGGTGGACTCGGTCGCGTGGCGCCGGTGATGTCGTAAGCAGAGCCGTACGCAGCGCTGCCGGTACCGACAAGCGGTGAGCCCACCCCTGGCGTGAAGTCAGTGCCTGCCGCGGTGAACTGCGGTGACCCCGCAAAGGACTGCATGTCGAATCCCGACGCAGCCTGCCAGTCCGCGAGCGTGCCCTGCCCTGCGACCCAGGACGATGAGGCGGCGACTTCGCAATGATTGTTGTCGATGAAGGCGTAGGACGAAAGAGCGAGCGGATAGTCAAAGCACCTGAACGGGCCGTTGCTTCCTGTCGCCGTGCCGCTGTAGGTGACGCTGTTGTTGGCGATGATGTGACCCGTACCCTCCGTACCCACCACGATGCCGATGCCACTATCGCTGGCGCTCGGGCCGTACCAGATCGTGTTGTTTCTGATGACGTTGCGAGTGTTCACGTCATCGCCGGAGCTGGCGCGGGCGGGCCCACTCGCGACCGCGATCCCCGTCGCTTCCATGGCCGTCTCGTGAATAATGAGATTGTTTTCGATCACACAATCGGGGCAACCGGTCACGGTGAGCGCAAGGTTGCCCCCGTTCCTAATCGTATTGCCGGAGAAGACCGCATGGCGGTGATACATGGGCTCAGGTGCATTGGTGAAGTTATTGAAGCCCATTCCCCAGCATCCGCCGGTGACCGCGGACGGATCGATGTCGACGACGTTGTCCTTGACGAGCAAGCCATCGACCGCCATGTGGGCCACGATGGGCGCGCCGAGGCAGGTCGAGCCGTACTGACCACGCACGTAGTTGCCAACCACCCGCATGTTCAGAAGCTCCGTCGAGGAGGCGAAGTACAGGGTATGGTCGAACACGGTCGAGCTGCCGTTACTGTCCCAGTAGTTGTAAGACACGTCGTCATTCGTACCGCCGCCAAGGTAGCCCATGGCAGCGCTGTTGGTGACGAGGTTGCCGGTGACCTTGATGTTGGAGTTGTTGCCGGCGTTGCTCTCGTTGTAGACGGCGAGGTGAAAGCTATCCATATCGAGGTTGCACAGGGTCACATCATGCGCGCCGCGATAGAAGAAGAAGGCCTGATTCCCGCTCGTCGGCGTGCCGTGCAGCGCGAGGTTCAGCAGTCGCACACCCCCGGTGCCTTGGAAGAAGAAGAGCGGCACCCCTCCCGACCCGTTGTTGACGATGGGTTTTGCGGTACCAGCAAAGGTCGTCGGCGTGTACTCGCGCAGATCGTTGCAGGCCACCCCAGCGCCGCAACGATTGCTGCCAATGCGGAAATCTCCCGCTGCATCGAACGCGCCGCCCTTACAGAGCGCCACGGTGTCGTTGACCGCGAGGGTGCCAAAGCGGCTCTCGGCGTTGGCGATGGTCTGGCGAGGGAATAGCGGGTCCGTGCCGCCGTTCGTGTCGTCGCCCGGGACACAGTCGCCTTCGGCGCCGGTACCACAATCGCAGTAGTAGTAGACCGTGCCACGCATGGGCTCCCCGGCGCATGCCGCTGCCACTTCGGCAATCGACGTAGGCGTGTCGACGGGAGGTGGACAGGCGAGGTCGCTGCCCGAGCAGTCCTGGTCGGTACCGTCGCCGCAGACTTCCGTGGCCCCAGGATAGATGGCGATAGCGCCGTCGTTGCAGTCCGTGCCGCCGCAGCCCACCGCGAACGCGCCGTCACCATCCACATCGGCACACCCAGATTCCAGGTCGACGCCGTTGCAGTCTTGGTCGATGCCGTCGCCGGCGATTTCTGCCGCCCCAGGATGGATCGCGGCGTCAGCATCGTCGCAATCCAGCGTGGTCGTATAGCCGTCGAGGTCGGCATCCGCCGCCGGGGGATCACCCGTCACAGTGCCAGTGTTGCAGCCCGCAACAAACAGCAAGGCCAGCCAAATCGATTTCGATAGCGCCACGGGGCAATGTGTACTTCGCAACATCGAGCCCTCCTTCGGGTTTCGTGTATAGGTGTCGCGAGGCGCCAAAAGCTTCAATCGCCCGCCGACTCAGAGCAACAGACGCAAGATCGCGAAGCTATTTGTGCCACCGTCGGAGGTACCGCCGGAGACGAGCAGGCGGCCCTCGGCGTCGAGAGCAAGCGAGCGAGCTTCGTCGTCATACCCAGGGGTGATATCAAAGCTGAAGAGCCCCGGCCGACCAACGTTCGTGCCAGCGTGGGGATCGAGCGCGCCGCTGCTCGTAAGCACGGCCAGCGAGAAATCCTGGTCGCCGACGTCGTTGGTGCGCGTGCCTGCTGCTACGATGCGGTCGTCGGGCAACTCTGTGACCGCGCGAAAGAAGTCAACGCCACCGAGATTGAAAGCCACCCAGCCGCCGGTGCCAAATGTCGGGTCGAGCACGCCCGTGGGCAAAAAGCGCGCGAGTAGGGAGTCCGCCCCGTCGGTGGCGCTGCTGCCGATGGCGCAAAGCATCGCGCCGTCGGCTTGGCGCACGACAGCGTCGCAACCCTCATCCTGCCCGCCGATGGTGAGGGACGCGCGTCCCGGCAATCCCGTCGAGCCGTCGTCGAACGTTGGGTCCAGAGTGCCCTCGACGAGCACCCGCGCGAGCACGGCGTCAAAGCCCCCCGCACCCACCCAGCTCTGCCCCGGAACGAGCACGCTGTCCCCGCCCCCCGCGACGCACGCCCCACCGAACTCGTCGCCACCGAAGAAGTCCACGAGCACCACACCCCCCGTGCCAAAGCTGGTTTCGATGGCACCATCGGCCATGAGACCATAGACCACCAGATCCGGAGACGCGGGCAGCGGCACCGCCCACCCGTGGCCACACAAACGTAGCCGGCCGTCGCTAAGCACCACCAGGCCGTTGACGACGTCTTCGCCCGCCAGCAGGTCGATGGTCCGCCAGCCCACGGTGGCAAAAGATGAGTCGAGCGAACCATCAGCGAGCAAGCGAACGACGGCCACCTGGTGCCCAGCGGCTGCGGCGCTGCCGACCTCACCTGCCAGAACGATCTTGCCGTCGGGCTGCAGCCGCACCGCCTGCCCAAGCTCGTAGAGGTAGCCGAGATCGATGTTGGCGACGCCCCCCAGGCCAAAGCTCGGGTCGAGGGTACCGTCGTCGCGAAGTCGCAACGCGACAAAGCTGCCATCGGCCGCGGTGCCACCGCTACCCGCAAGGACGATGCGCCCATCGGACTGCACGGCCAGCCCTTGAGGCGTCCAATTGAGGTTGTCGACCGACCCCACGTGGAGCGCGAAAACGCCGGCTTGTGCGAAGCTCGGATCAGGCGAGAAGGGCCCGTCGTAGCGCCCGGCAAACATGTCGGAGCGCGACAGGCAAGCGCAGAGCAGGAGCAACGTGGCCGAGCCCATGCGAGCACGCCGCGTGTTACGGCGCAAGGTGACTCTGGACTTCATGCGCGTGCGGTCCATCCGGGAATTCCTTTAGGTAGGCGCGCCAGGCATCCTGGGACGCTGCGCTACCGCCGAGCAACTGCAAGCAACTGCCATGAGCGAAGAGCGCGTCCTCGCGCACCGTATGCGTCGCCACCGCCAGCACGCCTTCGAACGATTCGAGTGCATCCGTGAGCCTACCAAAGCGCAAGCACAACAGCTTGGCGCGGATGAGCGCGACATCCGCGCGCCGAGTGTCGCCGGCAAAGCGCTCGGCAAAGCTGTCGGTCTGCCACAGCGCTTCGGCGTACCGCTTTTCATCGAGCAACGCGCGCAGGATGGCGATGCTGACTTCCGGCGCGAGCAGGCCGCCTGCAAATCGCCGCTCGTAGCCGCGCCACGCTACGAGTGCGGCGGCGCTGTCGCCTTGCTTTTTCTCGAAGAGCCCCAGCGCGTAGAGCGCGTTTTGTGCCGGTAGCCCTTCGCCGATGGACAGGCGCGCGAGGCACGCTCGGCGCTCGCCAACCAAGCGCTCGTCTGGGCAAGTGGTGCCAACTCCCGTGACCGCGCTTGCGCTCGTGACTTCGGGTGCTTGGACCCGCGGCATCTCGGGCCCTGGCGATGGCGGCGGCATCGTCGGCCGGGACAGTCGCGGACTGTCCGACCCAATACTTTCACCGGGGCCCAAAATCGCCGAGCCACCGACCCGCGACTCGACACGGACCCGACCCTCTTGGACGGTGACCCCCGTGCGCTGCTCGGTGACACTGACCGAAAAGCGCGTGCCGACAACGAGCACACGCACATGCGGCGTCACGAGCGCGAGTGGCCGCTCCGGCGCACGCTTGGTAATGCTCGCCCGCGCGTCACCGGCAAGCACATAAACGCGCTGCTCGTCACCCTCCTCAACGCCGCTCTCAGCGAGCCTCAGCACCGTGCGGTCGGTCACCTCGATGGTGCCGACGTCCCCCAAGCTCACCGTCTGCCACACCGTTTCGGGCGCGTGCAGCTCGATGGCGGGATGTACGACCAACGCCACCACGGCGGCACCCGCTGTCGCCAGCGCCAACAGCCCACCCCAACGGGCGAGCGGCCAGCGCGAGCCCGTGACCGTGCGCTCGATGCGCTCGTAGACCCGCACATAACTGGACCCCGACCAATCCGCGACCGCGCTGGCTTTCTCGACGAGGTCGAGCACGTGCTCGCTCGGTCGTTCCGCTTGCGCGCTCACTCTCCAAGGCGTCGGTTCTTTCATGGCGTCACCTCGCCTGCTCATCGGATGTGCTCACACGTTCCATGACGGTCACCCGCGCCAGGAACTCGCGGCGCGCGTGAAACAGACGCGTCCACACGGTCTTGAGTGGACAGCCCACGATCGCTGCAATCTCGTGCCCGGTCATGCCATGCAGCTCGAAAAGGATGAACACCGTGCGTTTCTTGTCGGCGATGCCATCGAGCGCCGCATAGACGAGTCGCTGCGCGCGACGGGTGTCGAGCTCGGAGGCAGGCGTCGTGGACTCGGCGAGCTCCGAGATCGACTCGAGGCCGACAAATCGGCGCAGCTGCGCACGCCGACGCAACGACGCTTCCACACGAACGGCAATGCCGTTGAGCCACGCGACCAGCGCCTCCGGGTCCCGCAGGGTGTGTATGCGGCGCCAAGCGACCACAAACGTCTCGTGGAGGGCATCCTCGGCATCGCCCGGCGCGACACCCAAGCGCATGAGCAGGCCCCGAATACGCCGGGAATGCGCGGTGTAGATACGGCTGAGGTCGGTGGTGTCGACTGCGGCGGGCACGACCGACTGTACCACTGCATCCGCCATCGCGCGACAACCTCCATACGGGTCAGTGTCGCCAGCGCCCAAAAGCTTCAAAACGGATCCCACAATAGGCCGACGCCGACCCACGGGCGCGCTGGCGACAGCGGCAAAATGGTTCCCAGACCGACAATGCCTATGTCTCGGGCGGGTGCGCGCAAATGCACGCCACCGCACAGCATTCCCCGAATTCCCCCGAAGAGCGGCCGGCTGAAGCGAAGCAGCAGCAACCCCGCCAAGCCATAGCGGGTCACGGTCGCATCCTGCGTGTAGCCAGTACCCACGGCGGTGATGCGCTCGCCACCCAGCCCCCCGAGCACGTCAAGCGTCGCCGCAGAACCCCGGTACACGCGACGATCGACAAACGCTGTGCTGACCAGGGTACTAACGGTCACGTGACCGGGCGACGCCTCCGCGCGACTCGGTGCGTCAACGCCGACGTCCAAGCCCAGGCTCCAGTTTGGGGTGATCCGCGCGGCCACTGCCGCGGACACGTGCACGCCCAGCCTTCGGGCCTGCGGCTCGTAGGTCGGTCCGATACTGAGCGCTGCAGCGAGCGGCGACCCGCGGCTAGGTGCGATCGTTGGCGAGGAAGCCGATGGCACCGGAGAAGACACGGGAGCGGGCACCGAAGCATCGGGGGTGGCCGCGGGCGGCATGGGCGGTGTTGGCGGCGAGGGTCGTGGCGTGACCAGGGTGGCGTTCCAGGACACTTCTTCTAGCCAGGCGCCAACGAGCTGCGCCGCGGTTACGGCAAGCTGCTCGCATTCGTCCGAGCGCGCACTCAAGACCCGCGAGAAGTACGAAGTGCCCCCGCCGAGCGACAGCTCCACGGTCAAGTCGTCGGGACGCGACGAGCGCAGCCGGAGGTGCGCTGCCTCACCCGATGCTTGTCCGAAGACGACGTGCGTCGCCAAGGTGCTCCGCATCAGTGCCTGGGTGATCACGGCGCGCGAAGGGCACGCGATGTCGCCCTCCATCTCGACAAAAAGCCGGGCGTCGGCCGCGAGCGCCACCACGGGAACGGACGCGCCCACCATCGTCAGCACGGCGACCTGCCAAGGCAGCCGACCCAAGCGCGCACTACGAGCCGTCATCTTCGGCGCCACGCGTAGACGAGCAGCGCCATGCCGTCAAGTCGGACGAGCACGCTGCTCCCGCGCTTGAGGACTACGAGGCCCGGGTGCTAGACTCCCACGCGTGCGCGGTGGCGTGTGCCGGGGAAGCAGGTTGTCCAGGTTGTTGCGATGACTTTGTCGGGTCTCCTGCTCGGGGGGCGCTATGCGCTGCGCGCGCGACTCGGCCACGGCGGCATGGGCGCGGTCTACCGCGGCTACGATACGCGTCTAAAACGCAGCGTGGCCATCAAGCTGCTCCACGCGAGCAGCGAGTCGCCCGAAGGCCAGCGACGCTTTCAACGCGAGGCACGCGCGCTGGCGCAACTGCGTCACCCGAACATCGTCCAGGTGTTCGACACCTCCGCGGGCGATGACGATCCTGGCTACCTGATCATGGAGGAAGTCGCCGGTCGTTCACTGCAGGACATGCTCACCGAGTCAAAACGGCTGCCGAGTCGCGTCGTCATCGCCGTCGGGGCGGTGCTCGCCGACGCACTCGCCCACGCGCACGCCCAAGGCATCGTCCACCGCGACGTCTCGCCCGGCAATGTGCTCATCGAGACGAGCGGCCGTCTCGTGCTCGTCGACTTCGGTATCGCCAAGCCCTACCAGGACCCGGCGACTCTCGGCGAGACAGTCGCCGGGCAACACACGGCCGCCATGGGAACTCCTGAGTTCATGGCCCCCGAGCAGCTGCGCCGCGCGCCACTCGGTCCCTACACGGATTGTTTCGCACTCGGCTCGCTCCTCTACGCTCTCGCCAGCGGCGATTCACCCTTTGCGCGAGCGCCGGACCCGGTCGAGGTCCTGCGACGCATCCTCGATGTGGAGTACCAACCGCTGCAGGAGACGGTACGCAGCGTCGACACGGTGCTCGCCGAGGTGGTGGGTACGTGCCTGCGCGCGTCGCCCGGGGCGCGCCCATCCGCACGAGAGATTGCCGGGCTTCTCGAGCGCCGCCTACAAACCTCGGGGGGCGCGAGCGCCAGCGAAGTGCTCGCGGCGATCGATCAAGACGAAACGGTGATTGCCACCGCCCCGAGCTCGCTGCCGCCCGTCACAGCGGTCGCACCGCGACCTGGCGCACCAATCCGCGACGAGGTGACGCAGCGGCTCGATCTCTTGACCGTTCCGGGGCCAGCTCTGACACGCGCTGCGACGACGAGACGGCTACTTTGGCGCGTAGGCCTCGTGGCACTCGTCGGCAGCCTCGTAGCGCTCGCGATTGCCCGCAGGAACGGGGAACGAATGCTCGACCCCACACCGATCCCCGTGGCGGCGGAGCCCCCTGCGACGACGCCGCGGCCATCGAGACCGGTGACCGCAGACGAGGCAAGGCCTGAGCCCATTAGAGCCGCGCCGCCACTGCGCCCAACGCCCACTAGGCGGGTCAGGCCGAAGCGTGATGCAGCACGCAATACGCTCGGCGCCACGCAGGCCAACGACGCAGGCGAGGCCACACTCGTCCTGACGGTGCGTCCGTGGGCGGCGGTCACGCTCGACGGTCGTGCGATGGGCAACACACCCCTCGTGCGTGAGCTGAGTGTTTCGCCGGGCCAACACCGATTGCGTTTTGAGCACCCGCGCTACGGGGTCGTCGAGCGCTCGATCGAAGTACTCGATGGCGATACAGTGCCTGTCGAGCTCGACCTCCGTGACGCTGGCGGTGCGCGCGACACACAAGCGCCACGAGCACCGCTTGAGGGGACACCATGATCGGCCCACAAGCCGTCACCCGCGCGGCGTCGTTGGCAGCACTGAGTGTCTTCGCTGCGCCGCTCGCCGTCCGTGCAGAGCAAGCGCCAGCACCGTTGTTAGAGCAGGGGATTTATGCCTACGAGCGGGGCGACTACCGCAGCGCGGTGGAGCTGCTGCGTGCGGTGCGCGGGCGCACGGAGGTGTCGACCCAAGACCGTGTGCGCGCCATGCATTTCGAAGCGTTCTCGCTCTGGCTCGATCACCGTCCCGATGAGGCCCGCTCGGTGTGGCTGGCGTTGCTCGCCCTTTCCCCCGATTATCGTCTCGACACAGATGACACGAGCCCAGATCTCATCGCCTTCTTCGCGCCGCTCAGACCCCTTGAGGACGTGCGCACGGACGGCGCGTCGGGCCCACCGCGCTGTGCCCCATGGCTCTGCTTTGCGCCCTTCGGCGTCGGACAGCTCGTCAACCGCGAGCCCACGAAGGGGGTGCTTTTTGCCCTCTCGCAGGTCGCCTTCCTCGGGCTCAACATCGCCTTGTACTGGCGACGCGAAGCGCTGGTGGCCGCCCCTGCGAGCACGCGCTCACAGGCGGATATCGATCGCATGTACTTGATGCAGCACGCAACCTTGGCGCTCTTTGCGGCCAGCGCGCTCGTCGGCATCATCGATGCCAACCTCTCCGCGCCCACCGGCGCCCTGTAATACCACTCGACCGGCACCGCCGCGTCTCGTGGACGGGCAGAAGAACACCAACCAACTAGCGGATGTTACCGATAGCGGACTTGGCCGTGTCGTGCTTCGTCTTGATGACGTTGGAGAGCACGGTAAACTGCCGGTTCTCCGCCTGCATCTTCTCTTGCAGCTGCAGGTACTGGAGGTTGAAGCTCATGTTGAGCTCCTGCATCCGGCGGGTCTCCGCCATCATGACGGCGTTGGGATCACCGCTCGCTGCCAGCGTGCTCACTTGATCCGCTGTACCACTCGCTCCAGCGCCCGAGTAGCTACCCGTGCTGCCACTGCTGCCCACGAGCGGGGTACCATTGGCACCCGCCGTAAGCGGTGCGCCCTGCCCCGCCGCCGAGGCCTTGAGGCTTGCCACGCCCGTGATGGCTCCCGAGAGCACTGCACCACCAGGAATGAACGGCGCCGCGATGCGCCCCGCTTCCATGACCGCGCTGCCCGTGCGCTCCATGCCGGTCGCCATGACACTGCCGAAGTCAGTCTTCGGGGTCTGCCGGACGCGCGATGAGTCAATTGAAACCTTGATGCCGGTGTTCTGCTGCTGCGAAACTCTGCTGTCCATAACAGCTTCTCCTCTTGCTTGTATCGTGGTCAGGGACGAGGCCCTGTTCCTGCCGGTGATGTGCCGCCTGCTATACCTTATCGCCGGAAGTGATTTTCGGTTGTGAAAATTTACATTGGCGAGAAACACGCCGATTTCGCCACCAGAACGGCGATCGCGTCAGGGTGCCGCGTTGTACCAGTCGATCCAGCAGCTGTTCAACAACGCTGCGCAATTGCAGGCAGCTCAAGCGGCAGCGGCGCAATCGCCGCAGCCCGGCCAGCCGGCGCCTGCTGCTCCTCGTCCAGCAGCGCAGCAGCCCGACAGCCG
>CAYHNK010000074.1:0-5017 GCA_964357695.1 uncultured Bdellovibrionales bacterium | reverse complement strand
TTGCGACTGGCCTCCTGGAGGCTGTCTTTGGTGCGAAACAAGTAGTCCATCAGATCGGCAGAGCGCTCCACGGCGGCAATGGCCTTCTTGGCAGCCGCCTTGGCGCGCTGCGTCGTAGCCTGCTCGTGATGAGCTTCGAGGCGACGTAGGATGCCCCCGAGCGCCTGTGCCACGTCCTCTGACTGCTCGCTCTCGATGATTTTCTCGATGCGCCGAAAGCCGAGGCTCGCGGCCTCTGACTGTTGTTCCTGCGACGGCTCCTGCGGGCGCCGCGGGGCCGATACCGTGGGGCGATGGTGAGTGTCGCCGATTCTGAATGACTCGAGCTTCTTGTCTGCCATCAGGGCCTCCGGCCGTTTGGATGCTTCTGTCGACGGCACGCCGTCTCTGTATAGCGGGCGAAGGTAGGCTTGCACAAGGTTGGGGATTGCCGCCCTAGCGCGTGTGGCGCACCGACAGCTTCAAACGACCCCCGGTGTCCGGATTGCTGAGGTCCAGCGTCACGACATCCTCGATGTCTCTGAGGCGCACCGGCGTGCGCCCGAGCCCCCTGCTGCGACCGTCGCGCACAAACGCCGAGGGCTCGGCATCCACGTCGACAGACGCAGCACTCGCGGTCACGCGGTAGCTCAGCGTGACAACCCACGCGTCTGAACCCTCGTTGGCCTGAGCGCGCACGATCAGGCGTCCCCGCGGTGCCGTGAGATCCACAGTCGGTCCCACGACTTTGCCGTCGAGCGTGATCGCTGCCGGCGGGTCGGTGGAGAGGAGCAGGCTCCCGAGCGTGGTCGGACGGACACCCGTCGGCCGGCGATGCACAGGCGCCCGCACACCGCGCTCAAGCCCAGTCGAAGCCTCCGGCGTCGCGGAGGGTGTGTCGATGTCGACGGGCGCCGCCAGCACGGGTGGCACGCGAGAACGCGCCGCAGTCGCCGCCGGTCGGCGCGTTGTCGCACGCAGCTGTGTGCGAGCCACGATCCCCAGCGCCGCAAACAGTCCCACACCCACGAGCACCGCGACCGCACGGTGCCATCGACGGGTCGCGCGACGGCCGGCGTGGGACAACTCCCGCGCGGCATCGTCTGGCGACGACGAAGCCGGCAGCGCCAACACCGGCGAGATCCTTTCGCTCGCCTGCGCCTCCCAATGCTCCACCAGCTGCGTCTCGGTCGCCGACTCCAGATCGAGGCGCCAGCGACGGTCTTCGGCGATCTCCATCTCGAACAGGTCTTGCATGTAGGCGGCCAGAGATTGTGGCGCTCGCGCGACGGCCCCGCTCGTAAGCAGCTCCTGCAAGTCACCGCGCAGCTCACCACAGTCGCGGTAGCGATCCTCCCGGCGCTTGGCGAGTGCTTTCGCGATGATCGGTGCGAGTGGTGCGAGCGCACGATTGACCTCGGTCACCGCAGGCGGATCCGACGTGCGGATGGCCTCGAGCGACTGCATCAGGTCGCCGCGCGCGAAGGGATTGCGCAGCGCGAGACACTCATAGAGGCAAATGCCGGCGGCAAAAAGATCACTGCGGGCATCGAGGGGTTGACCCGCGAGCTGCTCGGGCGACATGTAGGCGAGCTTGCCTTTGACGGCACCGACGTCGGTCTGCTGCTGTAGGGTCGCGGCACGCGCCACGCCGAAATCGATGAGCTTGACGGTGCCGTCGTAGTCAACGAGCAGATTCTGCGGATTGACGTCGCGATGCACGATGCCGAGGGCCTCGCCGGAGAGATCGGGCGCCGCGTGTGCATAGGCGAGCCCGGCACACACCGCGCTCACCATCTCGATGACGTGTGCGGGATGAGGATATTCACCGCGCAGTCGCGCCTTGTTGATGATGTCGCGCAGGCTGCGGCCGTGCACATACTCCATCGCCAGATAGTAGCGACCGTCAGTCTGCCCCATCTCGTACACGTGCACGATGTTCGGATGCGACAGCCGCGCGGCCACACGAGCTTCATCGAGAAACATTTCGACGAAGCGCTCGCTCTCCGCATGATGCTCGAGGATGCGCTTGATGACGAGCGGCTCGTCAAAGCCCGTCCGTCCCCTGACCTTGGCCAGCAGGATCTCCCCCATGCCGCCGACGGCCAGTCGCTTGAGTAACAAGTACTTGCCGAAGATGGCTGCGGTGGGCGCGATCGTCGCACCCGCTGCCTGCTCGATTTCGGCCAAGCCCTGCACGCTGTGCTCTATAGGGTGGCTAGCGCGCCGACGCCAGAGCAAAGCACTGCCCCAGAACGACGCCTCTTCCCTGAACCCAGGCGCCCGCGAGCATTTGCCTACGCCCCGCCGGCTTCACCTCGACGAGGCGCAAGGAGCCCTCGCCACACGCAACGAGCACACCGTCCCTGTCGGCGACGAGGACATTGCCGATCGGTCCGCCCGACCGCACGTCGGGAATCGCGCGCAGTACCCCCACGCGCATCGCACCGAGCATCAGGTACGCACCAGGCCAGGGGTCGAACGCCCGCACACGGCGAGCCAACGCCGTCGCCGGTTGGGTCAAATCGAGCGCGCCGTCTTCCTTGGCCAACAGCGGCGCGGCGGTCGCGAGCGTGGCGTTCTGCGGTGCCGGCTGCATCTCACCGCGCAAGATCGGCGGCAACACCGCAAGCAGCAGGTCGGCGCCTACGCGTGCCAGCGTGTCGGTAAGCGACCCAGTCGTGTCTTCGACGCTGATGGGTACGCGTCGGGTCTAATAGACGGGACCGGTGTCGCAGCCTTCGTCCATCTTCATGATCGACACACCTGTCTCGCGGTCCCCCGCGAGGATGGCATGCGCGATGGGCGACGCACCCCGGTGGCGTGGCAGCAGCGACGCGTGCACATTGATGCAGCCATGGGGCGCGATGCCGAGCAGACGAGGCGGCAAGATGCGACCGTAGGCGGCAACCACCATGACGTCGGGGCGCAAGGCTTCGAGCGCCGCGGCGGTCTCGGGTGCCTTCATCTTCGTCGGTTGCAGTAGCGCGGTGTGACGCGTAAGAGCCGCCTCCTTCACCGGTGAGGCGGCCACATGCTGACCGCGCCCGGCCGGTCGATCGGGCTGCGTGACGACGCCAACGACCTCGAAAAGCTCCGACGAGCGACCAAGAGCCTCGAGCGACGGCACCGCGAACGCCGGGGTACCCATGAAGACGACGCGCCACGGTGTCATCGAAGAACCACGATGCGACGAGCACTCTAGAGCGCGGCGGCCGCTGCGACGCCGTCGTTTTGGTGCTCTTGCTTGACACGCGCCATCTTACGGCGAATCACGTCGCGCTTGAGCTTGGAGAGGTATTCGACAAAGACGTGGCCATCGAGGTGATCCATCTCGTGTTGCAGCGCCACCGCGTAGAGGCCTGTCGCGTGCACTTCGAACAACTGACCCTCGCGATCGAGCGCGCGCACGGTCACCTCGCCCTTGCGCCGGACAGTCTCGACGATGCCGGGCACCGACAAGCACCCCTCGTCCCACGAGATGCTGCCGTCCGCGGCGACAATCTCGGGATTGATGTAGACGCGAGGCCCCGCGTAGCCCCAGCTTTCGAGCTCCGCGCGCACCTCCTCGTCCTCGGCGGCGTGGCCTTTGGGATCGAGGTCGATGACGAGGACACGCACCGGCTCGGCGACCTGGGTTGCCGCCAAGCCGACGCCATTGGCCCGATACATCGTGGCAAACAGATCGTCGACGAGCTGACGGATCCCCTCATCGACGAGCGCGACTGGCTTAGCAACCACGCTGAGGGCCGGGTCGGGCCACACGCGGATCGTACGTACAGACATGCTACATGACCTCGCCTCTGTCACGAATCAACAGAGTGCTAGCATGCCAATCCTTGTCGCACCTGACAAGACGATCAGGCCATGTGGCGAGCGTACGCGCCGCGCAGCGCCTCTTGACTAAGCACGCGGCGGGCCTCGTTGAGCACCTCGGTGATTTCGCTGAGCTCATCGCGCAGGTCCCGTTGCACGACGGCCGAGAAGCGGCCCGAGCCGATCTCCTCGAGCGCCCGGTCGCAGGCGCGCTCAAGCTCGTACGCTGTCGCCGTCGAGGTCACGCCGAGCAACTGGAAGTAGTCGAGCTCGCGCACTTGCTCGAGTCGATCACGAATGCGCTGCCGATCGACAGCGTCTTCGGTCGAGCGGCCCTCGGCGTCGACGCCTTCGATGCCACGCACCACCACACGCGCCCAGCCAACGGCCAACAACATCGTCAACACGCGATACACGAGCTCCTCGGACAGTCGTGCCCCATGCACCATGTCCTCGATGCTGCGCGTGCCATCGACGAGCCGCGCGACGCTCGCCTCGTCGGGCGTTAGGCCCAGCGCGTCCACGGAGACGGCGGATTCGCCAAGCGGTGCGAGCAGTGAGCTCGGGGCACCGACGCGAGCAACGAGGCGCGACAGTACATACTTGCGACGAATACCCTCGGCCAGCAGGCTGGGTGTTTCGAGGTCGAGCGCCACGATGTCGTCCGTCACGGCCCGCTCGGGCAAGTACTGGTAGACGCCGTCTTGCCATTCAAACAGACCCCACACGACCTCCACGAGGTGACCGCGCACGGCGGGAAACAGCTCGGCTGCTTTCAAGTGTCCCGCCGACACGAGGTGAGAGCCCACCTGGCGGGCACCCTCGATCTGCTTGAGGCGCAGCTCCTGGTACTGCGTGCGGGTCAACTTGCCGTGGCGCAGGAGGTACTCTTCGATGCGGTCGTACACCTCACTCGACACGACGTGCACGGGCACACCGCCTTCTATGAACAGTCGCACGCGCTTTGCGCCTGAGACGAGATCCACGCGGCCCGTCACGCTCAGACGCCACAGGTCGTAAAAGAGCGCGGCGACGTCGTGGTCGCGACCGAGCTCTCCCTGTTCTGGCACGAGTGGGGTCAGTGATCGACCGGGACGTACCTCGCGGCCGCGAGCGGGCGACGCCATGGCGACGCGCGCACGGTCATCTTCTTCTGCTTTGCGACGGGCCTCATCCTCCGCCTTGCGACGCGCCTCATCCTCCGCCTTGCGACGCGCCTCAT
>CAYHNK010000073.1:0-16578 GCA_964357695.1 uncultured Bdellovibrionales bacterium | reverse complement strand
GGACGTGGCGCTCGAGCTCGCGAGCCCCGCGCCCGTCGCCTGGGGCGACCCCGGGCAGCTGCGACAAGGCCTACTCAATATCGTGCGCAACAGCCGCGAGGCCCTCGGCGAGAAGGGCGGGCGCATTCGCGTGCGTACCAGCACGGCTGCCGATCAGTGTGAGATTGTGGTGGAGGACAACGGCCCGGGGTTCTCGACGGGCGTGCGGCAGCGCGTCTTCGAGCCCTTCTTCTCCACCAAGGCCTTGGGTACCGGGCTCGGCCTGTCCGTCACGCAGCAGATCCTACGCGAGCACGGCGGGGAAATCATCGTCGACGACAGCGAGACCGGCGGCGCGCTCGTGCGCATGCGGCTGCCAACACAATTGGCGGCAAGTTCTGTCGAATAAGTACATGCAACACACAATTAGTTTCGCACGTATTCTTAAAGATGGTGCGAATTTCGCATTCACATCCTAGCCGTATCGAGTCGGCACGGCCTTGACTCCGACCGCGAGCGGCCTAACATCAGGGCTCAGCGCGGCTCACGTGCACCGGAAGTACGCGGCGACTGTTCGATTGAGGTTGGCGTCGCAAATGCTTTGGGCTATAAAGCCGAGTCCGCGTCACAGGAGGAGTCGAGCGTTGGTGTGATGATTGGGTGGTCACTTCGCAGTAGCCAACCGCCAAAGGGTTGCCTGATCGTCACGCCACCGGTCGACTTCTGATTGTGTGAGCAACTAGGCTGCGACGACCTTCTTCTCGCCCGCCACGCGTCCGCCCTGGTAGCGCTCGCGCAAGAAGACATACAGCGATGCAGCAATGCCGATCGACGAGTACGTGCCGATGATGATGCCGACGAACAGGGCAATGGCAAACTCGCGGATGGTACCGCCGGCGAACACCAGCATGGCAATGACGGTCAGCAGCGTCGTACCGCTCGTGAGCACGGTACGAGACAACGTCTCGTTGATCGACGTGTTGACCAGACTGCGCAAATCGCGGCCGCGCAGACGCACGACGTTCTCGCGCATGCGGTCGTAGACGACGATGGTGTCGTTGATCGAGTAACCAACAAGCGCCAGAATTGCCGCCACCACCTGCAAATTGACCTCGAACTGGAACACCGAGAACACGCCCAGGGTGATGGTGACGTCGTGCGCCAAGGCAACAATGGCACCCGGCGCAAAGAACAAGTCGAAGCGCACCGCCACGTACAGCAACATGAAAACGAGCGAATAGAACAGCGCCAAAAATCCCTGGTTGCGCAGTTGCTGGCCAACCTGCGGGCCGACGAACTCGACGCGGCCGACGATCGATTGTCCCACAGGGACGTTCAATGCGCTACGCAGCGCCTGCTCGATGCGGTCGCCAAGCGACACAAGATCCACCTGGTAATCCGGCTGGTCCTCGCGCTCGCCACGCGATAGCTCCTTGACCACCAGGCCGTGTGCGATGAGCGCCTCCCGCAAGGCCGATTCCGGCACGGGTCTGGTGAACCCGACGTGCAAGGTCTCGCCGCTCTCGGCGAGGGACCAGCTGGAGACACCCTCGACCCCACCCGCGAGCGCCTCGACAGCCTGCTTGAGCGCAACCTTTTGCATCTCATCGAGCGTCCCGTGCTCGCGCACCAACACGAGGTACTCATTGTCCCCCGCCGCACCGTAGCGCTGCACCCGCGCGTCACCGATGCCGAGCGGCGCCAGAGCCTGCCGCACCTGGCCTTCGGTCACCGCCTCGGAAAACTTCACCTGGATTTCGTAGCCACCGGCAAAGTCGATGCCGAAGTTGATGCCTCGCGTCGCAAAGCTCACGAGGCTGATGAGGATCAGCGCCAGCGACGCGCCACCGAACAGGCGGAACCGGCCGACCCAATCGAAGCTCGATACACCGTGAAAAAGCTCCATCGCCGTCTCCTAGATACTCAAGGTCTGCAGCCGACGACGGCTGGAGAAGAAATCGAAGATCAGTCGCGTCACCACAATGGCCGTAAACATCGACGCCAAGATGCCAATGATGAGCGTCACGGCGAAACCGCGCACGGGACCGGAGCCGTACTGAAACAGCACGACACCGGCGATGATGGTCGTCACGTTCGAGTCGAAGATGGCGCTGAACGCCTTGTCGTAGCCCGCGGCAATCGCCGCCCGTGGCGTCTTGCCGACCCGCAGCTCCTCGCGGATGCGCTCGTTGATGATGACGTTCGCATCGACCGCCATACCGATGGTCAAAAGGATGCCCGCCATGCCGGGCACGGTGAGCGTTGCCTCGAACATCGCGAGTACGCCGAGGATGAGCAGCACATTGAGCACGAGCGCGAGATCCGCGATGAAACCGGACGCTCGATAGTAGAGCACCATGAACAGCACGACGAGTAGCGCACCCACCGCAAGCGCGGCGCTGGCACGTGAGACCGAGTCCTGCCCGAGCGTCTTGCCGACCTCGCGCTTTTCACGCATCTCAATCGGCGCCGGCAGCGCGCCGGCCTTGAGGACGAGCGACAGGTCTTTTGCTTCCTGGAATTTTGCTTGCGAATCGCCGCCGCGCCCGAGCATGATACGTGCGGTCCCGCCGGCAATCTTCTCTTCGATAATTGGCGCGCTCGTCACTTTCTCGTCGAGCACGATGGCCATGTGACGTCGCGTGTATTCCTCGGTCAAGCGCTCGAAGACCTTCGCCCCGTTGGCGTCAAACGTCATGATGACGTAGTAGTCGGTCGCCAGATCCTGATTCTGCTGCACGTTGGCGTCGGTGAGGTAGTCGCCCGTGATGCCCGCGCGACGCATGAGCAGGTAGGTGCGCACCATGCTGTGGCCCCCTGCGGAGCTGTCGCTACCCCCGACCGGTCCAAAGGCGAGCACGCGCTCCTGTGGGATCTTCGGTTCCAGAAGAGTGCGCACGGCGTCCTGTTGGCTCTCCGGCAGCTCGAAGTAGACCTCGCGCATCGATTGTCCGCCCGGACCCTCGAACGAATAGTCTTGCTGGGTGACGCCCTCGGGGAGCTCACTCGCTGGGATCTCATCAAAGATCGCCGTACCCGGCTCGTCGACCATCTTGAACTCGAGCTGCGCCATGCGGCCAATGTTCTTGATGGCGCGCTCGGGGTCTTTGACGCCCGGCAGCTGAATCAGAATGTTGTCCTCGCCGCGCCGTGCGATAGTCGGCTCGGTGACGCCGAACTTGTCGGCGCGGTTGCGGATAGTCTTGATGGCCTGCTCGACCGTCGTGTCGCGGATGTAGGCCCGCTCGTCGGACGCCAGATCGAAGGTCAGCACCGCACCCTTGCGCCGCACCACCTCGAGCACCTTGTAGTCGCGGCGCACCACCTTCTCCACGGCGTCGACGTCATCGACGTTCGCCACTTCGAGCACGATCTCGGAGGTATCCCGCGGTCGATCGAGTCGCACAAAGGACAGGTTCTCTTCCGTGAGCGTGTCGCGCAGCCCATCGGCGAGGCGATCGGCCCGCTGCTCGATGGCCTTGTCGACGCGCACGCCCATGACGAGGTTCACCCCGCCCTGCAAGTCGAGTCCGAGGTTGAACTTGACGCACGGCAGACCGCGCGGCAACGCCTTGCAGAAGGCCTCGTTCGACTCACGCTGCTCGGGCGTCGCCTTGGCGTAGTAGAAATAGGACGGGTAGAGGAAGTAGAGCGAGAGCCCCAGCGTCCCCAACACCAAGAGCAATCTCAGATACCACGATCGATCCATCGTCGATGACTCCGCGTAGCTACTTCTTGGGTGTCTCGGTTGCCGCAGCCCAACGACCGGCGATGCGGTCGCGCAGCACGCGCACCTTGACCCTGTCAGCGATTTCGAGCGTTACGACCCGCTCCTCCAGAGAGATGATGCGCCCGTAGATGCCTCCGGTCGTCACCACCTCGTCGTCTTTCTTGAGTGCGCTCAGCAGCGTCTGATGCTCGCGGCGCTGCTTGTTGGCCGGACGAATCAACAGCAGATAGACGACGGCGAACATGAGCAACAGCGGCACCATGCCGAAAAGGCCGCCGAGCGGGCCCGCGTCCGAGGCCGCACCCTCAGTCTGAGTCACCAAGAAGCTCGCGAGCTGTGCTGCAATGATCATCGGACCCTCACCGGACGTAATTGACTTTGCTGCCTTGCAGAAAGTAAGGCGCCGCCTGTAGCACACGAGCACCATCAACGCAACGCCCGAGCATCACATGACACTGTCCGATCTACCCCTCGCCGCTCTGCACGAGCTCGCAACGGCCCACGGGATCATGCTGCACTACACCGACCTCGACGGGCGCACGTACGCGGCTGAGCGGCACGCCGTCGAAACGATGCTCGGTCATCTGGGCATCGCTGCGGACATGATGCCACCGAGCAAGCTGAGCCCTGACTTCGTGCACGTTCTGCGCCGCGATGATGACGAGCAACGCACGCTCAGCATCGCCCACACGCCGGCGCACGGACTGCACGTGCGCATTCTCTGCGAGGACGACGAGCGCGCGCTGACGCTGGCGTGTGAGCAGCGCGGCGATGATGCGTGGCACATCACGATCCCGGGCACGGTGCCGTACGGTTACCACCGGCTCGATCTGAAGTGGCGCGAGGACAACGATCGCAAAAGGCGTGCCACCCAACTGCTCGTGCTCGCTCCAGCCACGTCGCTGCCGGCCCAGGCACGTCTCGGTGAGCGCCGCGGTATGGGCCTCGGCGTCGACCTCTATGCGCTGCGGCGCCAGGGCGATTGGGGCATCGGCGACTTCGGCACCGTCGCCGGCCTCGTGGAGCTCGCGGCCACGTGGGGTCTCGATCACGTCGGGCTGCCGCCGCTGCACAGCATCCGCGCCGCGGGCACCGACATCAGTCCCTACAGTCCGGTCAGTCGCATCTTTCTCAACGCGCTCTATGTCGATCCGACGGCAGTGCCCGAGTGGCAGACAAGCACGGTCGCGCAAGCGTGGTTTGCCGAGACCAACGTGCAGAGCGCGTTGCGTGCCGCGCGCGAGGCTGCGCTCGTCGACTACGATGAGGTGCGTGCCCTCAAGGAACAGGCCCTGGCCCTCGTGTGGCACGAGTTTCGCGACCGCGCCGCACCGCCGCGACGCCAGGCGTTCGAGCGCTTTTGCCTCGAGCAGGGCGACGAGCTCACACGCTACGCGACCTTCGTCGCGCTCGACGCACACCTACGGGCCCGCGGGCACGAGGGACCCTCGACGTGGCCGGCGACCTATCGCGCGGCACGCGGCGCGGCGGTGCGACGCTTTGCGCAGCGCCACCATGACGTCATCGACATGCATCGCTGGGTGCAGTTCGAGGCCGACCGGCAGCTCGGCGCCGCGGCGGCAGCGGCACGCGAGCGCTTGCGCCTCGGTCTGTATCTCGATCTCGCCATTGGCAGCAGTGCGAGCGGCTACGATCTGTGGGCCCACCCCGAGCTCTACCTCGGCGAGGTCGCTGCCGGCTCGCCGCCCGACTACTTCAACCCGCTCGGCCAGAACTGGGGCTTGCCACCGCTGTCCCCGCGCGCCCTGCGTACGAGCCGTGGTTGCCGCTACTTCGCCTCTCTCGTGCGCGCGAACTTGCGCCACGCCGGCACGCTGCGCATCGATCACGCCGCGGCGCTGCATCGCCTGTTCGTCATTCCACGCACGTTGTCCGCCAAGCAGGGCCTCTACGTGCACATGCCCGAAGAGATCCTCACCGCCGTGCTGGCCATCGAGAGTCATCGCCACCAGACGGTCATCATCGGCGAGGATCTGGGCAACGTCCCCGACCACGTGCGTGCCCTGCTGCACCGCGAGCAGGCCCTCGGCTATCGCGTGCTGCTCTTCGAGCAGCGCTTCGATCACCACGGTCATGGTCACTTTCCGGCGAGCCGTGCCTGGCCTGCGCAGGTTCTCGCCACGGCCACGACGCACGACACACCGACGCTGCGCGCCTGGGTCGAGGGCGGCGACATCGCCGAGCGCGTCACCTTGGCACTGTTGTCCGCCCACGATGAGCCCCATGCGCGCCAAGGGCGGCAACGTGATCTCGACGCGCTCACGCGTGCCTTGCGTCACGAGGGGCTGCTACCCGTTGAGCGGGCGCATCCGCTCTACCCTGATCTGGCGCGGGCCATCCATCAATTTCTGGCGCGAACCCCGGCGCTCGTCATGGAGCTGCGCCTCGCAAATCTCGGGGCCGGCGAGACAACGCCCGTCAACGTGCCGGGGGTCGGCCCTGAGCGCTATCCCGCATGGCGGCCAAAAATGTCGACGCCGCTCGAAACCTGGATGCAAGACGAGCAGCTATGCGCTCAGGTGCGAGCGTTGGTCAGCAGTCGCGGCGCCTGAGGTGGTGCTCACGCCGCAAGCAGGCGGGCCACGACGACGCCACCCGCGCCGCCCACGACGAGACCGACGAGCAAGCCCAACCAGAATGATCCTGCACGCCGACCCGCTTGCCGTCGCATCACCGTAGCGTCCGCGGCAATACCCGCCGCTTGCTGCATGCGCGGATCGAGTGGGGCAAGCTTATGGATCTCTTGCATCACAGCGTTGGCGCGGCTCGCGTCGCGCTCGCGCAGCGCCTCCTTGAGCTCGGCCACCATGGCATCGACACGTCGGTCGCGCTGCCCCACCGCGTGGCGTGCCGGTGCGCGCTCATAGGCCACGAGCTCTTTGCGCACCTCGTCGACGCCGTGCGCCTTGAGAAGCTTGAGAATACTCGTGCGCAGCTCACCCGCATCCGCGAGCCGGTCCTTGACGCTCGGCGCCAAACAGCGGGCAAGCAGCTTCGCAAAATCCGCCGACAGCAGCTCGCGGTGCTCGCGCGGGTCGATGTACCGACCGCTGCGCAGATTGTGGTACGTCGCCTCGATGCTGCCGCCCTCGTAGGGCACGCGCCCGGTGGTCAGATCGTAGAGCACCGCGCCGAGTGAAAAGATGTCCGTGTGCGGGCCGATGCTCGATCCGGCAAACTGCTCAGGGGGCATAAAGCCCGGCGTGCCCAGCGTCTCGGTGCGACTCCTGGTCGCGCCGCGCTCACCTGCGGTCGACGTGTCGACGAGCTTGACGATGCCAAAATCCGTCAGCACCACGCGACCTTCACACAGCAGGATGTTCTCGGGCTTGATGTCGCGATGAATGATGCCGCGTGCGTGGGCGTGCTCGAGGGCGAGGGCCATCTCGTGGCCAATGCCGAGCGCCGTGGGCTCGGACATGGGCCCGTGCTCTTGCGTCAGGGCGAACAGCGATAGGCCGGGTACGTATTCCATGACGAGGTACAGCTCGCTCGACTGCTCGCCGCTGTAGTCGTGTAGCGCGACGATGTTCGGATGCTTCAGGCGCGCGATGGCCTGTGCCTCGGCGACAAAACGACGGCGAAAGCTCGGATCCACGCCCGTGCGCAAAACCTTGACGGCAACGTCGCGTCCCAGCTTGGGATCGCGCGCGAGATAGACCTTGCCCGCTGCGCCCTCACCGAGGAGACGGACGACTTCGTAGCGATCGACATGCAGTGGCACGACCAGCACTGTAGCGCGAACCGGACCTGCGCACCACGGCGCTTGGTCGGCGCCGACTGCACATGCTATAGGGCGCGCTGGAGCCTGGATGAAAAAGACACGTCTTTTAGTTCTCGCCGGTGGCCAGTCCGAAGAGCACGAGGTATCGCTGACCTCCGCGCGCTCGATGCTGCACGCTGTCGAGGGTCGCGACGGCATCGACGCCACCGTGCGGGTGATTACGCGCGCGGGCCGTTGGTTGCCCCCGGCGGAGAGTCAGCGCGCTCTGCGCGACGGTCGCGCGACAAGCGGCGGCGAGCTGATGTTGAGTCAGGCGCGCGTCGCCACCGAGTTCGACGTCGTCTTCCCCTTGTTGCACGGCCCCAACGGCGAGGACGGCACCATTCAGGGCCTGCTCCAGATGGCGGGCGTGCCTTATGTCGGCTCCGGCGTGTTGGCGAGCGCCTTGTGCATGGACAAGCCGATGGCCAAAGAGGTTCTGGGGCGCCGCGGCCTGCCGCAGGTGGACTACCGTCTCGTGCGTCGCAGCGATTTTAGCGACGCACCCGAGCGTGCCCTCGCCACGTGCGCCACGATGTCCGCACCCTATTTTGTCAAACCGGCCAACCTCGGCTCGTCCGTAGGCATCTCCAAGGTGCGTGAGCACAAAGACCTCGCCGAGGCCCTGCGCCTGGCGTTGCGCTACGATCGACGGGCCATCGTCGAAGCGGGTGTCGTCGATGCGCGCGAGCTCGAGGTCGCCGTGCTCGGCAACGACCGCCCTGTTGCCAGCCCGGTGGGCGAAATCACCTACGCGAGTGAGTTTTACGACTACGAGACGAAGTACACCGACGGTCGCGCGGAGCTGCACATTCCGGCGAAGGTGCCGCAAGAGGTGAGCGACCGGGTGCGGGCTCTCGCACTCGACGCTTTCACGGCGCTCGACTGCGCCGGCTTTGCACGCGTCGATTTCTTCTATCAGCCATCAACCGGTGCGATTCTCATCAATGAGGTCAACACCATCCCGGGCTTTACGCCCTTCTCGATGTTCCCCAAGCTGTGGGAGGCGGCCGGCGTGACGTATCCCGAGCTCGTCGAACGACTCGGCATGCTGGCTCTGGAACGTCATGGGGAGCGCTCCTGAGCATGCTCACGAATGTCTCGCGCCACCCACGGCTCGTCCGCCGTGGCGCGGGCGTGTTGGGCGTGCTGCTCGTGCTCGGCGGCCTCGCGCTTGCCCTGCGCAACCCGGAGCAGCAAGAAGAGCGCGGCGTGCGGCTCTACTGGCTCATCGCCTCGGGCCTGCGCGCTGACCCCGAGCGCTTCGCCCTCTACCGCTGGGCCGCGGACGGCCAGCTCCCGCATCTGGCAGGCCTCATCGCCGATGGCACGAGCGGCTACTCGCTGCCTGACTTTCCCGCGAGCCCCGAGACGGGATTCGCCTCGCTCATGAGCGGCACGCATCCACGCTGCCACCACGTCGCCGGCGTTGCCATCGACACGCGCGACGGAGGCCTCGCGCCGGCACACGGCGGAGCTCCCGCAACGACGGAGCGTGCGCAAGCACCGGTCTGGCAGATGCTTGCCGCTTCGGGAAGACACGTGGCGCTGTTGTCGCTGCCCAGCGTCATGGCGCCTCCTCCTGCCGACGCTGCCCCCGCGCCCCCCACCGACGGTGAGCCGCCCACGCCGATGCGGCTCGTGCTCGCGACGTCAGGAGATCGGCCCGTGCAGCCCCTTGGCCCACGCGACGAGCGCCCCGCGGAGTCTGTCGCAGCGATGGGCGATCTCGACTTGCAGGCGCGCGCCACGGCCTACGTGCTCGATACCTACCACCCCGACGTCTTCGTCCAGGCTGTCGACGTCGCGCCGAGTGTGCCCGCCGTCGCGGCATGGCCCGCACCCGCTGCGCCGCCCAGCGCGGAGCTGCTCGCCCTCTACCAGAAGGTCGACGCTATTCTCGGTGCGGCGATGGCTCACGCGGACAAACAGACGCTGTTCGTGCTGTCTTCGGACCGTGGGCTCGACCTCGTCAATCGCGAGGTGCGTCTCAATCGGCTCTTCGTGAGTCAGGGCTGGCTCGTCACGACCGCCGCCGCGGCTGGCGACCTCACCATCGACTGGGCCAAGACGCGTGTCGCACTGCGCGGTGCCGCACACGTGTACATCAACCCAAATGGCCTCGGCGGTCCCTATGAGCGCGCTCTCGGCCCGGCCTACGAGCATCTGCGCGACGACGTGATCGCGGCCGTCACGGCGCTCACTGACTCCGAGGGTGGTCACCCGCTCGCGCGGGCGGTGCGTTGGGAAGAAGCCCCCGACGCGTTGGCGCTACCCACCGAAGCGATCGGTGACCTCGTGCTCGTCGCCACGCCGGGCTACGGCTGGTCGGCCGCCTTGAGTGGCGATGGCGATGTCATTGGCGCGCCGAGCGCGCCGACGCTGGCGAGCACGCAGGACGCGCGGGTCGCACACGGTCTATGGACGCCGTTTGTCATTGCCGGCCCCGGGGTGCGTCGCAAGCACACGCTCGCTGAGCCGGTATCGCATGTCGATCACCTACCGACCGTGTTGCAGCTCCTGGGAGTCGCTCTCCCCGTCGCGATTGAAGGCCAGGTTGTCAGCGAAGTGGTCCTGGCGCAGCCGTAGGCGGACTCGCTTCGTCAGGTGCGGCGGGAGGCCTGCCACTCGCGCGAGTCGATGACGATGGTCACGGGCCCGTCGTTGATGAGCTCCACCTGCATCATGGCGCCAAATACGCCACGGGCGACCTCGGGGCCGCGCGCAGCGACGCAGCCGGCAAAATGCTCGACCAGCGTGCGCGCGCGCTCGGGCATCTCGGCCTCGCCGAAGAACGGCCGGCGACCCCGACGCAGATCGGCATAGAGCGTGAACTGGCTAACGACGAGACAGGCGCCCCCGACTTCGATGAGCGAGCGGTTCATCTTGTCATCGGCGTCGGCAAAGATGCGCAGCTCGGCGATCTTCTCGGCCAGCAGCTCGGCCTCCACCTCCGCGTCACCTCGACCGACGCCCAGCAGTACAACCAGGCCCGGGCCGATGGCACCGACAACCTCACCGGCCACACTCACGCGTGCTGAGCGGACCCGCTGCACCACCGCGCGCATGACGCGCTATGCGGCGCCCTGCTTGAGCATGACGAGCAGCATCTTGGCCGGCGACCCGAGTGCCACGAGCGCATGCGGCACCGTGGCCGGCATGAGCACGATCTCGCCGCTGCTCGCTTCGACGACGTCACCACCAATCGTCAGCTTGAGCTTGCCGTCGGTCACCATGACATAGGCATCGTACGGGGCGCTGTGCTCGGAGAGCCCTTGATCTCGATCGAAGGCGAACGCGGTGATCGTACCCGCCGGTCCCTTGGTGATGGTGCGGCTCACCACCGCCCCCGGCTGATAGGAGACGAGATCGCCAAAGAGCAAGGCGGTCGCGGGCGGGAGATCCGAAGGAGCAATACGTAAAGCCGTCATGGGTGCACCCAAAGCAGATTTTCAGCGTTGATGCTAGAGGTGCAGGGTTGCCGCGACACCCACATCGATGCTAGGCCCCCGGGCGTCATGCGAATCCTCTCCGGCGTACAGCCCTCGGGCAAGCTCCATCTCGGTAACTACTTCGGCGCCATCCGGCAGTTCGTCCACTTCCAGGAGGAAGCAGACGAGGCGCTCTACTTCATCGCCGACTTGCACGCGCTCACCACCGTGCGCGACGGCGCGGGGTTGAGACAGCTCAGCCTCGATGTCGCGCTTGACTTTCTCGCCCTCGGACTCGACCCTGCCAAGGCGATTCTCTTTCGCCAATCGGACATCCCCGAGATCCCCCAGCTCGCCTGGGTCCTCTCCACAGTCACCCCCCTCGGCTTGCTCGAGCGCGGCCACTCTTACAAAGACAAGGTCGCCCGCGGCCTTCCGGCCGACACGGGGCTGTTCACCTATCCCGTCCTCATGGCGGCCGACATTTTGCTCTACGGCTCAGATCGCGTGCCGGTCGGCCAAGATCAGAAGCAACACCTCGAGTTCGCACGCGATATCGCCACCAAATTCAACGTCACCTTCCAAGCGGGCTACGACCCGCAAGATCCAACCGGCGCCCGCTCCAACACGCCCGGCATCCTCAAGCTCCCCGAATCCATCATCCTCGAGGAAACCGCAGTCGTCCCCGGGCTCGACGGACAGAAGATGTCGAAATCCTACGACAACACCATCGAGCTCTTTGCGCCGGACGCGACTATCAAGAAGAAGATCATGTCGATCACCACCGATTCGACCCCCGTCGAGGCACCCAAGCCCGAGCCATCGACGTTGCTCGCCTTGCTCAAGCTCCTCGCGAGCAAGGACGAGGCGAAAGAGCACGAGCGCACCTGGAAGGCAGGCGGCGTCGGCTATGGCACCTACAAAAAGCGCCTCGTTGAGCTCTTTCACGAAACGTTCGGTGAGGCCCGTCGTCGCCGCGCCGAGCTTGAGAAGAATCAGCAGCGTGTCCTCGACATCCTCGCGACAGGAGCCGAGCGTGCCCGCGTCATCGCGCGTCCAGTCTGGGAACGCGTCGTCGACGCCACGGGCGTGTGTGGCGCGGGACCCAAAGCGCTCGTCGGCTAGCCGCCCGTCCCCTCGGACCAAAACGGACAATCGCGCAGCACGAGCGGCCGCGGCCCCTCTGCAGTGAGAATGGACAGCGCCGCCACACCCAGCGCCTTGCGCCTGAGGATCGCTAGCCCCACTGTCGTGCCGTCGTCGCGCGATGCGAGCGATGTCACTTCGCCCACGCGCTCGTCGCCGTACACGATGGCGTCGCCCTCGCGCACAACGATACCTGCACCCACCTCGATACCCGCGAGCTCGCGCGCGAGCTTGTCCTGCGAGTCGATGCGGTTGAGCACCTCTTGGCCGACAAAGCACCCTTTGGTCCAGGATACCGCGTGGCGGCCCAGGCGCAGCTCGAGCGGATTCACCTCATCACGAAACTCGTGCAGGGGGGACGGCACACCCGCCTCGATGCGCCAGCGCTCGATCAGCGCCGCGTCCGCCCGCAGCACGCCGCAACCGGTGAGTCGCTCGATCAGCTGCGGCTCCTGGTCGCGTGGCACGAAGGCCTCGAGTCGAGCGCCGAGCGCCAAGTGCCCGCGCAGCCACCACACGCCCTCTTGCGCGACGCCCTCGCCAAGTGAAGGCAAGTGCTCCAGGCCCACGCAGGACGCCGCGGCAGCACCCTGCACGAGCACGCTCGTCCACAGGTCACGCGCCACCGTGCAACGCACGTCTTCCATGATGGTGTAGCGCTCAATCCACGCGGCAAAGCGCTCGCCGCGCCCCGGCGACGTACGTACCAACAGCCGTTCGGGCACGGACACCACGAGCACCCAATCGACGAGCTTGCCCTTGTCGGTGACAAAAAGCGTCGCGAGCGCTCGCCCGGGGGAGGCAAGCGGCCGCAGATCTTGGGTGGACAAGCGATGCAGCAGGTCGACACGATCGCGGCCTTCGACCATGACGACGTCGGCATCCAAGGTTCCCACAAAGGTCTTCACGGCATTGGCCATAGGTTACGGCTCCGCACCCAGCTCGGCCGCCAGCTCCTTGAGCACGCGCGAAACGCGCCCATAGGCCTCGATGATGGCCTTGCGCAAATCGTCATCGACGCTCTTGGCGAGCACCACCGGTCGCATCACGCGCTGAAGCTCTTTCAGCTCGTTGCGGGCCGCTTCGACGCCCGTCACGAGCGTCGGTGCCGGAGACGGCACTTGCGATGCCTGCGCGCGCGCCGCCACGAGATCGGTCTCGAGCTGCGTCACGCGATCACGTGCCGCCGCGAGCGTGCCACGCATCTCGACCACCGATCGGTCACGCGCGTCGAGGTCGGCCTGCAGAGCCGCCTCTCGTCCCCGCGCCGTGCTGAGCTCGTCGGTGGCCTCAAAAAAGCGAGCATTGACCGACTCGAGTCGACCGTCGCTTGCCTCCACCCCAGCGCGCACCTGCTTGAGCGCCTCGACGAGCTGCTGCTGGCGCATGTCGCGACGCGTGAGCTCTTCCTCGCTCGCGCGCAGCGAATCGCGGTACGCGGCCTCACGCTCGGCGAGCTGGGTCGTCGCCGCACCGAGCTGCTCTTGCAGCTGTGCCTGCTCCTTCTCCTTCGCCGCGAAGGCCTCGGCCACCTTCTTGGCGTAGTCCTCAAACTCCTGCTTCTTGTCGGCGATAAAGCGCTCGAGCGCTGCGAGGCGACCCCCACCCGTCGCGCCGCGCTCACGCTCCTCGGCGAGCAAGGCTTCGAGCGCATCCAGCTCGCCTTCGCGCACGTCCCAGGCCTCACGTAGGCGCGCAATCTGCCCCTCCGCATGCTTGAGCTTGTCGCGAAAGTAGGCGACCTTCTCCTCGGGCCCGCCGGTCGCGCCCGTCGCGGCGATCTTGTCGGTGGCGAAGAGGCCTTCAAAACGCGTGCGCCCAGCGTAGGTTGTCGAGGGACGGGTCTTGGGCACCGAGGGCAGCGCCGGCGGACCGCCGCCCTCAGGCGAGGTGCTCGATGGCGGCCATTCACCACCGACGCCCGCGGCAACACTCGTGGGATCGAGCCCGGCCAACGCCAGGTCCAGCTCTTCTGCGCCCTCGATCGTCTCTTGCACCACTTGGCTCCCCCAGCACGCAACGCCGCGAGTACACCACCGCCACGCGTCAGGCGCAAGATGAGCCACGAATCGAGGTGTTCGTTTACTCTTGACACTGAACAAAAGTTCAGTCACTCCATGAATTATGGGACTACTTCTCTCGCTTTCGCGCCCCGCCCCAGCGCGATCCATGCAGCTTGCCGACCAGATCCCACGCGGTCGCCTGGTGGAGCTGTGCGGCGATAACCACACCGCCCGCCTAAGCCTGGCGGTCACCCTCGTGCGCGCGAGCCAACACGAAGGCGAAAGCGTCGCCTGGGTACAGCCACGCGGCGGCGGGCTCTATCCCCCCGATTTGCACGACAGCGGCGTCGATCTCGCAAGTCTGCTCGTCATCCACATCCCCCCCGAGGGTGGCGCCATCGGTCTCACCAAGGCCGCGGAGATCCTCATGCGTTCCGGCGCCTTGGGACTCCTCGTCCTCGACCTGAGCGCGAGCAGCCCCCCGCGTGGCGAGGCCTGGCTCAATCGCCTCGCAGCTCTCGCCCGCGAGCACAGGAGCCGCGTGCTACTCGTTACCGCGAGCGGCGCCGAAACCCCATCCCTCGGCACCCTTGTGAGCCTACGGCTCTTGCCCAAACGACAACGCTTGGCTCCCGGTCACTTCGTCGTGACCCCTACCCTACTCAAAGACAAGCTCGGTCTCGACGCCGAGATCGGGGCCGAGCACTACCGCGGTCCCTGGGGCCTCTTGTGATCCATGCTGGCCGCGCTGCACGTCATTGCTCTCCCGCTGCAGCTCCTCGCGCGCCGGGAACCGCGCCGGCAAGACGGCCCTAGTGCGGTGGTCGACAGCGAGCGGGCCCAGGCCCTCCTGCTCTCAGTCAACAGCGCCGCCCGCGCTGCCGGCCTGCTCCCCGGCCTGCGACTCGGAGAGGCCCAGAGCATCGCCCCCACACTGCGCGCCGGCGTCGTCACGACCCCTGAAGTTGCCACCGCGCAGACCGAGATCATCGGGCTGCTGCGCGGTTTTTCGCCACGGGTCGAGCAGGCAGAGGATCCCCCCGGTCTCTTTTGGCTCGATGCCCAAGGCCTGCGCAGCCTCTACGGCAATCTGCGCCACTGGGGCGAGCTGCTCCAGCGCACATTCGCTCGTGCCCACTATGACACGACGCTCGTCATCGGCTTTGCGCGCCATCGCCTGCGCGCGCTGGCACTCAGTCGCACGGGTCTGCTCGTCTTCTCCGATCCGGAGCGCGAGCGTCGCCTCGCCGCCGAAGTGCCCCTCACCTACGTCGAGCTACCATCGTGGCTGCGGCGCGAGCTCGGACTCTTGGGTCTGCGCACCCTCGGCGATCTCGAGCTACTCCCCAACAGCGAGCTACGTCTGCGCTATGGCGCCGAGGTCGCGGCGCTGCACGCCGAGCTGAGCGGGCATCACGCGCTACCGCTGCGTCCGCAATGGCCGGTTTTGCCCCATCGCGCCGCGCTCCAGCTCGAGCCCCCGGAGCAAGACCGCACGCGCCTCTTGTTCGCCGTCAAGCGCCTCTTGCACCCGCTGCTCGCCGAGCTGGCCGCGCGCGGCGAGTCCGTTGTCGCCTTGGTGCTGCTCTTGCGTCGCGAGAAGACAACGCCCCAGGAGATCCGTCTCGAGAGTGCCGCCCCCACCCGCGACGCCTTGCGCCTCTTGGAGCTCATACGGCTGCGCCTTGAGCGCCACGACCTTGGTGCCGCCGTCACCGAGCTCGTGCTTACTCTCGAGAGTCTCTTGCCACGACCCGAGCAGCTCGAGCTGCTCGCACTCGCTCACGCTCGCGACCTTGAGGCCGGTGCCCGGGCTCTCGCGCGTCTCAAAGCCGCATTCGGAGATGCCGCCGTCACCCGCGCGCGACTTCGCAGCGCTCACCTACCGGAGGCAAGCTTTGCCTGGGAGGAGACGAGCCGCTTGGTCCTACCACAAATGCCTGCCACTCCTACCGCTGCCCCACCTCTCGTGCGCCGCCTGCTCGCTACGCCCAAACGCCTCGCACCACCTCGCACGCACAACGCCATCGCCGCACTCATTGGCCCCGAGCGCCTCTCGGGCGGCTGGTGGCGACGGCTCGTTGTGCGCGACTACTATTTTGCCGAGACCCCTGAAGGCGTCTTACTGTGGATCTACTACGACCACCGCCGACGCCAGTGGATGCAGCATGGCCTCGTCGAATAGCTACGTGCCACTGTGGGTCAAATCCTGCTTCAGCTTCCTCGAAGGCGCGAGCCACCCCGCAGAGCTCGTTGAGAAGGCGCACGCCCTGGGTCTGCCCGCCCTCGCGCTCACCGATCGGGATGGTCTCTACGGCATCGTCGAAGCGCACGAGCGCGCCAAAGAGCTCGGCGTCCAGTTGATCGTCGGGGCGCAAATGACTGTCGCGGGCCCCCCTGCGGGACGACAGCGCATGACTTCGCCATCCGTAGCTCTCATCGCACAAAACCGCCACGGCTACGGCCCACTGCCGCAGCTCATCTCGCGCGGCCGTGCCGAGAGCC